>DATLLQ010000215.1:0-62029 GCA_035537775.1 Vicinamibacterales bacterium | reverse complement strand
TCGGTTGCACGGCTGATGGTCACTGATGGCCTTTCGTGCCTCCGCAGAGATGCCAGGTATTTTGGTCCAGTCGTAGGACTGGTAGCTAACCAGCTTGGTGCAGATCGGAAATTCGCTCCGTTCCAAGATCTGGTCGAGATCGGGATTCGACGCGTGGATCTTTATCAGCAGTCTGGCGACGGTGTGATCGAGGGCGGAGCGCAGTTGATGCAGCACCTCTCCGGCGATGATGCTCAACTTACTGGTGTCGAGTGCGTTCCCGGTATGGCCGATGGTGTGTGTGAAGCGGCGCGTACTCGGATCAAGTTGGGTGTTGAATACGTCAGGGTAGAGACGTTTAAACTCCCCAATCTCTCCATCAAGTTCTCGGATGTGCTGTTTGGCCCGATCTAGTTTCAGTGCGACGTTGATAAGGGGATGCAGCTGCATGGCTAAGACTCAGACGACAAAGGCAGGCGTAGAGATACCGATTCCGACGCGCGGCGACTTCTTCGGTGATTTGAAGAAAGCCGCCGCGCCAGTAAAGAAATCAAAGAAGGGACGCGCGGCGAAGAAGCGTTGAGAACTTCGCGCGTGGAGAGTGGCGTTCGTTGTATCGCCACGCGTACTCGTTCAAGTAGCCCTGAAGGTGCTTTCTAGAAACGGCATGGTAGACACCACGGATACCGTTCTTCGTCAGCGACCAGAACCCCTCGATGGTGTTCGTGTGGATATCCCCGCTCACGTACACCTTCTCCGAGTGGTTGATCCTGCGATGCTGATACCCGGACCCTTGAATCGTCCGGTACGCTTCCAGTTCGTCCGTGTAGATCGTGGACGCTGGCAAAACGCGCTCTTCAATGTGCTGGAAGAGCGTCGCGCGTTTTACGCTCGGGACGGTCGTCACGAACACGCGCCCCTTGCGCTCCACCATCCCGAGAACCGGCGTCAGGTGCGACGTGGGTCCGGGGCGTCCGAGCGAGCCACCACGATTCAGGCGGCGACGGCCACCGACATACGCCTCATCGATCTCGACGGACCCTTCCAGCGGCTCAGAATCCTCTTGCGCCATCAGCTTGTGGCGGATCAGGTGCGCCATGCGCCACGCGGTCTTGTAGGTGACGCCAAGCTCCCGCTCAAGCTGCTTCGCAGAGATGCCGCATCGCGTGCTGGTCATCAGATACATCGCGTAGAACCACAGGTGCAGGGACGTGGACGACTTCTCAAAGATCGTCCCGGCCAGTACGTGCAGGTGGTGTCCGCATCCGGTGCAGGTCCACGACGGGCGCTTCTGGGCCGTCTCGTACCGCTTGAACGTCCGCGCCTTGCGGCACTTCGGGCAGTCCGCCGTCTCGCCATCCGGGGCAAAACGGGTGCGCCAGAGGTGCTCCAAGCAGGTCTTGTCGTCCGGGAACTCCCGCATGAAATCCATGAGTGTGTATTCGGATTCCGAAGAGGTAGCCCGAACGGGTTTGTTTCGATTTACGGGAGGCATGAAGAGATTGTCCCTAAATCAACTTATACAGTCAAGGGATACTTGCCAGTCACAAGGCTAAGCTGAGGGGCGTGACGGCGCTTCGCCGCATCGCTGCGGCGCTCACCTACCGGGATTTCCGCGTTCTCTGGTTCGGCGCGTTTACCTCGACCATCGGCACCTGGATGCAGAAGGTCGCCCAGAACTGGCTCGTCCTGACGATCACCGGCACGTCATCCGCGTTCTTCCTCGGCCTCGATTCGTTCCTCGGTGAACTGCCCATCCTCCTCTTCACCCTCATTGGCGGCGTCGTCGCCGACCGCCGCGATCGACGGCAGCTCCTGCTCACCTCGCAGTACGTGCAGATGACCGCGGCCTTCACGCTCGCGGCACTCGTCTACTTCGACGTCGTCCGCATCTGGCACGTGCTCGCGCTGTCGGTCGCGACCGGGATGGCACAGGCGTTCGGCGGTCCGGCCTATCAGTCGCTCCTGCCGTCGCTCGTCGAGAAAGAGCACGTGCCGAATGCGATTGCGTTCAACTCGATTCAATTCAATCTGGCACGGGTGATCGGTCCGCTGATCGCTGGCGTGGCGCTCGCGGCCTTCGGCATGGCCATCTGCTTCGGCCTCAACGGCGTCTCGTTTCTGGCGGTCATCGTCGCCATCCTGTCGCTGCACGTCCGGCACATCCCTTCGCCGACAACCACAGGGATGCACGAACAGCTGAAGGGAGGCTTCGCGTTCGTCCGCGCCAACCCCGGCCTGATCGGGCTGTGCGTACTCGGATTCACGACGACCTTTCTCGGGAATCCGCTGCTGACGTTCCTGCCGGTGTTTACCAGGGACGTCTTCGCTGGCGGCGTCGACGAGTACACATATCTGATGGCTGCCGCAGGTGGCGGCGCCGTCACGGGCGCGCTGGTGGTTGCGTGGCTGGGGAGATTCCGCCACATGGGGCGTACCCTCCTCGTGATTCAGTTCGTGTTCGGACTGCTGATCGTTGTATTCGCGCTGCTGCGCCTGATGTGGCTCAACGCGATCGTGCTGTTCGCGGCCGGTGCGTGCATGGTGATGGTGTTCGCCATGCTGTCGTCGCTCGTACAGCTCAACGCGCCGAACGAGATGCGCGGCCGCGTGATGAGCATCTACATGGTGGCGTTCCGCGGAGGGATGCCGGTGGGCAGCCTGGCGGCCGGATGGAACGCCACACTCTCGAGCGCCCCATCTGTATTAATCGTCAATGGTGTATTGCTGACTGCCGTAGCGGCATGGTTCCTGCTCAAAGGCCACGGAGTACGGGAGTTGTAGCGATGATGGCCAAGTCCTCATGGACAAGCGCGGTAATCCTCGCGCTTGCAACCACCTCTGCCGCTGCGCAGCAGCCGCCTGATCAGCAGCAGCCGCCAGCAGCACCGCCGACAACCGCTGTCGCGGCCGCTGTGCCAACGCCACCACCGCCGCCGCAGGACGATGGCGGATTCATCGAGAAGACGATTAAATGGGCTGACGATCATCAGATCAAGGAGCGGCTGTCGGGGGATGTCGACGGGTGGTACCCACGTCTCGGCGGCATGACGAGGGGTAGTGGCTTTGCGATCGGCCCGGGCTACCGCACACATCTCGGCAGCGTGTTCGTCGATCTCTCAACCGCCATCAGCTTCAAGAACTACAGAGCGGTAGACGCCAAGGTCCGGTGGTTCCAGGCGTATGGCGAGCGCTTCGAGTTCTGGACAAACTATCGCCTCGAGGATTTCCCCCAGGAGGACTTCTACGGTCTCGGCATGTCGTCACTCGAGTCAAACCGGGTGAGCTACGACCTCGACTCTCAGGACATCAGAGCGATTGCCTTGTACAAACCGTGGTCGTGGCTCGAATCGGGAGTCCGGCTCGGGTACACCACGCCGGATGTCGGCCCGGGAAGCGACAAGAAGTTTCCATCGATCGAAGAGCTCTTCGTCGATGCCGAGGCAGCTGGCCTCATCCAGCAGCCGAACTTCCTGTACACCACGTTGTACGCCGAGGTCGATTATCTCGACGAGCCCGGGCGTCCACGCAGCGGCGGCTACTACCGCGCGGCAATGGGATTCTGGAATGACCGGACGACCAATCTCTTCGATTTCAAACGCTTCGATGCACTCTTCACCCAGTACCACCCGCTCAATAAGGCCAAGAAACATATCGTGTTCGGCCGGCTTGGGTTCAGCTTCGTCAACAACGAGACCGGAAGCCGCGTCCCGTTCTACTACCTGCCGTACGTCGGCGGCGTGGACACGGTCCGCGCGTTCAATGAGTTCCGGTTCAGCGACGAAAACGCGCTGTGGATGACGGCCGAGTACCACTACGTGCTGATGAAATGGGTCACTCTGGCGGTATTCACCGACGCCGGCAAGGTCGCCCCCAATTGGCAGGACATCCGCGCGACTAACCTCAAGGGGGGCTACGGCTTCGGCGTGCGCGTGCACTCCGACGACCAGAACTTCGCGCGCGTGGACTTCGGCGGCGGCGGCGGCGAAGGCTGGCGGGTGTTCCTCAAGCTCGGCCCGACGTTCTGATACGATCGACCCGCTCATCCCGGGTCGAATGGAATTCCCAAAGGCGCAGCCGGCCGCGGCGGTCAGGACCGCCATGGCGTGCGCAGGCGTGGTCGGCGCCCAATTCGTTGCCGGCAAAGCCGCGCGTGACGCACTCTTCCTCGCCAACCTTGACGTCACGGCGCTGCCGGCGATGGTGGTGGCGACCGCCGGCTTCTCGATCCTCCTCATCGCGCTGAGCTCACGCGGTCTGCGAAAGGTGGCGCCGGGAACGTTCGTCCCGGCGGCGTTCGCCATCAGCGCCGCGCTACTCCTCGCCGACTGGGCATTAATGTCAGTCGCGCCGAAGCTGGCGGCGACGGCTCTCTATCTCCAGATTTCTGGCCTCGGCCCGATGCTCGGCTCCGGATTCTGGCTGATCGTCAGCGAGCACTTCGATCCCTACACCGCCAAACGCACCTTCGGCCGGATAGGAGCGGCCGGCACGGTCAGCGGCCTCGTCGGCGCCCTGGTCGCCGACCGCGTCGCGGCGATGTTCGGGGTGACGGCGATGTTTCCGGTGCTCGCGGCGCTCAACTTTGCCTGCGCCTGGCAGATCCGCGCTCTCGCGCGTGCAACGGCAGCGAGCCTGCGTCCCCAGACGCCGGACGCAGTTGATGACGAAGCGATGCAGGCGGGCAGCATGCTCGACGCCACGGCGCATCTGGCGGCCGCCTCGCCAGGATCCGGCCTGCGGGCGCTCGCCGAAACACCGTACCTGCGGACGCTCGCGGCATTTGTCCTGCTCAGCACGCTCGGCGCCACGCTGGTTGACTATGTCTTCAAGGCGCAGGCGGTCGAGGCGCTCGGACGCGGCGAAGCGCTGCTGCGGTTCTTTGCGATCTACTACGCCGCGACAGCGTTCGTCGCGCTGCTGTTCCAGCTCTTTGCCGGCCCAACCGTACTCAGCAAACTCGGACTGACGCTCACGACGAGCACGCCCCCGCTGGCGCTGTGGGTCGGCGGGCTCGGAGCGATTGCGTTTCCGGGTGTCTGGAGCGTCGTCGCGGTCAGAGGCGCCGAATCGGTGTTCCGCGGGTCGCTCTTTCGAACCGGGTACGAAATCTTCTACACGCCGGTGCCGCGCGAGGAGAAGCGCGCCGCGAAATCAATCATCGACGTGGGATTCGATCGCCTGGGCGATGCGCTGGGCGGCGGCCTGATCAGCCTCGTGATCCTGTTGCCGGCGGCCAGTCAGTACAACACGATGATGTCGCTCGCGATCCTCAGCGCCGCGTTGGCGCTCGTCGTCGCGAGGCAGTTGAACCGGGGATACATCCACACGCTGGAACGCAGTCTGGTCATCCGCGCCGTCGAGCTCGATCTCTCGAACATCGAAGACCTGACGACACGGACGGCGATCATGAAGACGCGCCACCTGACGGCAACGACACCGATCACACAGGAGGTGACCCTCGAGCCGGACGCCGCTGTCGACGATCCCGAGGTTCAGCGCATTCTCGCGCTCCGATCGCGAAATCGCGATCGCGTGCTGCACGTGCTTCGCGACGAGGAGGGACTGTCAGCAGCCCTTGTTCCGCATGTCATCCCGCTGCTGGCCTGGGATTCCGTCGCCGAGGATGCGGTGCGCGCCTTGCGCAAGTCCGCAGAGGAACGGCTCGGCGCACTCGCGGATGCCCTGCTCGATCCGAATCAGCCGTTTGCCGTCAGGCGCCGACTGGCGCGGGTGTTTTCCATCTGCGTGTCGCAGCGCGCCGTGAACACGCTGCTGATGGCCATGGACGACACGCGCTTCGAGGTCCGTTTCCAGTGCGGGCGATCGCTGTCGTCGATTCTCGCGAAGAACGATCTGGTGCGCATCGACCAGGAACGCGTCTTCGAGGTCGTGCGCCGGGAAGTGACGGTCAGCCGGCCGGTCTGGGAAAGCCACAAGCTGCTCGACGCCATGAGCGACGAGCGCGCGTCGTTCGTCGACGAGTTCATCAAGGACCGCGCGGGGCAGAGCCTGGCGCACGTCTTTGTCCTATTGTCGCTGGCGCTGCCGGCCACGCCGCTGCAGATCGCCTATCGCGGCCTGCACACGTCGGATCCCAAGCTCCGGGGCACGGCGCTCGAGTATCTGGTAAAAGTGCTGCCAGCGGACATCCGGGAACGGCTGTGGCCGTTCCTGGGCACGAGCACCCCCGTGGCGGCCAGCGCGCGAGGCCGCGACGAGATTCTCAACGACCTGTTACGCTCAAACGATTCAATCGTGATGAACCTCAAGGAACTTCGCCGCCGCCGCGGGAGCGCCACCTGATGGCCGACTCGCCGCGCCTTGTTGCGAAACTGCGTGAGTCCACGCGGACAGGAGAAGCACGGCGGACCGGCCGGATGCCGGACGAGCTCCTGCCCGAGCAGATTCAGCGGCTGGCGGTGTTCAGCGCCGTCGCGGGAAGCCTCTGGGCGTTCGCGCTGTTCATGGACATCGCGGTCCTTCCCGCCGCCAACGGGACCGGAACATTCAACTGGCGCACGATTCCGGTCGAGACCGTCGCGGCCCTGGTGTCAGGCGTCCTCTGTTTCATCTTCAAGCGATCGGCGTGGAACCACCACAAGCACATCAACGCCGGCCTGGCGTTCATGCTGATCAACGCCATCGGCATCGCAGCGCTCAACGCCTGGGGCTCGGCGCTGCCGCAGGCTGGAGAGATCCGCGTGTCGTGGATCGCCGTGCTGATCCTCATCTACTCGATGATTGCGCCGGCTGCGCCCCGGCGCATGCTCATCGCGTCGCTGATCGCCGCGATGATGGACCCGCTCGCGTTCGGCATCGCAGCGCTCGCCGGCCTCCAGACGCCGCCGCTCATCGTCGTCATCATCATGACGTGGCCGAACGTCGCCTGCGCGTTCGTCGCGATGGTGCCGTCGAAGGTGCTGCAGCGCATCGGCCGACGGCTGCACGAGGCACAGGATCTCGGGAGTTACCACCTCCTCGAGCTTCTCGGCACGGGCGGGATGGGCGAGGTGTGGCGCGCGCGGCACCGGCTGCTGGCCCGCGATGCGGCGATCAAGCTCGTGAGACCCGAGCTGCTGGGCGCGCGGACGGCGGCCGAGAGCAAAACCGTCCTGCGACGGTTCGAGCGCGAGGCCCAGGCGACGGCGATGCTCAGCTCGCCCCATACCATTCAGGTATTCGACTTCGGCGTCACCGAGGACGGCGCCTTCTACTACGTCATGGAGCTGCTTGCCGGCCGCGATCTCGAGTCCCTCGTGCGCGAATTCGGCCCTCTGCCTGCCAGCCGCGTGATCTACCTGCTTCGCCAGGTGGCGCACTCGCTGGCGGACGCTCATGCCCGCGGGCTGGTGCACCGCGACGTCAAGCCGGCAAACATCTATGTGTGCCGGATGGGACTCGAATACGATTTTGCGAAGGTGCTCGACTTCGGGTTGGTGAAGGTGAAGCAGGGGCGCACCAACGACACGCTCTCGACCATTGATCACACGACGACCGGCACGCCGGCGTACATGGCGCCCGAAACGATCCTCGGTGAGGTGGAGGTGGACCGCCGGGCGGACGTGTATGCCCTCGGCTGCGTGGCGTATTACCTGCTCACCGGTCAACTCGTGTTCGAAGCAGACACGTCAATGCGGATGCTGATGCACCACCTCAACACGCCCCCGGTTCCCCCCTCGCAGCGCACGGAGCTGCCGATTCCGCGCGAGCTGGACGAGATCGTGCTCGCGTGCCTGCAGAAGGATCCAGACAAGCGCCCGCAGAACGCCGGCGAGCTGTTCCGGATGGCCTATAACTGCCGCGCCTGTGAGGGATGGGACGTGACAGCGGCGGAAGCCTGGTGGCGAGTCCACGTGCCGGAGCTCACGGGCCCGTTAGCGGTCTCGACGGGTTCCAGGACAGTGACGTCAGTGGCGGCTGTATGACGTCTGCATCGACTGCACTTGCCACCGAGCAGCCGAAATCGCCGCTCGATCGACTCCTGAGCCTTGCGGCCGATGTCCGCGCCGGCGAAGGCGTCACCGTTCTATTGCTCGCGCTCAACGGATTCCTGCTGCTCGCGGCCTACTACTGCATCCGGCCCGTGCGTTCGGCGCTGCTGCTGACCCAAGATCTGCGGCTGCCGGGCGGAGTCGTGCTGCCGGGCGACGAGCTCACGTCATACCTGGGAGCCGTCCTGGCGGCCCTCTTCCTCGTCATCGTGCCGCTCTACAGCGCGTTCGCGAGTCGTGTGAATCGCATCCGCCTGATCAACTCGACGACGGCGTTTTTTATCGTCACGTTGATGGCGTTCTATTTCGCTGCCAGCAGCGCTGCGTATCCGGTCGCCGTGGGCATCCTCTTCTATCTGTGGATTGGCGTCTTCAACCTGATGGTGATCGCGCAGTTCTGGTCGTTTGCGAACGACCTCTACACGCCGGAACAGGGAAAGCGGCTGTTCGCCATCGTCGGTTTCGGCGGGTCCGTCGGGGCGGTCGCCGGCGCGTTCATGACCTCGCGGCTGGCCACGCAACTGGGCCCCGTCGGAATGATGGTCGTCGCCGCGGTCATTCTGGCCACGTGTCTGGTACTCACGAACACGATCGACTTCCGGGACCGGCGCACTCGCGGCGGCTCGGTGACGAAGCAGCGCCCGCAAGAGGAATCCATCGGCGGGCGTGGCGGATTTCAGCTGGTGCTCGGACGTCCGTATCTGCTGGCCATTGGCCTGCTGACGCTGACCGCACAGGTCGTCAACACCAACGGCAACTACATTCTCAACGCGACTGTCCGGGGAATGGCCGCGGCGGCGGAAGCGGCGGGCGGCGCTGCTGCTGCGCAAGTCGTCCTTGGCACCATGGCAGGCGTCGACTTCTGGCAGAACACGCTGGCGATGGCGATCCAGTTCTTTCTGGTCTCGCGCATCTTCAAGTATCTCGGCATCGGAGGCGCGCTGTTCGTCCTGCCGGTGATCGCACTGGGCAGCTACGGGCTGTTCGCCTTCGCCCCGGTGCTCTCGATGATTCGCATCGCAAAAATCACCGAGAACGCGACCGACTATTCGCTACAGAACACCGTGCGACGGGCACTCTTCCTGCCGACGTCTCGGGAGGCCAAGTACAAAGCCTTGCAGGCTGTCGAAACGTTCTTCTGGCGAGCCGGAGACCTGTTGTCGAGCATCGCCGTGTTGCTGTTCATCCGGAATCTCCAGCTATCGCTGCAGGCCTTCGTTTTCGTTAACATCCTTGCCGTCGGGGCGTGGCTTGCGATCGCGGCATTCCTCGCGCGCGAGAATCGACGCCTGACAGCCGAACCCGAGCGCGTGGCCGCATGATTCGAATCCCATTCCGCACATTTCTGATCGCCGTCGCCGCGTTCGTCGCTCCCGCCTGGGCTGTCGACGCCCAGGAGCGCGAACCGCAGACACGCGCCGAAGCGCTCCGCACCGAGCGTGAGGAGAAGTCCCGGGACCTGCACGCACCGGAGCCGACGCGTCTCGAACGCTACCTGCTCGATCTCGAGGCGGGCAGGCTCTTCGAGCGGATCCTCAATCCGGCAGAAGGCCTGTACCCGAAGTTTGGCTCGATCACACCAGGCAGCGGTTTCTCGATCGGCCCCGGCTACCGTGCGAGCCACCGTCTTGGCGGACCAGTGGACTTCAGTACCTTCGCCATGGGGTCGTTCAAGAAGTACTGGCTCGTGGATGGGCGCGTGCAGATGCCGCGGCTGCTCGACGAGCGGCTCGCGATCGACGTCCATGCGCAGGCGTCCGACTTTCCCGAAGAGCTCTTTTTCGGCCTCGGCGCCGATTCTGCTCGATCCGACGAGGTGTTCTACGGTTACCGGAATACTGTCTTTGGAGGATCCGCCTCGGTACGTCCCGCGTCATGGCTGATCGTCAGAGGCGCAACGGACTTTCTGAAGCCGCGCGTCCATTCGACCAACACGACAGACTCGATCGGCACGCGGTTCGACGACTCGACCGCTCCCGGCCTGGATACACAACCTGACTTCATGCGCTACGAGGGAACCGTCGACGTCAACCTCGGCGAGCCGCGCGGGAATCCACGCGCCGGCGGGCGCTATCTGTTCACGTACCAGCGGTTCGACGACCTGGACGACAACCGCTATTCGTTCCAGCGGACGGAAATCGATCTCCGCCAGTACATCTCACTGCTGCGCAGCCGCCGCGTGCTCGCGCTGCGCGCGCTCGCCTCCGCGTCGGATGCGGACGAAGGCGCACAGGTACCTTTCTACTATCAGCGCCCGCTGGGCGGGCCCGACGACCTGCGCGGTTTTCATCGCCTGCGCTTCCGCGACACCCATGCCCTGCTGCTGCAGGCAGAATACCGCTGGGAGATCTTCACCGCCGTTGACGGCGCGATCTTCTACGACGCCGGGAAGGTTGCGTCCCGCTTCGAGGATCTCAACCTTCGGGATCTCGAGTCCGACTACGGCTTCGGCTTCCGTTTCGGAACAGCCAACGGCGTCTTCCTGCGCATCGACGCCGCCTTCGGCAGCAGCGACGGCAAGCACTTCATCTTCAGGTTCAACAATGTCTTCTAAGCCGCGAGCGATCCGGGCTTCTCTCGTCATCGCTGCGATGGTGGCAGCATGGACGGCCGTCTCTCCGCGCGCCGCGGCACCGCGCTTCTTTCCCGACGATCCCATCCAGGTGGACGACGACCGCGCGCTCGACGCCAGCAAGACCAGGGAGATCGAGGGCAGCAACGCCTACGACTTCGCCGAGAGCACCTTCTTCCCGAAGGGCGACACGGCAGACATCCGCGCCGTCAACGTCAACTCGATCGACGAGGTGCCAGATTCGAGCTGGTTCACCAACCGGATCGGGCGGAGCGCCATGACCGTGGCCGAGCTCGTGCGCGGCCCGAATCAGCGCGACACCATCAACGTCGATGACTGGATCGTCGTCCGGGAGAAAAGCAGCGGGATTACGCCCGGCTATCGGATCGTCGATCCCTCGGACGAACGGCCGCGTCCTCAGCTCTATCAGGTCAAGTTCGATCCGCCGTCGAATCCGGGGATGGCCAGTTCCGCCGAGGTGATCGGCGCGGCCATCTACCACGCGCTCGGCTACAACGTGGTCCAGGGATACATCGTCGAAATCGATCCCAGCCGCATCGTCATCTCCCGCGACGCGACGACGGTGGACCTGAGCGGCCGCAAGCGGCCACTCACCCGCCGCGATGTCGACCGCCTCCTCACCCGCGGCGCGCGATTGCCCAACGGGAAGTACCTCGCCACGCTCAGCCAGTTCGCCGAGGGCGAAAATCGCGGCTACTTCAAGTACTACGGCACACGCCCTGACGATCCGAACGACATTCACGCGCACGAGCATCGCCGCGAACTGCGCGCCAACCGCGTGTTTGCCGCGTGGCTGAACCACGACGACTCGCGCGGCATCAACTCGCTCGACATGCTCGAAGGCCCCGACGGCCGCAAGTCGCTGCGCCACTACATGTTCGACTTCGGGTCGATCATGGGCAGCGGCAGCACCAAGCCGCAGACGCTGCGCGCCGGCAACGAGTACATCGTTGAGTGGGGGGCCGCGTTCAAGACGCTGGCAACGCTCGGGCTCTACGTGAGGCCATGGATCACCACGAAGTACTGGGAAGGCGCGAAGTCGGTCGGTCTCTTTGAGGGCGACGCCTTCGACGCCGTGAAGTGGCGGCCTGAATATCCCAACCCGGCGTTCGACAACATGCGCGCCGACGATGCGTTCTGGGGGGCGCGGCTGGTCGCCAGATTCTCCGACGACGCGATCCGCGCGATCGTGGCGAAGGGGCGCTACAGCGAACCGGAAGCGGCGGACTACGTCGCCGCGACGCTGATCAAGCGGCGCGACAAGGTCGTGAAGGCCTGGATCACGGCGGTGAATCCGCTGGTCGAACCGCGACTCGGAAACGACGGCGTGCTGACGTTTGAGAATGCCGCCGTTGCGGCGCGAGCCGCCTCAGCCCCTTCGCGCTACACGCTCTTGTGGGCTCGATTCGACAACACCACCAACACCGCCAGCGGGTCCGTGGAGACGACCGTCACCGAACCGAAGGCAGCGGCGCCGCCGGCGGTTCTGGACGGCGCCCAGTTCGTGACGGTCGCGGTCAGGACCACCCACCCTGACCACCCGGTTTGGGCCATGCCGGTTACGTTTACGTTCAAAAGGGTGACAACCGGCTGGCAGATCGTGGGGATTGACCGGGAAGTTCCGCCACGCGAACGGCGCTGATTTCCGACCAAATACGGCGCTTCCGCGTCTATACTGCTACTGACGGCAGCGGGCCTGTCGTTTGCTTCTGCCACGCCGTGTTGAAGCGGACTTCGTCCATCGGACACCGAATGACTGACCGACACATTCGATTCAGGCCCGGGCAACTGCTCGCTGCCGGTTGCTGCTCAATGGCGCTTCTCGTCGGATCGCCGCTGCAGGTTGCAGCGCAGGTGAGTTCCTCCGAGAAGCCAACTCAATCTTCAATCTCCTCGCCGGCACCCGCGCCAATCAACGGCGTTGTCGCTGAGGCGATCCACGACTTCCGCAACCTTCCGTCCTGGACCAACGTGGCGATTCTTGCCGCCGGCGGCATCGGGGCCGCTCTTGCGCATGGCTCGGACGCTACGGTGTCGCGGACGCTCTCCGGATCCCAGAGCATGGGGAGCTTCTTCCGCATTGGCGAGACGGCCGGCGGCGCACGAACACAACTCGCGCTCGCTCTCGGCACCTACGCCGCAGGTCAGATCAGTGGTCAGCGCAAGATGGCCGTGATCGGCGCGGACCTCATTCAGGCGCAGATCGTCGCGCAATCGATGACCGCGGCAATCAAGATGAGCGTCGGCAGGACACGCCCTGATGGAACGCAGTATTCGTTTCCATCGGGCCACTCGTCGGTGACGTTCGCAACCGCCACCGTGCTGCAGCGCGATCTCGGCTGGAAGGTGGGGGTCCCCGCGTACGGTCTCGCGACCTACGTGGCCGCGTCGCGCATCCAGGACAAACGTCACTTCCTCAGCGATGTGACCTTCGGCGCGGCAATCGGCATCGTCGCAGGCCGCAGCGTGACCGTCGGACATGGCAACGGAAAGTTTGCCGTTGCGCCCGCAGCCGCTCCAGGCGGAGGCGGGATCTCCTTCACCTGGCTCGGCTCCAACAAATAATCACGCCCCTCTTGGGCCTTCGGCCTTAAGCCTTAGGCCTGCTTGTACAAAGATGAGGGGCGGGGGTGTGTGGCCCCCCGCCCCAGGCGTACCACCGGCCGACGTCCGGCTAGCGCTTGCTCGCCTCGTATATCGAGGCAGCGCCGCCGCCGAGCGCCGCGCCAATCAGCGCGCCCTTCTTGCCTCCGACGATCCCGCCCACGCCTGCGCCACCGGCTGTCGATCCGCCGATGACCATGGCGGTCTTCGTCCACGACCGCCCACTGCGCTCGCGCTGTACGACCACGCGCTCCTGCGCAGGCGCCGCGGCCCGATAGACGGTTCGCGTGGGTGTCACTGCTCGCGGTGCGACCGCGGCCACTGGAACCGCCGCCGGCTGCAGCGTGCTCACATAGCCTGGCCGAGCGGCCGGCGTGACCGGGATGATCTGGCCATCGACGGTCTGGACATACGCAGGCTGCGACGCAAACGCGTCAACGCGCTCCGCACGGGGGCCTACGGCGTACATCGCTACGCCTGAGATCAACGCTCCTGCTACTGCTGCCGACACGGGACTGATCGTCATCGTTGTCTCCTTCGCCTCCTTCTGAGACGTTCAGAGACCCGATAGTCCAAGCGCTGTGCCATCGGGCGGAAACGCGTAACTGTTGTATCTACAGGCGTTCTCTAATTGGTCGAATCACCGATCGCCGCGGCTGAGCTGTCCTCAGGGCAGTTCAGCCGTTCTGTCATGAGGGCAGTTGCTGATCCGTGGCGGGGCATGCGATGTAACTCATACGTAACCCCGATGTAACGCGATCTGGTACGATTCAAACCGCTTCGGACAGATGAGCTGCCGAAGTGTCCCTCCAATTTGAGGTACGTGTGGCCTTCAGCCTGATCCCCCGCTCCGAACACTTTTTCGACGACTTCGTCGGCCTCTCCGAGGAAATCCGGGGGGGCGCCAAGTTGCTCAAGCAGATGATGTCCAGCGACCCGCCGGACATGGCGAAGGCCGACGCCATCAAGGACGTTGAGCATGCCTGCGACGGCCGCACACGCGCGATCGTGGACAGCGTGAATCGGACGTTCGTGACTCCGCTCGACCGCGAAGACATTCACGCCCTGGCGATTTCGCTCGACGACGTGATGGACGCGATTGACGCAGCGGCTGCCGTCACGCGTCTCTACAAGATCGATCGCATCCGACCCGGCGCCCGGCGCCTCGCCGACATCGTCTGCGAGTCGATGGACCGGATCACGGAGGCGCTTGGCGCGCTCGACAAGCGCCGCGGCGGTGTACTCGAGATCGCTGCGCGCGTGAATCAGCTCGAACGCGAGGCGGACCGCGTGCACCAGGACGCCATCGTCGCCCTCTTCGACGAAGAGCACGACCCGATCACCGTCATCAAGTGGAAGGAGATCCTCGACTTCCTCGAGGCGGCCACCGATCGCTGCGAAGACGTCGGCAATCTGCTCGAAGGCGTCGTCGTCAAGCACGGCTGACGCATGGATCCAATGCTGCTCGCGGTGATAGCGCTCGTCGCTGTCGCCCTCGTCTTCGACTACATCAACGGGTTCCACGACGCCGCCAATTCGATCGCCACGGTCGTCTCGACGCGAGTGCTCTCGCCGGGCAAGGCGGTCATCTGGGCCGCCTTCTTCAATTTCATCGCGGCATTCGTCTTCGGCACCGGGGTGGCGCAGACGATCGGCAAGGGCACGGTAGACATCACGATCGTCACCCTGCCGGTGATCTTCGCCGGCCTCAGCGGCGCCATTCTCTGGAGCCTCCTGACATGGTGGCTGGCGCTGCCCACGAGCTCGTCGCACGCCCTGATCGGCGGGTATGCCGGCGCGGCGGTCGCCAAGGGCGGCATGGGGGCGGTGATGTGTGCGAGCTGCACCGCCTGGACCAAGACTCTCACCTTCATCGTGCTATCGCCACTCATCGGCATGACGATCGGCCATCTGCTGATGGTGGCCATCCTCTGGATCTTCCGGAGCTCGAGTCCGCATCGCGTGGATCACTGGTTCCGCAGGCTCCAGCTCGTCTCGGCAGCATTCTTCAGCCTGAATCACGGCGGAAACGATGCCCAGAAGACTGCCGGCATCATCACGGCTGTCCTCTTCAGCGCGGGATACCTCGGGAGCTTCGACGTGCCCATGTGGGTTCGCTTCGCGGCGTACGCCGCCATCGGCCTCGGGACGCTGGCCGGCGGCTGGCGCATCATCGCCACGATGGGGACAAAGATCACCAAGCTGCAGCCGGTGGGAGGCTTCGCCGCCGAAACGGGCGCGGCGATCGCCATCTTCACCGCCACGCACTTCGGCATACCGGTCAGCACGACGCACGCCATCACTGGCGCAATCGTCGGCGTCGGGTCAACGCACCGGCTGTCTGCCGTCCGATGGGGCGTCGCGAGAAAGATCGTCTGGGCGTGGGTGATCACGATCCCCGCGTCAGGCGCGATCGCCGCCTTCACGTACGAGATCCTGCTCGCCTTCGATCTGCACTAGCTGCCGGGTCCGCGACGATACGCTCAGCGTCGCGGAGACTGTGTCCAGCGGAGGTGGAACTCGCTGGGTCATAATCGCCGTCATGATGAACGACACCCTGGCAATCATCCTGGGCGGGGGCCAGGGGTCGCGGCTCTATCCGCTCACCGCCACGCGTTCCAAGCCAGCGGTTCCCATCGGCGGCAAATACCGGCTCATCGACGTCCCGATCAGCGGCTGCCTGCACGCGGAAATCCGCCGCATTTTCGTCCTGACACAGTTCAACTCTGCATCGCTCAACCGGCACATCTCCGGCACGTACCGGCTCGATCGCTTCTCGGGCGGCTTTGTCGAGATCCTGGCCGCCGAGCAGACACCCGATAACCCGAACTGGTACCAGGGAACGGCCGACGCAGTACGGCAGGCCGTGCGCCACTTCACCCAGCACGACGCGGAGTACGAGCTCGTGCTCGCCGGCGATCACCTGTACCGCATGGACTACGCGGCGCTCGTGGATACGCACAAGAGGCATGGCGCCGACATCACCATCGCGGCACAGCCCGTCGACGTGGAGACGGCCACGCAGATGGGCATCTTCCGCTTCGACCGCGACGGCACGATCGTCGCGTTCGAGGAAAAGCCGAAGCCCGAGCGGCTCGCCGAGATTGAGCGCAGCATCCCGCCCGGCTCGACGTTCGCGACGCACAGCGACGAGCAGCCGTTCATGGCCTCGATGGGAATCTACGTCTTCACACGCCGTGCGCTCATCGACATGCTGCATCGCGAGGCCGGCATCGACTTCGGCCGCGAACTGATCCCGAACGCGCTCGGCAAGTACAAGGTCATGCCCTACCTCCACAGGGATTACTGGGCGGACGTGGGGACGATCGAATCGTTCTATGAGGCGAACATCATGCTGGGGAGGCCAGACGCGCCGTTCCGCTTCTGGGACCCGCAGCGGCCGATCTACACGCACCTGCGGCACCTTCCCACGTCAAGGATGAAGGACTGCCGGTTGACCGGATCGATCGTCGGCGAGGGGTGTTCGCTGCACGAGTGCCAGATCAGCGACTCGGTCGTCGGCGTCCGCGGCGTCGTGGCAACCGGCGCGCGTGTCGAGCGCTCGGTCCTGCTTGGCGCTGATTTTTACGAACACGGCGAGCCGCCCGGCGATCTGCCGGCGCTGGGTGTGGGGCGGGATGTGGTCCTGGATCGCGTGATCATCGACAAGAACGCGCGCATCGGCGCGGGCGCGCGTCTTGTCAACGAAAAGAACATCGATCACGCCGACGGGGACGGTTACTTCATCCGCGGCGGCATCATCGTCGTGCCCAAGAACGGAGTCATCAGACCGGGGGTCGTGGTCTGAGTCCTCCGTCCCAGGGACGAGAGACTAGAAGGATCGACCGCCCAGATTCGCGTCGATCCGTGCGCGAAGGAGCTGGAGCGTTTCCGGCGACCCTTCGAACAGGCCTTCGGGATACTTCGCGTCGCGCTTCATCGCCTGATAGATGGCGTCGCTCTGATACAGGTTCAGCCCGAGGCCGGCAAGGAACTGCAACTTGAGGTTGCGGTCGGTGTTGATCTGCGCATCCCGCAGCCAGTTCTCCATGTCGCGCTTGCTTCCGCCGTAGGTCGCGAACAACTCGATGGCCGAGTTGATGCCCACCTGGCGCAGTGATTCAGCGACAGCGGAATTTGCCGGATCGCTCAGGCGCTTCTGCACCTCGTCGACGTTGATCTTGCCGCCGCCGAGCTGTCCGAAGAGCACCAGGTCGTAGCCCTGTCCGTTGATCGTGTTTGCGAACACGGCCCCGTCGGGGAACGCTTCGAGGAACGTCGCGATCTCGCTCTTCGCCGCCGCCTCGCTGCTCTCGTACAGCTGCACGAACAGCGTGACCACGCCGCCGGGATTGAGGTGCTGCTTCACGACTTCGAAGAACTCACGCGTGTAGAGCGTCGCCGCGCCCTTCACCCAGGGGTCGAGCGGATCCGATGTGATCGCGTCGAACTTCTCGTCCGTCGTCAGCAGGTAGTGACGGGCGTCGTCCAGATGGACGTTCACCTTCGGATTCCGGACGACGTCGAAGTTGTGTTCAGCGAAGTGCGTCGAGACGACTCGCGGGACCAGCGGCTCGATTTCAGCAATCGTCTGCCGCTTCACCGCAGGGTCGATCGAGACGGCCCCGGCCGTGACACCGGCGCCGCAGCCGATGACGAGGACGCGTGCCGGATTCTTCGGCACGAGGGTCGTGATGTGCCCGAGCATGCGCTGCAGCCGCATGTCCTGCGGCTCGCTCGATGCCTGCACCTTGCCAGCGTTGTGATAGTTCAAGACGCCGTTGGGCGTACGGCTCACTGCGACGGACGCGGTGATACCTTCGTCGACGAACACGATCTCGTTCTGGCCGACCCAGGTTGCGGCGTAGCGTCCGTAGGCGACGAGAATGCCCGGCAGCGGCGGCACCGCGCGCGCCAGTAACCCGGCGACGAGCGCGACCGTGATGACCACGACAGGCGTCGAGCCAAGCGGCCTACGCACTTCACCCTCGCCCGGCATGAGCATCAGCAGCCCCGACAGCGCGGCGAGGCCGATGAGCACCTGCTGGGTCATCTGGGTGCCGATGGTCGCGACGAGGATCAGGCCGGTGACCAGCGAGCCGATGATGGCGCCCAGCGTATTGGCCGCATAGACACCGCCGACCAGCCGTCCCGGATCCTGACCGCGCGCAGCCACCGAGGCGAGCGCCAGCGGAAAGCTCATGCCCCAGAGAATCGCGCCGGGCAGCATCACCCAGATGC
The DNA here is from genome assembly GCA_035537775.1 of Vicinamibacterales bacterium. Taxonomy (GTDB): domain Bacteria; phylum Acidobacteriota; class Vicinamibacteria; order Vicinamibacterales; family UBA2999; genus Gp6-AA40. The sequence continues at coordinate 43,618 of DATLLQ010000215.1, read as the reverse complement.
CACGCATCAGATCGAGCTGGAACGTATAGACCGGCGAGGTCGAGATCGAGGGGTTGATCGGCCAGAACGGCAGCGACGCCCCGGTCGAGTACGCCGCCCATGCGAGCGCAGCGCAGAGACCCACCTGTGTCCAGCCGAGCGCGATGCGCGGATTGGATGAGCCCTTGGCGATTGCAGCACCCAGGCTGCTGCCGATGCCGAGACCCGTGAGGAAGACGGCGAGGATCAGCGAGAACGTGTAGGTCGTCGCGCCGAAGATCAGCGACAGCATGCGCGTCCAGACGACCTGCGCACCCAGCGCCGTCAGGCCGGACAGCGCGATCGAGATATAGACGAGACGCGCGCCGGGAATGAGCGTCGGCACTGTGGGAGCCGATGCCTCAGGAACCGCCACAGCTTCCTTCGTCCGGCTGGCGATTGCGAGCGCGAGCGCAGCGACGAAGACGTTCAGGGCGACTGCCACGAATGTGGTGATCGCCATGTCGTACACCCGCAGCAGGTAGTAGCCGGCCACCATGGCGCCGACGACCGCGCCGGCCAGATTGCCACCGTAGAAGTAGCCGAGCCATGCCACTCCCTGCGGCGTCGCTTCAACCCAGCGGGCGATCGCGGGCAGCGTCGCCCCCATGAGCAACGTGGGCGGAAGGAGCATTAGTGCCGCCACGATGGCCCGCAGGAACAGATTCGCCTGCCCCGTGCCGGCGATTTTTGTGTAGATGTCGCCGACCACGGGCACCGCGAACAGGACGATCAGCCCGCAGAGGCCGATGCCGAGCTCGAGGTACGCATAGACACGGAGCGGATGTTGCTTCGGATCGATGTACCTGGGAAGCAGCAGGCTCCCGAGACACATGCCGCCCATGAAGATCCCGAGCAGGACGCCAAGGGACACGGCGGATGATCCGATTGAGAGTTGCAGCAGCTGGAACCAGACGACTTCGTATATGAGTGCGGCGCAGCCGGAGCCGATGAAGAGCAGTAGAAGCGCCGGCAGCCAGCGCTGTGCGATCGACAGGCCGGCGGACGGCGCGGGGGCTTGTTCGAGGTTGATCATCGCCCGTCATCATAGCTGAGGCGGCAAGGGGCCCCGGCCGGGAAAAGCGACGCCGCCTTCGCAAGGGCTGCGGCGCCCAGTGGGATAATCGCCATGGTGACCGGAACTGTTCAGACGACGACCACTGAGGAACGCGAACATCCGCTGGTGTTGCTCGTCGAGGACCAGTCCGATCTCCGGCGCCTGTACGCGGAGCAGCTGGCTCTTTCGGGATTTGAGGTGATTGAGGCTGGCGACGGCGCGGCCGCTATTGCCTATACGGCTGAGCGGTCTCCTGACGTGATTCTGATGGACTTGAGCCTTCCCGGCATCGACGGCTGGGAGGCCACCCGACGGCTCAAAGCCGACCCCGGCACGGCCCACATCCCTGTCGTCGCCCTGACCGCCTACGACAGTGCCGGCGAGCTGGAGCGTGCGACCCTTGCCGGCTGCGACTGGTTCGTCCCGAAGCCCTGCCCGCCGCACACGCTTATTGTCGAGGTCCGGCGGGTGCTCTCCGGCCAGACCTCCTGAGCCTCAGCTGCTTTTCATGGCACGCGGACGCGCAGCGCGCGCGGCCTGATGCGGGCGCCGATCGACGTCCCGGCCTGACACGGCTCGCCGTCGGCGTGATAGGTCATCCGGCCCGCTGACTCGATCCTCACCTCGCGTGCGGCGGTCATCGTAATGCCCGGCACGCGCGCGATGCGTCCGGTGAAGAGCATCGGTATCTGCGCCACGGCCCTCAGCACCGACCGCTCACCGATCACGATCACTTCCAGCTTCCCGTCGTCGATCCGGGCGGCAGGCGCAATGATGGCGCCGTTTCCGTACTGGCGGCCGTTGGCGATCGCCACCACGAGGGCCCGGTTCTCCGTCGCCACGCCATCGCACACGATCCTGTATTCACCAGCCTTGAACGACAGCAGCCGGCGCATGGCGATTTCGATATAGCGGCGGAAGCCGCGACGGACGAGCCCGGTGGCGGCGAACTCATGGGCCACCTCCGCGTCGAGGCCAACGCCCGCGACGTTGAAGAACAGTCGTCCCTCGATTTCTCCAGCGTCGATGACGCGCTCGGTGCCGCCAAACGCAACCTCGAACGCTCGCTGCACATCGCACGGGATCTTCAGCTCTCGCGCAAGGCCGTTCCCGGAGCCGCTGGGAATGACCGCCAAGGCGACGTCGCGAAACACGAGCTCCGATGCGACCTCATTGATCGTCCCGTCGCCACCCCAGGCGATCACGAGCGACGCCCCCTCGGCGATCGCTTCACGGGCGAGCAGCGAACCGTGTCCGGACTGTTCCGTGACGAGCACGCGTCCGTCCAGACGGCGCGAAAGAAGCACCGCCTCGGCATCGGCGATCCGCCGCCGTGCCAGCTCCGGACGTCCCCCGGTTCCCGAAATGGGATTGACGATGATGGCGACGCGCTCGGAGGCTGCGGACACGAGGGCGGGAGCTATCGTTTCACCTGTCGCAGAACACCCGGCGGGAGGAACCAGGCCAGCGAGCCGGCCTTCTTCGACGTCAGGCTGCCCAGCTCAATACGGCAAATACCGCCCTTCTTGAACGCGAGGGCGCGTCCGGCGCCGATCAGATGCGCGGCGAGCTCGCCCAGATCAGGCTCGTGGCCGACGATGGCAATGCGTCGCCGCTTCGCGACGCGCGCGAGCTGGCTCATCACCGCCGATGGTGTGTGCCCAGGTGCAAGGGCGTCGAGCGTCTTGACCGGCGGTTTGCCTTCCAGTCCGGCCGCGAGCAGCTCCGCTGTCTGCTTCGCGCGCACCAGCGGGCTCGTGAAGATTTCATCGAGCACGACGTCGAGCCGCCGCAGCCCCTTGACGGTCTCCTTGAAGCGGCTGGTGCCACGCTCGGTGAGGGGGCGTTTCGAATCGTCCGGCCACTCGCCGCCGCGGTCGGCCGCGATGGCGTGGCGAACAAGATAGAGCTCAGTTGGAGTGGACATGACGTCAGGCCGCCGACTCGCGCCGGCCGGCGGGACGGAGCGCGGTGGCATAGTCGCAGATCGAGAGGAGTGACACACGCATTGTGATGTAACGACCGTGCAACCGGCGGCACTCCGTCTCGAGCCGCCGCACCAGAAGATCCATGTCGGCCGACACGCGCAGCGTCGGCGCGTTGGGCGAACCCTGAATGGCACGCGTCCGCGCGATCAGCACTTCGAGATCGTGGATGCGCCCGAGGAGATCCTGCGCCCGTTTCAGCGTCATAATGCGGACCGTGGCGCGAGACGCGCTCAACTCGCGGACAATCTCCATTGCATAGCGCAGCTTCTTTACCGCAATCCGGACTTCGTGCAGCCGATCAGGAAGATAGATGGCGGCGGCGTTTTCGATGCTGGCGGCGAGCCGCTCGGCGCGCCGCGCGGCACGCGCACGGGCGGCGCCGAGCTGTTTCGGGTCCGCGGCACGGGCCCTGGGCCCGAGCGCGTCGTGCTTCTTCGCCGCGCGCACGAGTTTCCGGCCCATCTTGTCGAGGTCGCTGTTGTCGATCGTCCGACGCATGTCGAGGTGCATCCGCGAGCGTTCCTGGCGAATGACCTGCTGCAGGGCCACGACGCCAGCGCGCGGGACGTCACGCGTGCCGGTCATCTCGTTGAGCGTCAGCAGCGCCACGTCGAGTTCACGCACCGGCCCGAGGGTCCGGTTCAGGCGGCGAACCGCGCGACGGACTTTTCGCGCCGCTCTTCCGCGCGCCACGAGCGGCAGCGCCTCGCGGAGACGCCGAGTCGCAACCCTGGCCTGGTGAATCGCGTTCACGTCTCCCGCACGCGCGCCGGGCAGCATACGGGCGAGGGCACTGAGCCGCTGGCGAATCAACAGCTCAGATCGTCCTACCGTGACAGCCATGTACTCCCGGTACTATAAATCGGGGCGACCGTCGCCCGGGTCATGCGCGTAGCGGCAATCGACATCGGTACGAATTCCGTGCACATGCTGGTCGTGCGTGTGCGGGAGGACCTGTCCTTCGAGGTCATCGACCGCGAGAAGGCGATGGTCCGCCTCGGCGCGGGCGGACTCGACGGCAAGGCGCTGACCGATGAGGCGATGAATGCCGCGCTCCAGGCGCTGGTGAAGTTCAAGCGCCTGGCTCAGGCGCGGCAGGTGGATGCCGTGCTCGCAGCGGCGACAAGCGCCACACGCGAGGCACGCAACGGCGGCGAGTTCCTGTCGCGCATCGAGGCCGAGACCGGCATTCGCGCCCGCGTGATCACCGGCGCCGACGAAGCCCGCCTCATCCATCAGGCGGCGGTCTACGGCGTGGACGTCGGCAGCGGCCGCGCGGTCGTCATCGACATCGGCGGCGGCAGCGTCGAAATCACGCTTGGCACCTCCGGCGGCATCCAGCTGGCGCGCAGCTTCAAGCTGGGCGTCATCCGACTGACCGAACGATTCGTCAAGAGCGACCCGCTGACCAACCGTGACGAGCGGCGCATGGTGCAGCACATTCACGACGAGATCGACCGCTACTGCGGTCAGATCACCGCGGCTGGCTTCGATCGTGTGATCGGCACCTCGGGCACCATCCTCAGCCTCGGCGCAGTGGCGAGCACCATGTCGCGCGGGACCCTTCCATCGGAGCTGCGCAACCTGCGCATTCCCGCGAAGCAGCTTCGGCGGGTGCGCAAGACGTCCACGCGCCTGGACCTGGAGCAGCGCCTCCTGGTCCCCGGCCTGGATCCGCGTCGCGCCGACCTGATGGTGGCCGGCGTCGTACTGCTGGACACGATCCTGAGGCGGCTTGGGGCGGAGGACCTGACGCTCTGCGACCTGGCGCTGCGCGAGGGGCTGGTGCTCGACTACGTGCGCCGGAACAAGCGGCGAATCGAGCGGGTGGACACCATCCCGGACGTACGGCGCCGGAGCACCATCGAGCTGGCGGAACGGTGCAATTACGACGCGCCCCACTCACAGCACGTCACCCGGCTGGCCCTGGCGCTCTTCGACCAGACGCGATCGATCCACGGCATGACGGACCGCGAGCGCGAATGGCTCGAATTTGCCTCGCTCCTGCACGACATCGGAGCCCTGATCAGCTTCGTCCGGCATCACCGCCACTCGTACTACCTGATCAAGAACGGTGACCTGCGCGGCTTCCAGCCGGACGAAATCGAGGTGATCGCGCTGGTGGCCCGCTATCACCGCCGCGGAACGCCGAAACGGTCGCACGACGAGTACGCCGGCCTGCCAGCGGGGCTTCGCCGGACCGTCCGCATCCTGGCATCGATCCTTCGCGTGGCCGAAAGCCTCGATCGCAGCCATGGACAGGTGATTTCGAGCCTCGAGCTGCGCGACGGCGGCAAATCCGCGGCATTGCGAATCCAGACCCAGGCCAATGCCGACGCCGAGCTCGAGATTTGGGCCACCGAGGGGCATCTGAAGCCATTCGAGAAGCTGGTGCGGAGGACGGTCACGCTGGAAGTGGCCACCGCGCATCGCGTCCCGAAACGTCGAGCCACAGGATCGCTGGCGGTTGGCGGGACGGAACCACTAAAATAGTTCGGATGGTTGAGCCGCCGTTGTGCGTGCTGTGCCGCAAGCGGCCGCGCGACGCGCAATGGGGGCCCTTCTGCAGCGAGCGATGCCGGAACGAAGACCTGGCACGGTGGGCCGAAGGGCGCTACCGCGTTGCCGGCGATCCGGTGCCGTCTCCCGACAACGACTCCGTTCCCGATTCTGATTCAGACGACTGATACCCGCGCGCCCTCTTCTTGCTATGGCCGACACGCTCACAATTACCGACAACCGCACCGGCAAGCAGTACGAAATCCCGGTGACCGACGGCACGATCCGCGCGACGGATCTGCGGCAGCTCAAGACGAGCGGCGACGATGCCGGGCTCGCCACCTACGATCCGGCCTTCATGAACACGGCCGCGTGTCGCAGCCGGATTACGTACATCGACGGCGACAAGGGGATCCTCGAGTACCGCGGCTACCCGATTGAGCAGCTGGCCGAGCACTCGACGTATCTCGAAACGGCGTACCTGATCCTCTTCGGCGAGCTGCCCACCGACACGCAGCTCAAGGAGTGGACCAAGCAGATCACCCTCCACACGATGGTCCACGAGAACATCAAGAAGCTGATGGAGGGGTTCCAGTACGACGCGCACCCGATGGGCGTGCTGATCAGCACGATCGCCGCGTTCTCGACGTTCTACCCGGACGCGAAGGCCATCTTCGACGAACAGTCGCGCAAGAAGCAGATACACCGGCTGATCGCCAAGGTGCCCTCGATCGCGGCCTATGCGTACCGCCACAGCATCGGCCGGCCGTACGTCTACCCGGACAACGACCTGAGCTTCGCCGGGAACTTCCTGAACATGCTGTTCAAGATGACGGAGCTCAAGTACCACGTGAACCCGGTGCTCGAGCGGGCGCTCGAGGTGCTCTTCATCCTCCACGCCGACCACGAGCAGAACTGCAGCACCAGCGCGATGCGCGGCATCGGCAGCTCGCACGTGGACCCCTACTCCGCAATGGCCGGCGCGGCCGCGGCGCTGTACGGGCCGCTCCATGGCGGGGCCAATGAGGCCGTGCTCCGGATGCTCACCGAGATCGGCCACGTGCAGCACGTGCCGAACTTCATCAAGCGCGTCAAGGGCGGCGAGGGCCGGCTGATGGGATTCGGCCACCGCGTCTACAAGTCGTACGACCCGCGCGCGAAGATCATCAAGCGGACGGCCGACCAGGTCTTCGAGGTCACGGGGCGCAACCCGCTGCTCGATATCGCCCTCGAGCTCGAACGCATCGCCCTCGAGGACGACTACTTCGTGACGCGCCGGCTCTATCCGAACGTCGATTTCTATTCGGGCCTGATCTATCAGGCGATGGGCTTCCCGGTGACGATGTTCCCCGTGCTGTTCGCCATCCCGCGAACGTCGGGCTGGATCGCGCAGTGGGAGGAAATGATTCTCGATCCGGAGCAGAAGATCGCGCGGCCGAAGCAGATCTACATCGGATCGAAACGGCGGGACTATGTGGCGCCGGAGAAGAGAAAGTAGTTCGGGTGCGATGGGTGCGAAGGGTGCTAGAGGTGCGATAGGTGCGTGTGCGATAGGTGCAATTGCACTATCGTGCGCCGGTGCGCCTGAGCCTGCCGACAAACCTTCCGCAGCACCGGAGAGCCAGGCATCGATTGCGGGCGGCTCGGTCGCGACGAACGGCCAGCTCGCACCATCGTCGGCGATTCGATTCGACTCGGCTCGAGCCTGGAAAGACCTTCAGGCGCAGGTCGCCTTCGGTCCGCGTCCTTCCGGCTCCCCAGCGCTCCAGAAAACCCGCGACTACATCCTTGCCGAGTTGAAGAAGGCCGGCATCGCCGCAAAGCAGCAGAGCTTCATCGGCAAGACGCCGCTCGGCGACACGTCGATGACCAATGTCATCGCCACCATTCCCGGCAGGCGGCCCGAGCGCATCGCGATCGCCAGCCACTTCGACACCAAGCGCACGCCCTTCCCCAGCCCGCAAGGCGGGCAGATGGTCACCCGCTTCGTCGGCGCCAGCGATGGCGCATCGTCCACGGCTGCGCTGCTGGAGCTGGCGCGTGGGCTCGCGTCGCGCCAGAACGAGTTCACGATCGAGCTGATCTTCTTCGATGGCGAGGAAGCGGTCGTGGAATGGAGCCAGAACAACGACAACACGTACGGCAGCCGGCACTACGTGGACGCGGCGCGACGTGACGGGTCGATCAAGAGCCTGCGGGCGCTCGTCCTGCTCGACATGATCGGCGACAAGGATCTGCTCATCCGCCGCGACGCCGCGTCAACGCCCTGGCTCGTCGACGTCGTCTGGAACGCGGCCGCCCGCGTCGGACACCGTGGCGTGTTCTCCAACGAGCTGACCTCGATTGACGACGACCACATGCCGTTCATCAGGGCCGGCATCCCGGCGGTGGACATCATCGATCTCGACTACCCGGCCTGGCACACGGCCAACGACACCATCGACAGCGTCAGCGCGAAGAGTCTGCAGATTGTCGGTGACGTCGTGCTCGCGGCACTGCCCGACATCGAGTCCCGCCTCAAGTAACGTTCTGTTGCGGCGCTGCCTGCCGCTGGGTGCGATTCAGCAATCCCTCGGCGCCGAACACGATCACCGCGGCCCACACAAAGGCGAATCCCACGAACTGCTGCCGGTTGAACGGTTCCTTGTAGACCAGGACTCCAAGCAGGAACTGCAGCGTCGGTGAGAAGAACTGCAGGATGCCGAGCGTCGACAACGGGATGCGCCGCACTGCCGCGGCAAACAGGACGAGCGGGAGTGTCGTGATCGGGCCGGCGGCCGTAATCAGCAGTTCGGTGCCTGGGCCCACCTGGTGGAAAAAGCCGTTTCCCCGCAACTCGATCGCAATCACAAACGCCAATGCCGGCAGGAACAGGATGCCCGTTTCGAGCGTGAGTCCCAGCAGAGGTCCGAGCGGCGCCGTCTTCTTCACCAGACTGTAGGTCCCGAACGACATCGCCAGCCCGATCGCAATCCACGGCACGTCGCCGTACACCAGCGCGAGGTAGGCGACCCCGGTGACGGCAAGCGCAACCGCTGTCCACTGAAGCCGCCGCAGCCGCTCTCCCAGGAGTGCCACGCCGATCAGTACCTGCACCAGCGGCGTGATGAAATAGCCGAGGCTCGTTTCCACGATGAAGCCGTGGCTCACGGCCCAGACGTAGATGAACCAGTTCACGGCGATGAGCAGCGCGGCCGCCGCATACATCGCGGCCACGCGGGGCGTCAGCACCAGCGGCTCGCGCCCGCCGATCGCCGCCATCCGCAGGACAGCCAGCAGGACGAATGACCAGATGATGCGGTGGGCAATGATCTGGTCGGCCGGAACGAATCCGATCAGCTTGAAGTAGACAGGAAAGACGCCCCAGAGCGCGTACGCAGCAATCCCGTACCAGAAGCCAGCGCCTTGGCCGCCGGAACTCGACGTGCGAATTCGGTTCACGCGTCGAGCCGCGTGGTCGCAAACGCGCGCGCGGCTTCGATCTCCCTGAGGATTTCCTGCTCGGTCAGCACAGTCGTCGAGGCTTTGGCGCGCCGGAAGATTCGCTCCACCATCTCGTCGTCTGCGGCAAGGCCGCGCCGCTCGAGCCAGAAGACCACGTTCGACTTGCCGGACATCGGCCCGATCTCAATCTGCTGCGACCGCCCGACAAGCCGTGCAGGTACGCCTGAGTACACGGTGTCGGCCAGGTCGGAATCCTCTTTGTGGAACGCCTTCACCACAGCCGCGGCATGGACCCCAGTGGCCGTACGGAATGCGTCGCGCCCGAAGACCGGATAGTTGTCCGGAATCGGCTCGCCGGTCGCTTCCGACACGCTCTGGACGAGATCGTTCAGATGCGTCAGGTCGCGTTCGATCCAGCCCATCAGCACCAGATTCACCATCAGCAGGTCCATCGGCGTGTTGCCGACGCGTTCGCCGATGCCGAGGATCGTGCCGTGCACACGCGTGGCACCCGCTTCAATCGCCGCGATGCTGTTGATGGTGCCCATGTCGCGGTCGCGGTGCCCGTGCCAGTCGATGCCGACGCTGCCGCCGTGCTCCTCGACGATCGACTTGACGAAGCGGACCACGGCGCGCGCGCCGTCTGGCGTCGCGTGCCCCACGGTGTCGGCAATGCAGATTCGCGATGCACCGGCTCGAATGGCGGTTGAAAAGAGGCTGCGCAGCGTTTCCGGATCCGATCGCGTCGTGTCTTCGGTCACGTACATCACCGAGAGCCCCTGCCGTACGGCAAACCCGACCGCTTCCTCCGTGCAGCGCTGGAGGTAGTCCACGGTCCAGTCTTCCGCGTAGCGCCGGATCGGGCTCGAGCCGATGAAGCAGCAGCACTCGATCGGAAGGCCCGTCCGCTGGACGATGTCGGCGATCGGCTGGATGTCGGCAATGACCGTGCGCGCCGCGCAGTTGGCCGACACCTGGAGGCGGCAGTTCAGGATCTCCTGCGCGAGACGCTCGACGTCCCTGACGACATGTGGACCGGCGCCGGGCAGACCGATGTCCGCCGAGTCGATGCCGATGCGATCCAGCAGGTGCAGGATGCGGAGCTTCTGCTCGATGGTGGGCGCCTTGACGGAGGGCGACTGGAGGCCGTCGCGCAGCGTTTCGTCGTTGAGGAGAACCCGCCGCGGACGCGGGTGCTGCTCCTTCTGGTTCCAGTCGTAGATCAGGCCATCATTCACGGCCGCGGCGCCTCCGCGCGATGAGCGTACCGCCGAGCCCTGTCACGAGCACGGCCCCGCCCCAGAACGCGCCCTGCCGGACCGCGTGCGCCGCGGCCGGTTTCATGACCTCGTCGATCGTGGCTGCAGCCGCGCCGTCAGTCCGGTCTCGAAACAGCGCCACATAGCGGCCGACGCCGGCGCTCGTGAGGCGGTCCTGCACGACTGCGAACACGACAATCGCTGCAATGCACGTAAACACGACCGCACGCACCACTTGAACGATTATATGGTTCCGCTGGGCGGCCCCTCTCTTGCTTTCCTTTCCGCCGACATCCACCTCGCCTCGTCGCGCCGAAGCGCGGAGCGCGCAGGCGGAAGGAGCAGCCCATGCATATCCGTGACGTGATGACGCCCAATCCCCGCACCGTGTCACCCAGCGACACGATTCAGAATGCCGCGCGCGTGATGCGCGACGAAGACACAGGAGTCGTTCCCGTCGTGGAGAACGGCCGCGCGATCGGCATGTTGACCGATCGCGACATCGCCATCCGGGCAGTGGCGGACGGCAGTCAGCCGAACCGTCCGGTCCGCGACATCATCACCAGCGCGGTCGTGACCGCCACGCCCGACATGTCAACGCGCGAGGCCGCCCAGCTCATGAGTGAACACCAGATCCGCCGCCTGCCCGTCGTCGAGAACGAACGGCTCGTCGGCATCATCTCGCTGGGTGACATCGCGGTGAAAGAAGGGAAAGACTCCCGATCAGGCGACACGCTGCAGGCGATCTCGGAAGGCGTGAAAGAACGCGAGCGCGGCTAGCACACGAACGGCACGTCGGGTCCGCCTTCAGGCGGTCCCGAACAACCCGAGCGCCCACGCGGCCAGCACCGCGAGGATGATGAGGATCACGACAAGGACGAGCGGCAACCGCGACCGGCGCGGGCGCTCGAAGAGCGAGCGCTCCACGGGTGGCTTGATGCGCGGCTCGGTCGTCGCGTTGCCGCAGCGATAGCAGATCAGGGCCTTGTCGGCGATCTCGGTTCCGCAGTGTGCGCAAATCATGGGTTGGCGATACTGTATCTGAACAGGCTGCTGGTTCAGGCTTCCCGTGATTCCCCTACGCGACGTCATCCCCTCGAGGACCACTCCCTACTGCACGATCGCGCTGATCGTCATCAACGTGCTCGTCTATCTCTTCGAGATGGGACTGGACGAGCCGTCGCTCAACGCCTTCACGCTGTACTTCGGCCTCGTACCCGCCGCGTTTTCGTGGGTCGCCGTCCTGACGTCGATGTTCGTGCACGGCGGCCTCCTGCACGTGGGCGGCAACATGCTCTTTCTGTGGATCTTCGGCGACAACGTCGAGGACCGCATGGGCCACGGGCGCTTCGTCGTCTTCTACCTGCTGTGCGGGGCCGCGGCGGCGCTCGCCCAGACGGCGACGAGCCCCGAATCGGTGGTGCCGATGGTCGGCGCGAGCGGCGCCGTGGCTGGCGTCATGGGCGCCTACTTCGTTCTCTATCCGCGCTCGCGCATCGTGACGCTCGTTTTCCTCTTCATATTTGTCCAGGTTCTGGAAATACCGGCGATCGTCTTTCTCGGGCTGTGGTTCGTGCTGCAGTTCATCAGCGGAGTCGGCTCGATTGCCGCCGCGACCGGTGGAGAGCCCGCAGGTGGCATCGCCTTCTGGGCGCACGTCGCCGGTTTCGTCGCCGGCGCGAGCGGTGTGATCGTCTTCAAGCGTCCCGAACGGGAGCGCGTGGAGTGGTGGAACGACGTGCAGTAGAGCGCTAACCGCCGCCTGATGCGTTGATCTTCAGGAGCAGGTCGAGCGCGCGGTCGTAGCTGGGCGCGATTTCGAGCGCGTTCAGCGTCTCGGCCTTCGCTTCCTTCATCTGCCCTGCCGCCACGTACGCCTCGGCAAGATCCGTATGCGCAGTCGCGCGATCGGCGGGGTTGGAGGCGAGCGCGCTCTTGAACGCACGCAGGGCCGTCGGCGTGTCCTTGCGGCGCAGGGCCAACCGGCCAAGCCCGGCCTGCGATTTCCCGTCGAACGGATCGACATCGACGACCCGCTTGTACGCAGCCTCGAGGCGCGTCGGATCGTTCAGCGGCTCGACCAGCAACACCAGCTGTCTCGCTGACTCGACGTCGGCGTGATCAATTTTCAGGAGATCCTCGAGGGCGCGTATCGCGCGTGGCTTGTCGTTGGCCTTCAGCGCCATCTCCGCGATGTACTTGTTCGGGTTGTTGTCATCGGTCGCCAGCGGCAGCAGCTTCGACGCCCGCTCCGCGGCCTGGATCCCGGCGGCATGATCCCCGGCCGCGCTCAACTTCAGCGCGAGCTGCATCTGCACACCGAAGCTCTCGGGGTTGGACGATGCGAACGCCTTCAGCTCCTCGAGTGTGGACTCTTCCTTGACCTCCGGCCGTTTCAGCGCACGGATCGCTGACGCGTACTGCTTGTCGAGCTTCGCCATGAACGTCTTGTGGAGCTCTTCGATCGATACACCGAAGGCTTCCTTCAACGCCTGCGCATCCTCGAGCCCGCGGCCGTACGACCGGATGAAGTCGTGGAATTTCGGCTCACCGTACGTGTCAATCAGATGCTCGACGATCAGCGACGATTCGTAGTACGCGATCGTGATCAACCGCGGATCACTGAAGCCTTTATTGATGTCCGCTACGTTGAGTGTCTTTCCGTCGCTCAACGCCTGCACAAACGCCAGGTCCGTCTCCCGCCCCCACTCCGGCCGCGCTTTCCGTTCCTCGTAGACGGAGGTTCCCTCGCTCAGCCACCGCGGGATCCGGTTCTTCGACATCTGCAGGGTGATGACGTGCGCCAGCTCGTGCCACAGGGTTTCCTGCCAGCTGAACTCTCCCGGCTGCCTCGCTTTCGGGGAATCCAGCGTGACGACGCGCCCGAAGCAGGCGCCGAGGGCCCCGAGCATGCCGGGCAGCCCCAGCGTGCGCACGGCAAAGCCATCGTGCTTCGGGAACATCTCGATGAGGAGCGGGCCCTGGGCGGTGAAGTTGTAGCGCTTCTCCATCGCGGCCAGCGCTTCCTTCGCCAGCGGCAGCGCGTGCTCGCGCATGACCCCCACTTCGTTCTTGTGGAGCTTCATGACGATCCGCCCGTCGGTGATCGTTTCGAAGTCGTTCTCGAGCTCGTCCAGCACCTCGAGCAGGTTCTTCGTCAGGAGGTTGCTCTGGAACCGGTCGCCCTCGAAGGAGGCCTCGAGCGACTTCCGTGCCGCCGCTTCGTCACCGGCGCGCATCAACTGCAGCCCGAGATCGGCATGTGCCCGCGAGCTGTTCGGATCAATCGTCAGGGCGCGCCGGGTCATCACCACCGCTTCGTCGAAGCGGTACTGCCGCGCCAGGTGGTCGCCGGCGGTTCGGTACACATCGCCGTAGGTCGGATTGATCTTCAGAATCTCCTGGGCGAGCCGCTCGAACTCCGCATCCTTGCCCTGAATGAGCGTCATCGCGGCCTGCAGCGATCGCGCCTCCAGGCTGTTGGGATTCACCTTCAGCGCCGTATTGATCGACCCAGTCGCGTCGTCGAACTTGCGCTCGTCGAGCGCCCCAGCGGCGACGAACAGGTGCGCCGGGACGGAGTTCGGATTGATCTTCAGCGCCTGTTCGATGGCGGCCTTCGCCTGAGGCGGGTTCTGCTCCGATAACACGGCTCCCATGCCGACGTGCGCGGCGACGTTCGAGTCGTCAGACTTGAGCGCCACCTGGAACGACTTGAGCGCCTCGTCCGGCTCGTACTTCTCGAGGAAGAGCTCACCCCAGGCGGCGTTGATGACCGGATCGTTCTGTGCCTGTCGGTTGGCCTCGCGGAACCATTCGTTGGCGTTCTTGAAGAGCTCCGTATCGGAGGTTTCCCTCGCCAGCGCCACCGCGGCGCGCGCCAGCCGCAGGTTGTCGGCAGCCGAACGCGGAGTGACGTTGAGGATGCGGCGAAGTGTCTGTGTCGCTTCAGCGCGACGTCCGACGATCAGCTGCAGAAACCCCAGCTCGAGTGCGGCGTCGCTCCCCGGCTGCGCCTTCGCCGGGCCGGCAAGCAGCTTTTCGGCATCCGCATAGCGGCCGATCTCAATCAACGCACGGCCGCGCAGCGCAACGGCACGCGGGTCCGTCTGGCCAGCGAGGATCTGCTCGACGTCCTGGTAGCGCCCCTGATTCAGCGCGCGCATCGCTTCGTCCGCCGGTGTGGCACCCTGACGCGACTGAGCGAGCAGTGTTCCGACCAGCAGCGGCGCGGCAATGATCGCCACGCGTGGGAAAGTCACGACCGAGCGGACACGTGCGAGCAGTTTCATGGTTTTGTGGGGCACTCGTCGAGGGGTGCCGGTGCCGTCAGTATATGCCTACCGGAGCGCCCGATCTTCCGCCAGAATCCGGCGCACGAGCAGCCAGCTGAAGAACACGACCCCAAGCGGTCCCGTCACCCGGGCACCAGTAATCAGCGCCATTCCAATCAACTCACCGATGACGCCGACGTAGTTGGGGTGGCGGACGAACCGATACGGTCCATCCGTGACGAGCGGGACGCCCGGCAGTACGAGCACCTTGTAGGTCCAGCGCTCGCCCAGCGAGGCGATCGCCCATGTCTTGATCGCCTTGCCGGCAATGAACACGACGATTCCGGTCCCGAGCACAGCCGCAGGAACAGCGGGAGAGAGGGCTCCCTCGACTGCCATCACCACGAAGACAGCCGGATACGCCCAGCGCATGGTGGCGTACACAGGGTCAAAGGATTCACACGCGCCGCGCGCGCGCAGCGCGCGCTCATGGCGCATGGAGAGCCAGAGCTCGCCAAGCATGAGCAGCAGCACGACCGCCAGCGCCATCGCCGGGATCATGTCGACCTGCGCGCCAGATCGACGTCGCCGGCAATGCCGACGAGACGCTCCACCGGGCCAGCCCAGGCCCGCGTCGTCAGCGCCGCGCACGACAGCGCGTGGGGCGAGCCGACGAGCGCCCGCAGCAGCCGATTGATTCGCCACTTGCCGCCGAACTCGCGCGCACGCCACTGGTGCAGCTGGCCGAAGGCAGGTACGCCGGAATCGAGCTCGGCCAGCGCCGCACACGCCGCAAGCTCGCCGCCGCGAATCGCAAACCGCAGCCCGTCTCCGGTCATCGGATCGACGAAGCCGGCCGCGTCTCCCGCGAGCAGCAGCCCCGGACATCCGGCAGTCCTCGACTCGACCGCCAGCGGCCCGAGTACCGCAATGTCGGCGACTCTCCGCGCTCGCGCAAACCTGCCGGCAAGAGCGGGGTCGGCCGCGATGCTGCGCGAAAGCAGCGTCTCGGCCGATTGACCTGGAATGAGGTTCGGCCGTGCGCGGACGACGCAGACGTTGGCGACGTCTCCGGGCAGCGGCGCCACGCCAACATAGCCGTCTGACCGGATGTGCATTTCTCCACGCGTGGTCAGGCCGTCCACGCCGGTGAAGTACGCGCCGTACGCCCACCGCCGTGGTGATTTCGTGAAGCGCGACAGACCGAGTGCGGCCGCGAGCCGCGAAGCGCGGCCATCGGCGGCAATTACCACCCGCGAGCGGAAGTCATACTCACGCCGGCCACACTGCGCACGAACGCCGATGACACGCGAACTCCCGCCGCCGTGTCCGGCTTCTTGACCGCCGGAGCCTTGGCGAAGGCCGTCGGCCGGACCATGCGAATCATCAACAACAACCGGCGCGTGCACGACGACGCCAGGGTCAAACCTCGCGCCGGCGTGAACGGCTGACTCGAGCAGCCACTGATCGAAGTCGCGGCGCATCAGCGAGGCGCCGGACAAGTCGTCAGGGTAATCAGCGGACACCATCGCACCGCCAGGCCCTGTCACGGTGATGCCGGTCGTCGCGACGGCACGAGCGCGAACACGGATAGCTACTGCCGAGTCGAGCCGCGAGAGCATCGCGAGGGAGCCCGGATTGAGCGTGTCGCCGCACAGCTTGTCTCGAGGAAAGGTGGCGCGATCGACGATTCTCACTCGCACGCCGGCGACAGCCAGCTGTCGAGCGGCTATGGTCCCCGCCGGCCCGGCGCCGACGACGAGCACATCACAGTCGGTCACCGCACTCTGCCCAGCACCAGCGCGCTGTTCTTCGATCCGAAGCCGAGACAGTTGCAGAGCGCTGCCTCGATGTCCGCGGGCCGGGCCGTGTGCGGGATGAAGTCCATGTCGCACGCGGGATCCGGGTTGTCCAGATTGATCGTCGGCGGCAGCATGCCGCGCGACATGCCGAGGGCGGTCGCGGCGACGCCTGCGGCGCCGCTGGCCCCCTGAGGGTGGCCGATCATCGACTTCGTCGAGGAGCCAGGAACGCGGTCCGCGTGGCCGCCGAACACCCGCCTGACGCAGCGCGACTCGATCGCGTCGTTCAGTTGCGTGGAGGTGCCGTGGTAGTTCACGTACCCGATTTCTTCGTGATGACGGCCGGACTTTCGCAGCGCCGTGTCGATGCAGCGGACGATCTCGTCGCCGTCCGGATCCATCTGCACGCGATGATAGGCGTCGCACGTCGATCCGTAACCCTCGATGCGTGCATAGCACGTGGCCCCGCGAGCCTGGGCCCGATCCTCGCGCTCGAGGACCAACATCCACGCTCCCTCGCCAAGCACGAACCCGTCGCGATCGCGATCGAACGGCCGCGAGGCCGCTGCCGGCCGCTCGTTGTAGCGCGTCGAGACCGCGCGCATGCGAGCGAAGCCGAAGATCATCCCGGGCAGGACGCAGCCGTCGGTGCCGCCTGACAGCATGACGTCGTGTTCGCCCGAGCGGATGAGCGCGGTCGCGTAACCGATCGCATCCGTCGAGCTCGTGCATCCGCAGGACAGCACGTGACTCGGGCCGCGCAGACCGAGCGAGATCGACACCTCGCTCGAGACCATGCCGCAGATGCCGACCGCAATGGCGTACGGGGTCACGTGACGGCCGCCCGTCGTGAAGAAGTCCTGGTACTGGCGCTCGCCGACGTCGATGCCGCCGCCACCGGTGCCGATGATGACACCGGCTCCGGGCTCGCCTGCGCGCAACCCGGCGTCCGCCCATGCCTCGCGTCCGGCGATCACGCCGAACAACGCAGCGCGCGAGTATCGCTTCGGATCCGATCTCCCGTTCTCCTCGTCATCGCCCTCGAGCGAAGGCGCGTCGGCGATCGACACAGGAGGCACGGCCGCGGCCACCTGACAGGGCCACTCCGACACATTGAACTGCGTAATCTTCGATATGCCGCTGCAGCCATGACTCACGTGCTGCCAGTAGCGCTCGCGGCCGACACCGAACGGCGAGACGACGCCGATGCCGGTGATGACCACACCTGGTTCGGCTGCTGCCCTCATGCGAGCCCTATAATACGGCCCGTGGATGCTCGCCACATCGGCTCTCACGTCGTCGCGTGGGGCGGTGCGGCGCTCTTCGTCGCCTCCCTCCTCTATTTCCTCTTCTCGTACTCCATTACGTTCGGCGAAATCGTCGACGGAGGCTTCGATGCCGGGGCGTTCGGCATCAACGTGGGGCTCTTCACCGTTTTTGCGCTGCATCACAGTGTCTTCGCGAGAGATCGCGTGCGCGACGTCGTTCGTTCCGTGGTCTCAAGCCAGCTCGAGCGTTCGGTCTACGTGTGGGTTGCAAGCCTGATGCTCATCGCCACCTGTTACTTCTGGCAGATGGTGCCTGGCGTGCTGTGGCAGGTTCCGAGACCGTGGAGTTGGGCCCTCGTCGTGGTTCAGGCGTGGGCGGCCTGGCTCACGGTGCGCAGTGCCGCGATTATCGATGCCTTCGATCTCGCGGGAGTCAGGCAGGTGTTAGCTCCCACAACCCAAATCCAAGCTCCCAAATCCCAACCGATGGAGTTCAAGACCGACGGCCCGTACGGATGGGTGCGACATCCGATCTACGTGGGTTGGATTCTCCTGGTATTCAGTGTGGGTACGATGACGATGACGCGTTTCGCGTTTGCGGCAATCAGCACCGCATACCTGCTGATCGCGATCCCGCTCGAGGAGAACACGCTGCGCGCGAATGCCGGCCGCGCCTACGAGGACTACATGCGACGCGTGCCATGGAGGCTCATCCCGCGCGTTTATTGATCTATTCGTCGTAATCCTCCTGGGGCAATCCTTCCAGCTGCTCGAGGAACACGATGTTCTGATGGGATGGGATCTCGAACCGCTTGCCGCAGCTCTTGCACGTGACGTCCGAGTCCACCCGCACCAGATGATCCTTCACCTTGGCGAACATCGCGCGTGCCCGCTCGTCGGCTCCACCAGGAAGCTGATTCTTCTTCGTACGCCTGAGCCATCGCACCGAATAGTCGTTCGTGCGCCGGCACCGCGGGCACTGAAACCGGTTGGTGCGCTGCTCGGGCTTCTCGGTAAAGAACTGCCGCTCGTCCACGCATAAAGCTTAGTTGGTAGTTGGATAGTTGGATAGTTGGTAGCTGATAGACTGAGAATTGCCTTGGCCGAGCCGACGCATCCGACTCTTCCGTCCGAACTGCCGGTCCTCCCCCTCCGCCGAACGGTCGCCTTTCCGCTGACGCTCCAGCCGCTTGCCGTCAACCGCCCGGTCTCCATCGAGACGGTGAATCGCGCGCTCGCGGCGGACCGGATGATCCTCCTGCTGCTGCAGGAGAACGACCAGGACGATCCGGGGCCGGAAGACGTGCGCCGTGTGGGAACGGTCGGGATCATCCGGCAGATGGCGAAGGTCGGCGGCGGCGTCAACATCATCCTCGAAGGCGTGGCCCGCGTTCGTGCCGAAGTGGTCACCCGGACGGGCACGTCGATGCGCGCCAGGATCACGCCGCTGCCCGAGAGGTTCGAGCGGACGTTAGAGGTTGACGCGCACGTCCGGCGCATCCAGGAGCTGATCGACAAGGCGCTGTCGCTGTCCGCCGGACTCTCCGAAGAGCTGCGCGGCGTGGTCATGAACATCGACGATCCGCTGCGGCTCGCGTATGTACTCGCCACGCTGATCGACATCAAGCCCGAAGAGAAGCAGGCGATCCTCGAGGAGAACGACCTGCTCAAGAAGCTGGAGGCCGTCTCCAGCGCGCTGACGCGCGAGGTGTCGCTGCTCGAACTGAAGGGAAAGATCGAGTCGCAGGCGCAGCAGGAGATGAACGACGCGCAGCGTCAGTACTACCTGCGTCAGCAGCTCAAGGCGATCCAGCAGGAGCTCGGCGAGGGCGAAGGCAACGAACTCGCGGAGCTGCGCACGCGTGTCGAGAAGGCGAATCTGCCCGAGGCGGTGCACACCGTCGCCATGCGCGAGGTCGAGCGTCTGGAGCGGATGAATGCCGCGTCACCCGAACATCAGATGCTCCGCACCTACATCGACTGGGTGCTCGACATTCCCTGGAGCACGACGACAACCGATCGCCTCGATCCGATCGAAGCGCGCAAGGTGCTCGACGAGGACCATTACGACCTCGACAAGGTCAAGGAACGCATCGTCGAATACCTGGCCGTCCGCAAGCTGAAGGGCGACATGAAGGGGCCGATCCTCTGCTTCGTCGGCCCGCCAGGCGTTGGGAAGACGTCGCTCGGACAGTCGATCGCGCGCGCCATGTCGCGCACGTTCGTCCGCATCTCACTTGGCGGCGTCCGCGACGAGGCCGAGATCCGCGGCCATCGTCGCACCTACATCGGCTCGATGCCTGGCCGGATCGTCCAGGCGTTGAAGAATGCCGGCTCGATGAACCCTGTGTTCATGCTCGACGAGATCGACAAGGTCTCCGCTGGATTCCAGGGTGATCCCGCGGCCGCGCTCCTCGAGGTGCTCGACCCGGCGCAGAACCATTCCTTCCGCGACCACTACCTCGAGGTCGCCGTCGATCTGTCGAAAGTGCTCTTCATCGCGACGGCGAACCAGCTGGGAACGATCCATCCCGCGCTGCTGGACCGGATGGAGATCATCTCGCTCTCCGGATACAGCGAGCAGGAGAAGGCTCACATCGCCCGCAGGTACCTCCTCCCGCGGCAGATCGCCGAACACGGCCTCACCGCGGACGTGATGGAGCTCACCGATGCCGCGCTACAGGTGGTGATCAACGAGTACACGCGGGAGGCCGGCGTACGGAACCTCGAGCGGCAGCTCGGAGCCATCGCCCGCAAGGTGGCGGCGCGCATCGCCACCCGCCCCGCCTCCACTCCAGCTTCGGCGGAAGCGCCCGCGGACGGCGGAACCATTGAGAAAACCGTCATCGATAAGGATCAGGTGGACGACTATCTGGGCCTGGCAAGGTTCCGGCGCGAGGCGGCCTTCCGGACCTCACGCCCGGGAGTAGCCACCGGTCTGGCGTGGACGGAAACCGGCGGCGACGTCCTGTATATCGAAGCCACCTTGCTTCCAGGCGGAAACCAGAACATCATTCTGACCGGGCAGCTCGGCAATGTGATGCAGGAGTCCGCCCGCGCCGCCCTGAGCCACCTGCGGGCACGCGCGTCGGACCTCGGTATTTCCCCGGATTTTCTCGCCCAGCACGACTTGCACGTGCACGTTCCTGCCGGCGCGATCCCGAAGGACGGTCCGTCCGCGGGTGTGACGATGGCGACGGCCATCCTGTCGGCGGCAAGAAATCAGCCGGTGCGGCAGGACGTGGCGATGACCGGCGAGATCACGCTGAGCGGGCTGGTGCTGCCGATCGGAGGCGTGCGCGAGAAGGCGCTCGCCGCGCGACGGGCGGGGATCAAGACGGTGATTCTGCCGGCGCTGAACGAGCCGGACCTCGTGGAACTCCCTGAGGAGATCCGGAAGGACATGACCTTCATACCCGTGGAGACCCTGGAACAAGTCGTCAACGTCGCCCTGGCGAACGGGCAAAGCGGCCTGGAATCATTGACCGGGGACAGTGGGAAGAGAATCGCCTCGCCACCAGCCGCGGCAGACGACTCCCGACCTCTTTAACAAGGACTCATAACAGATTGGCTCAAGCGATCGTCTTCTATATCTCCGGCCACGGATTCGGCCACGCGTCGCGCTCGATCGAAGTCATCAACGCCATCCTCGCCCGCCGGCCCGAGACCCGGATTGGCGTGCGCACGGCGGCGCCGCGCTGGATCTTCGATCTCACGGTCAAAGGCAAGGTCACGTTCAGCACGCTCGAAACCGACACCGGCGTGGTGCAGATCGATGCGCTCACGCTCGACGAGGCCGACAGCATCCGCCGCGCGTCCTCGTTCCACAGCGACATGGTGACACGTGCCGCGAGTGAAACGCGATCGCTGCGCGAGCTGGGTGCCGGCCTCATCGTCGGGGACATTCCCCCGCTGGCGTTTGCCGTCGGCGCCGCGGCGGGCATCCCGTCGATCGGTCTCGGAAACTTCACGTGGGACTGGGTCTACGCCGACTATCCGCGAGTGCGTCTTGCGCCGTCGCTGCTGCCCGCGATTCGAGGCGCCTACGCGAAGGCCTCGATGGCCTTGCGGCTGCCCCTGTCCGGCGGCTTCGAGAGCTTTTCGAACGTGAAGGACATCCCCTTCATCGCCCGCCACTCCACCCGGACGCGTGAAGAGGTCTGCAAACATCTCAAGATCCCAACCGACAAGCCGATCGTCCTGGCGTCGTTCGGCGGCTACGGCCTGCCCGGGCTCGACACCGACCTACTCTCGAAGTTCAAGAAATACACGGTCGTGAGCACGGCGAATGTGTCCTTGAGCCGTGCGCGCAAGGACACGCCGCTCGTCGAGAAGAAAGGGTCGTTCATCAACATCAACGAAGAAGGGATGTACGACCACGGGATCCGGTACGAGGATCTGGTGCTGGCCGCCGAGGCGGTGGTGACCAAGCCCGGGTACGGGATCATCGCCGAGTGCATCGCCAACGACGCCGCGATGCTCTACACGTCGCGGGGCCACTTCCCCGAGTACGACGTGCTCGTCGAGGAGATGCCGAAGTACGTGCGCTCGGCGTTCTTCAGTCATGACGATCTCTTCAACGGCAAGTGGGAGACGCATCTCGACAAGCTGCTGGCGCAGCCGAAGCTGAAGAAGAAGCCAGAGACCAATGGCGCCGACGTCGCGGCGGAAATCCTGCTCAAGGCGCTCGACAAGCCGCCCAAGAAGCCGCGCGGACGACCGAAAGTAAAGATCTAAACCGTTCGACTCGTTCGGGTCGTTCGGATCGTTCGGATCGTTCGATCGTTCACGGAGGGGAAGCACGTGCAACTGCGAGTCTGGCTTGCAGCCGCGCTGTTCGTGATTGGTTCCTCCCTGCGCGCGGAACCACAGGGTCAGGCAAGCCTCACACCCGCACAGATCCAGGAGGCAATCGCCTTCGGGAAGTCTGGCACCCCGCGTCCGTACCTGCTTCGACCTGAAGGCACGGATGACGACCGCAACATCGTCGGGCTTGTCTACACGCCGTTCGTGAGAGTGGCGTTGCTCTCACACGCCGCCACTCAACGTCGAGAGTCGATAACCGTGGATGACATCGCTCCAGAGATTGTCGAACCTACGGTCTACATCGCGTTTCGGTGGATCTACTGCTGCGCTCCCTTCGACCCGCCCGATTTTGCGGATTTCGATCCGCTGGCGCTCCCTGATCCTGAAGTGCTTGCTCCGTCATCAGGCAGTCCCCTGCATCCTCGCCCCGCGGCGCAAGGCGAGGAACCGGCTCGAGTTCACAAGGGCCCGGGTCTCATCTCGAAATACGGTGGTTTCGAGGCGTACGGGAATGTCGCGGTCGTCGCGGAGTTTCCAATGACGCTGCTGAAGGCCGGTCAGGCCTTCATGATCTTCAAGCGCTACTCGCCCAGCCGCTCTCGGCACTGGGTTGGCGTCATTCGCGCAAGCGACATCGGACGCTGGCGGTAAGGCAATGCGACATCGAACTCCTCGCGGCCCTGCCTTGCTTCTGCTGTATGTCGGCTACCTAATTGCGCCGGTGAGCGCCCAGATCGCATTCGAGACGGCGACGATCCGGCGAAGCCAGTCCGACGCGCCCGGCCCGCGATCGAGCATTCTGCCGGGTGGCAACTTCACTGCCGAGAACAACACGCTCAAGCAGTTGGTGACCGTCGCCTATCAGCTGCCCTTCAGACTGGTGGAGGGCGGGCCGGACTGGGTGAACTCCGAGGACTACGACGTCACGGCACGATCGGCGGAGGGAAGCAAGAGAACCCCGATCGACGTGTTCCCTATGTTGCAGCAGCTGCTGCGCGACCGTTTCGCTCTCGCCGTGAGGAAAGAAAACCGCGTCACGGACGCATTCGCGCTCGTTCGAGCGAAAGAGCAACTCGGCCCGGGGCTTCGCCGCAGCGAGATGAAATGCGATGCGGTGTCGCGCGCGCAGGCGCCGCCGCCGTCGCCAGCGGCGCGGCCGGTATGCTCGACACGAACCGGTCGGGGCCAGCTCGTTGGGGGTGCCGTCGGAATGACGACGCTGGCAAACATGCTTCAGCGAGATGCCGGCGGTCCCGTCGTTGACCGAACGGGTCTCGAGGGACTATTCGATTTCGATCTCGAATGGTCCATTGCTGCCAATGGACCGGGCGCGTCCATCGTCACGGCAGTCCAGGAGCAGCTCGGTTTGAGGCTAGAACCGATGAAGCTCACTGAGGAATTCCTGATTATCGAGAAAGCAGAACGACCCACTCCGAACTGATTCCTGCTGACTCCTGCTAACTTCGGCCTGAGACGGCCCTTAGGCCTTGGGCCTGCGGCCTCCATCCTGCACGTAACACCACCAGGCCCAGGGCCCCGAGCCAGGCCATCGTCATCGACAGCCGGCGCCAGAAAGGATGCAGGTCACTGCGTCCAGCGGGCCGTGCGTCGCCAAGCAACTGAATCAGCGATGGGTCGCCTGTCAGGCGGCCATCGCCGTCAACCGCCAGCGTGCGGCCGGCGCGAATCGCATCGAGCACGCCTCCCTTCGTCCGCTCGCGCACGAACAGATACGTCCGGCATCGTCCAATCACCGGTGGCATGGCGTGGAAGTCGGACGACCCGATCGCGGCGATGCCGGGATTGACGGTGCGTGCGCGCGCGAAGAAGCTGGCAAGGTCCGAGCGGAACACCGGGTCGCGGTGAATATCCGAGTGCGCGGCCTCCGCTCCGTCGAGGGCTCCCCTTGCCACGTCTGAGTCGTAGCCATGGAAGCGCCGTGATGGATGCGCAGCTATCGCGACGCCGCCCTGCTTCTGGATGTCGGCGATCGCGCCGGCCGCCGGCTGGAAGGCGTTGACCGTCTCGACGATGCCCGCGGCAATCATGTGGTAGTCCGGGTTCGTAACCTCCTGCCCGGCAAGCATCAGCGGTCCATCACCAGAATCGCTCACGCGCCCGGCCAGCCGGCCCGTGAACGACTGGTTGTGATTGGTCACGGCGATGACGTCGAGACCGGCGCGGGCCGCTTCATCGCGCAACATCCACGGCGACAGCGCCCCGTCTCCCGGGAAGGCGTGTACGTGGAAGTCGCCGGACAGGACGATGAACTCGCCCGCGCGCACGACGGCACGCGGTGAGATCCGGTCCACAACGGATCCGGCCGCCGCGCCGAGGAGGAGCAGGAGCAGCGCCGACGCTCGCGGGGACGGTCGCCTCATGAGAGCAGTCCCGCCACCGCCCGCGTTATTTGAAACCAGCCGCCCGCGCTCAACGCGATGAGCTCGAAGCCGATCGCCCAGATCAGGAGGAAGTGCAGCGCCGCCCGCCACCGGCCGCCCGCGCGGCTCGTGCCCAGCACAGTTCTGCAATACGCCGACACGATGACGGCCGTCCACGAAGCCGGTATGGAGGCGAGCAGAATCAGCCCGTCGAGCGACGCCCATGGCAGCGCTGCAAAGACCGCCGCCACGGTGAGCAGACAGACGCTGTACGGCGCGTGACCGGCGAACCAGAGGTCCAGCGCGCGGCTCATGGAAAGGCGACGTGTCGGGACGGACACGATCACCACCGCTCCGGCCAGCATCTGAATCGCGACAAGGAAGAGGAACGAAATCGTGGACGCGAGCAGCAGCCTGAGGGTGACACGCTGCACGGCCATGATCGGCACCGCAGTGCCGATCACCAGCGCGACGACAAGCGGCCGCCGGAGCATCCGCCAGGCACTCACGGGCTCAGCATCCGCGACAAGTACGCGATATGTATTTTCTGGAGCGAAAGCGAGCCGGACTTCTGTGGAGAGAACGCTTCGTCCTGGCTCAGCGACATCTACCGCCTGAGCCCTCATCCCTGATCCCTGAACAGCCCGTAGGCCTTCGGCCTTATTCCTTCGGCCTTACTTGATGCACGTCACGAGCGACCAGATCTTCGGCACGTTCACCTTCTCGATCGACTCGGGCCGGAGCTCCGCCTGCGCCAGGAACGCGGGCAGGTCGAGATCCGATTTGAAGCCGATGTGAACGGTGAGCGGTGAGATGGCGCGCTCGATGCGCGAGAGGATCGGGTTGGCGCTGCGGAAATGATTCAGGATGATGATCTTGCCGCCCGGCTTGCAGATGCGCCGCATCTCGCACGCGACCTGCACCGGGTCGGGGACGACGCTGATCAGGTAGGGCGCATAGACGATGTCGAAGGTGCCGTCGGCGAATGACGTCTTCGCGGCGTCCATCTCGAGCAGGCGCACGTTGCGGATGCCTTCACGCTGAACACGCTTGCGGGCCTTGTCGAGCATCGAGGACGACAGATCAATGCCGGTGATCTGGCAGTTCGTCGGATACAGCGAGGTGTTGATGCCGGTGCCGACGCCGACTTCGAGGATGTGATCACCGGGCCGGATGCCCATGCGATCGCGGGCCACGAGGCGGCCGGGATGGAGCGTCGGGCCGAAGAAGAGATCGTAGGTGCTGGCCAGCTTCTCGTAGACGCGCTCGACGAAATGATTCTCGACGGCGATGACCGACAGTGCGCGTGTGCCGACGTCGGAACCGAAATCAGTCTCTTCTCGCTCGAAAAGCGCCATTCACGCTCCTAGTTGTTGCGAACCGGTAGCCGCCGCAGGACTATACCATTCATTGGTCGAGGCGGCGGTACTCAAGAGTGCCCGCGTCGATCAGCAGGTACGACCGGTTGACGCGGTCAATACACACCGATGGCACGCCCTCTCGCGTCGTTTCACTGAATCTGTGGTGGTGCCCACAAAGATGTAAGCGCGGCTGCAGCGCCGCCAGCACATCGTTGATGGCCGGCTTTCCCGCATCGCGACGCCGCGGCTTCCGGCCAGGCGCTGGCTCATCGACGACGACGAACGGCCGTGCGGCCTCGTGAGTCATCAGGATGTCGACAGGTGCCAGGCGCTTGCACGACTCCGCTTCTGCGCGCACGAAGTGCCGGCGCTTGTCGTCGCGCTTCTCGAACGGCACGCCCTCACGCGCGTGCGGCAGCTCCGCGGCAGGCGACTCGAACCACGTCGGCGC
Organism: Vicinamibacterales bacterium; assembly: GCA_035537775.1. Classification (GTDB taxonomy): domain Bacteria; phylum Acidobacteriota; class Vicinamibacteria; order Vicinamibacterales; family UBA2999; genus Gp6-AA40. Next base: position 17,010 of record DATLLQ010000215.1, on the reverse strand, counting down.
GAACGTGCCGCCCAGACCAGCCACACGAAGAGGTCCAACATCGCGGGCCGTACCGTTGCGGATGTAGTGCAGGTTGTCCGGCTGTGCCTCGCCCGCTTCCCACGCGGCGATGCGCTCGAAGTCCTCGTTGTTGCCCTTGATCCAGAAGAGTGGACGCGGCGGCGCCGGATAGTCGCCCGCGCGGCTGGCCAGATCGCCGACACAAATCCAGTACGGCACGTCGGGATGCCGAGCCATGGCGCGAGTCAGCGCCTCGAAATTACCGTGGATGTCAGCAACCGCGCCGACGGTCATCCGGCGGCGGGAAGCTTTGCGTTGGCGGGCGGCTGGACGAGCAGGTCAGTCTTGTCCCAGATGAAGTCGTCCTTGCTGTAGACCGCAAGCTCGTAGTCCTTGCCCATGAAGATCGCCGACACGGGGCAGGCTTCCTCGCACATGCCGCAGAAGATGCAGCGCGTCTTGTGGATCTGGTAGATCGACGCATACCGCGGCCCCGCCATGACCGTCCCATCGTTCTCGGCCGCCTCGAGGTAGATGGCGTCAGCCGGGCACGCCACCGAGCACAGCCCGCACGCGACGCACTTCTCGAGCCCGTTTTCGTCCCGCATGAGTACCTGCTTGCCGCGGTACTTCGGGAACATCGGGACCTTCTGATAGGGGTAGTTCACGGTCACCGGCTTCTTGAACATGTGCCGGAAGGTGGTCAGGAAGCCCACGACGAGGGGACGAATCATTTCCGTATTCTACCTTGGCCCTTCCCTGTCTTTACCCTGTGCCTTGGGCCTTAGGCCCTGGGCCTGAGGCCTTCTACAATGTCCCTGTGCCAGCGCTCACCACCGAGCAATTCCTGCTCACCATTCTGTTCAAGCTGGCTGTCATGGCGGTGCTGGCCACCATGCTGGCCAGGTACCGCAGGTTTCGGCACATCCTGATCTTCGAGCGCCGCGGCTGGGTGGATCGGCTGACGTTCATGCTGGCGCTCGGCGTTCCGCTTACTGCCGGTGTCGCGTTCCGCGTCACGCCGCTGCACTACAACGCCGCCGACCTCATGCTGGAAGGGGCGTTCCTGGCAGGCCTCATCGCCGGCCCGTACACCGGCGCGCTGCTCGGCCTGATGGTCAGCATGCCGGCCGTGGTCAACCACGAATACATCGCACTCCCCTTCGCTGTCGGATGCGGATTCGCTGGTGGTGGTCTGCGCGAGGCATGCCCGAAGGAAGCGATCTGGCGATTCACGCCGTTCGTCTTCCTCGACCTGCCGAAGCATCTGCAGAAGCTCACTCGAAGTCGCGAGCCAATCTGGCAGATCATCCTGCTGCTCGCGCCGGTGGCCCTCGAACTGCTGCGACAGATGCTCGGCCTTCGATTCAGAATCATCGACACCGCCACAGGCGATGTACTGTCGTACCGGTTGTTCTATCTCGATCCACCGTCGCCATGGATGCTGAGCCTTGTCCTGCTGGCAACGGTGTTGTGCGTCGCGACGCCGATCAAGATCTGGAACAGCGCCCGCGTCGAGCACCGCCTGCAGGAGCAGGAGAAGCTGCTGCTGGCCGCAAAGATCGAATCGCTCAAGAGCCAGATCAACCCGCACTTCCTCTTCAACACGCTGACCTCGATCTCGTCGCTCATTCGCGCGGAACCGGACACGGCGCGCACGCTGATCATCCGGCTGTCGGCGCTGCTCCGCCGCCTGCTGCGCAGCCACGAACACTTCGTCACGCTGCGCGACGAGCTGGAGGCCATTGACGAGTACCTCGATATCGAGGTGATCCGCTTCGGCCCGAAGCTCAAGGTGATCAAAGACATCGATCCGGACACCCTCGATCTCATCGTCCCGAGCATGATTCTCCAGCCGCTCGTGGAGAACTCGATCAAGCACGGCTTCTCGCGCAAGGTGGGGCCGGGCTCAATCACGATCCGCAGCCATCGCGAGAACGGGCGCGCAATCCTCGAGGTCGAAGACGACGGGATGGGCTTCTTTGTGGAGGCGCTGGATCAGCCGATGTCCAGCGGCATCGGATTGTCCAACGTACGTGAGCGCCTGCGGGTCATCTACGGAACGGCGTATCAGCTCAAGCTCACCAGCGAGCCCGGCAGGGGCACTCTGGCCCGCATCGACGTGCCGGAACTTTCCACCGTTCAGCCCATCAGCGCATGAGAGAACTCACAGTTCCGAACGGCCAGCTTCCCAAAGAGGCCCTGAAGGTGGTCGTCGTGGACGACGAGCAGCTGGCACGGGACGAGCTGTGCTACCAGCTTCAACATATCGCCGAGGTCGAGGTCGTGGCGCAGGCGGGCAACGGCCTCGAGGCGCTCTCCGCGGTGGACCGCGTCGAACCGGACCTCGTGTTCCTGGACGTCCAGATGCCAGGCCTGACCGGCTTTGAGGTTGCGCGCCGGCTGCTGACTCGCGGGGCGGAGTCTCCGGCGATGGTCTTCGTCACGGCGTTCGACCAGCACGCCATCGAGGCGTTCGAGGTCAACGCCGTCGATTACCTGCTCAAGCCGGTTGAGCCAGCCCGGCTGGAGCAGGCCGTGGATCGGGCCAGACGCCGGATCGAGGCCGGACGCCCAAGCGCGGCCGTGGGCGTCCAGTTAAACGATCAGCTCGAACAGATCGTCAAAATGATGGCCGGCCGTCAGGTACGGCGGGATCAGGTGGCGATCAAGGTTGGTGAGCGATTCATGCTGGTACAGGCCGAAGAAATCATCTTCGCCTCCCTGGCCGACGAGTCGATTACCATAGTTACAGGGCAGGTGGCTGGAACTTCCAACTACCGGACCCTGGACGACTTACAGGCGCGGCTGGATCCCGAGGTGTTCTGGCGCGTGCACCGGTCGCATCTGGTCAACATCAACAAGATCAAGGAGATCGTCCCTTGGTTCAGCAGGAACCTGATCCTTCGGATGAAGGACGCGAAGAGTACGGAAATCCCGGTGAGCCGGGCGCAAACCAAGAGGCTCCGGGAGTACCTGAAGCTCTGAGCGACGCACCGCCGGAGGCGGGGAGCGGCGAACTGCGCGTGGAGGAGGCACCGCCCCTTCCGGGCATGCACCCGGATCCGGGCGCCTACGCCGCTGAAAACGCTCTCACGGCGGCAGCCGGGTCGGCGATCGTGATCCATCGCCTGAACGTCTGGAAAGACGAACTGGTGGCCTGGTTCAAGACGCTGGCGTCAGCGGCTGTTTACGCGACGCTCATCGTGACGTTCGGTTTCCAGGTGGCCCGCGTAGAGGGCCAGAGCATGGCTCCGACCCTGGCCGATCAGGACCGGTTGATCGTGAACAAGCTGGCGTATCGCATCGGCGAACCGCGCCGCGGCGACATCGTGATGCTCTACTACCCCATCAATCCGGATAAATCATTCGTGAAGCGGGTGATCGCCGAGGAAGGCGAGGATGTCCGGATCGTGGACGGGATCGTGTACGTCAACGACGTGCCAATGCCCGACGACTTCGTGCCCGAGGAGTTCCGCAGCCACGACGATTACGCGCCGACGCGTATTCCCGACGGCTACTACTTCGTGATGGGCGATCACCGGAACAACAGCTCCGACAGCCGCCACTGGGGCATGGTGCCGAAGAAGTACATCATCGGCAAGGTGCAGCTGCGCTGGTGGCCGATTCCGCACGCCCGAGTCTTCTGACCGCCGATAGATACACGCAGGTCACACGCGTCCTCTGGCGCGTCCTGTTCCTCAACCTTGCCGTCGCCGTGGCCAAGATCGCTCTTGGCTACGCGACCGGTGCGGTATCGATCCTCTCCGACGGATTCCACTCGCTGACCGACTCGGCGTCGAACGTCGTCGCGCTCGTCGGCGTGTCGGCAGCGCAGCGACCGCCGGACGCCGACCATCCGTACGGCCACCGCAAGTACGAAACGATGGCGTCGCTCGCCATCCTGATGTTTCTGGTCGTCGTCCTCGTGCAGGTGGTGACGGCGTCGATCGACCGCCTGATGAACGGCGGAACGCCGCGCGTTTTTCCCGAGGGCATCGGGTTGATGACGGCCACGCTGATCATCAACATCGGCGTCGTACGGTACGAACTCGCTGAAAGCCGGCGCCTGCAGAGCGAAGTGCTACGGGCGGACGCCAAGCACACGCGCGCCGACGTCCTGACCACGGTTGCGGTGCTCGGAGCGCTCGTCGGCGTGTGGTTTGGCTATCCCGTGCTCGATCCGCTCGCGGCGGTGGTCGTCGCCGTCTTCATCGGACGAGCGTGCTGGAGCATCGCCCAGGAGGCGTCCGGCATCCTCGCCGATCACATCGTCATTCCCGAGGAGGCGGTCCGTGACGTTGTCCAGTCGGTGCCCGAGGTGCTTGGCTGCGAGAAGATCCGGACACGGGGCTCGGCGGACCATGCGTTTCTCGATCTCCATCTCTGGATAGAGGGAACGACACCGCTCCAATCGGCGCACTCGATCTCCCATGTCGTCAAAGACAGGCTGATGGCCCGGTTCCCGCAGCTCGCCGACGTCATCATTCACATCGAGCCACCGCACCCGCAATAGGCACCGCGTTTGCACAAACGCTCGGTATGGATCCGGAAATGGTACGTACCGACACGATTGGCGGGCTGATCCGCGGGATTCTGAACGACCTGCGGACACTCGTGAAGGAGGAGATCGCGCTCGCCCGCGTCGAGTTGCGCGAGCAGGCCGTTCGCGGACGCGCAGCTGCGATGAGCTTCGGCATTGCGGCGGGCGCGCTGATGTTCGGCGTGGCATTCCTGCTCATCGCCGCCGCCACAGCCATCGCCGAGCTGGCGGGCTGGCCGCTATGGTCCGGCTTCCTCATCGTGGCGGTAGTGCTGAGCATCATCGGGTTCATCTCGCTCTCGTCCGGGCGAAAGCAGCTCAGGACGTTTCACGCCGTCCCGGAAGAGACGGTCACGACGCTCAAGGAGAATTCCGAATGGATCGCGAAGCGGCTGTCCTCCGCGCGGAAATGAGCCGGACCCGGGCGGGTCTGGACGAGAAACTCTCGCTGCTGGAGCAGAAGGTCAACGACATGACGCCGCGCCGGCTCGCGGAGCGCTACCTGCCTGATCGCTTTGCGGATCGAGCGATCGGAGGAGTGCTCACGCTGATCGGATTGAAGATGGCGTGGTCCCGCTATCGCGGGCTGAAAAAGGGCCGGCGCGATCAGCGCGCCAACGGGTACGACCGCTGGCAGTAAGCCCGCCTGCTCAGCGGGCTGCGACGGGTCCGGGCTTCGCTTCCGGCACCGAGGAACTACGGGGCACATGACGGCTCACGAGCGCCAGCGCCACGAACACGACTGCCATCAGGGCTGACCACGAGCCGAAGTAACCCGCATTGCCCCCGCGATTGAACGCCTCGTTGGCGACGGTCGCGGCCAGCACATTGCCGACGCGCCCGACGGCGACAGCGAAGCCGACACCGCTGCTGCGCACCTCGGTCGGAAAGACGTGCGCGGCCAGTGCGTACATCGTGGTCTGCACCGCGTTCAGCAGGCCGCCCGTCAGTACGAACATCACTGCCAGGAAGACGCCGTTTGCAGGGCTGATGTCCGCTCCGGCGAGGATGAAGCCGCAGACAACGGCAAGCGCCGACATCCCCAGCATCGTGATCCTCGAGCCGAATCTCTGAATCAGCATCGCGCCGAAGATGGCGCCGGCCACGCCGCCGAAGTTCGAATCGCGCAGCGCCCGGCTCGCCTCAGGCTGCGAGAACCCGTTCCCCGCCGACTGCAGGACCGCTGGAAGCAGAAGGATGACCAGGTAGTTGACGAGCAGGCAGAAGAAGAACGATGCGCTGAGCGCCAGCGTGTCACGAAGGTAGTGCGGGCCGAACAACGTGCCGATGCTCACCTTGCCCTTCGGCACACCGGCGGCTGTGGCCGCTTCCACGTACTCGACGTCGTCAGGAAGGTTGTGTCCCATGCGACGCATCGTCTTCGTGAGCTCCGGCCACCGTTCGCGGCGGCTCGCGAGGTAGCGCGGCGATTCCGGGAGCACGACCCAGAGGATTACCGCCAGGACGACCGGTACCACCCCACCGGCGATGAACAGCGCCTGCCAGCCGTAGGTGGGAATGATCCGCGCGGCGAGTTCAGCAGCCAGCACGCCACCGAGGGGGATGCAGACGATGGTGAGCGTCACCGCAAACGGCCGCTGCTTGCGCGGGACGTATTCGGACGCAAGCGTCGCGGCGTTGGGCATCGCGCCGCCGAGTCCAACGCCGGCGAGGAAGCGCAGGGCGCTCAGCATCTCGATCGACGTCGCAAACGCAATCGCGAACGTGAGGACGGCGAAGCTGAGCACGCTGCCCAGGAGGGCCGTGCGGCGCCCGAGCCGGTCGCCGATGATGCCGCCTATGAGACCGCCGATCATCATGCCGAACGGTCCGTAGGACAGCGCGCCGATGAAGTCGCCGCGCGGGCGATCCCACTCCTTCATCAGCGTCGTCACCGCATTGGGCAGCAGCTGGTTGTCGACGCCGTCGAGAATGATCGTGAGCGCAGTGCCGAAGATCAGGAGCTTCTGATAGCCGGTCCATCGCCCTTCGTCGATGGCGGCGCCGACGTCAACGGTTCTCATGGGGGCCCTCTGCTCGTTCATGGGACGCCCCTTCAGGGGCGCCTTCCCGGCGCCGGAGTATATCAGCGAGGCAAAGACTGATACGTCGCGAACGCCAGCAGGCCGCATCCCGCGATGACCGCAGCGAGAGGAACCGCGGTGCCGTTGCCCAGGGCGCCGACGAGTGCGCCGGCCGAGGCGCCCAGCCCGAACTGAACCGTGCCCAGCAGCGCCGAGGCGCTGCCGGCTACGGTGCCGTGCGGTGCCATCGCCAGTGCGGTGGTGTTGGGCATGATGAAGCCGTGCGAGGCGATATAGAAGAACAGCGGTAACAGGATCCCGGCAAAGCCGCCAAAGCCTGTGTACGCGTCGATGAGCAGCACAAGTCCTGCAGTCACCGATACGGGAAGCACGAAGCTGATGATGTCGCGCGGATCATAGCGGTTCACCAGCCAGCGGTTGATCTGCGATGCGATGACGATGCCGATGGCATTTATGCCGAAGAAAATCCCGTACTGCTCTGGGGCCACGCGGAACAGCTCGATGAAGACGAAGGGCGAACCCGAAATGTAGGCCAGCAGGCCGGCAAAAATCAGCGCGCCGGTGACGACATAGCCCGTGTAGGTCCGATCCCGAAGCAGGCCCAAGTAGGTCGCGAGAACGTCGTTCACCGGCTGACGTCGCCGGAGGGAACCCGGCAGGCTCTCGGGCAGAAACAGCGCCACGATGACCAGCCAGAAGGCGCCGTATGCCGCGAGCACCCAGAAGATCGAGGGCCAGCCGAAGTTCACGAGGAGCTGCCCGCCGATGAGCGGCGCGAGCATGGGCGCAAGCCCTACCACCAGCATCAGCACCGAGAGCATGCGCGCCGAGCCGCGCGGATCGAAGTAGTCACGAACGACGGCGCGCGGGACCACGAGCGGGGCACAGCCGCCGAGCGCCTGAAGGAACCGTAGAGCGATCAGCGCGCCCACGTTCGGGGCAAGGGCGCAGCCGACGGACGCCGCAGAAAAGAGCACGAGGCCGAAATAGAGCGCACGCTTGCGCCCCCAGCGATCCGAGAGGGGGCCGTAGAACGCCTGGCCGCAGGCGATGCCGATGAAGTACACCGCCAGGCTGACCTGCACCGACGACGTGGAGCTGTTCAGATCGCGGGCGATCGTGGGAAGCGCCGGCAGGTACATGTCGATGGCCAGCGGCCCCATGCCGGTCAGCGCGCCAAGGATGACGGCAAGGCGATAGTACGCCTCGCCGCGCGGGGTCTCGTTCACTGCAGTGTTCACAGCGGTGTAGTGTCCGGCTTCAACCGGACTTCTTGCGTGATCTCGCCGCGCGATAGGTGCCCGAGCGTCCGCCGGTTTTCTCGACGAGGTAGATGTCGGAGATCACCATCGCCTTGTCCACGGCCTTCACCATGTCGTACACGGTCAGCGCGGCCACGGCGACGGCGGTCAGGGCCTCCATCTCCACGCCAGTCTGCGCCGTGGTCCGGACGCGCGATTCGATCCGGTAGCCGCGCCTCGTCGGGATCAGGTCCACATCCACGTGCGAGAGCTGCAACGGGTGGCAGAGAGGGATGAGCGAAGACGTCTGCTTCGCCGCCATGACGCCGGCAAGCCGCGCGGTCTGCAGTGGATCGCCCTTCTTGACCGCGCCGCGGCGGACGAGCCGCAGCGCCTCCGCGCTCATCGAGATCTCGCCGCGGGCACGCGCTTCGCGCGTGGTCACCGCCTTGTTGCCCACGTCGACCATCCGCGCTTTGCCGCGGGAATCAACGTGCGACAGCTTAGCCATTGGCGTCCCCCTGAGCGAGGTAGAAGGACAGGCTTTCCAGCGATACCGTCAGATCGACGCTCTTGAGCTTGACGTCACCAGGAACCTTCAGCGCCCCGGGCGAGAAGTTCAGAATCGCCTTGATACCTGCGGCGATGACCTGTTCGACTACAGGCTGCGCGTGATGTGCCGGGACGGCGATGACCGCGATGTCGAGACGCTCCTTCTTCGCCACACGTTTCAGCTCGCGGATGTCATAGATCGGCACGCCGCTCCGGGATTCGTGGCCGATCTTCTCGTTGGCCGCGTCGAAGAGCGCGGCGATCTCGAATCCTTCCTGCCGGAAGCCGGGATAATCTGCCAGTGCCAGGCCGAGGTTGCCAGCGCCCATGATGGCCACGCGCAGGTGGCGATCGAGACCGAGAATCTGCCGCAAATGCCGGCGGAGGTCCTTGACGTAGTAGCCGACGCCGCGGACCCCGAATTCGCCGAAATACGCGAGGTCCTTGCGAATCTGCGCCGCGTTGAGGTGGAACTGCTCGGCGAGCGCCTGCGAGGAGATCGTCTGCACCCCGGCGACGTCGAGCTCGTTCAGGCAACGCAGATAAACGGACAGGCGGTTCGTTGTCAGTTCTGACACCTGTTCGGGCGTCTGACGCCGCTTGTTCTGCCGATTCACAAGATGAAATGGTACCGCAAAGTTAGAATTAGCTGTGGGCGCTTACATTCCCCGCGTCGCACGCATGACGATAGCCGCAGCGTCGGTTCTGCTGCTGCTTGCACCGGCAGTCGCCTCTGCGCAGCCGGCTCCCCGCCGCCTTGCGACGATCGCGGCGCTTCGCCAGTTCCCCGGGTACTTCCATCTTCAGAACATCTTGCTGAAAGGCGAGTTCAAGGAAACCGACGGCAGGTTTTCACTGCAGTCTGGTGATGAAAACATCCGGATCGTGCTCGAGAGTGGAATTCGCACCCCGTCCGGATCCGTGGAAGTCAGAGGGACGCTCGTTGACGTGGGTCGCCTGGAGACTGGTGACCCGCGCGTTCCGGACCCCGAGACGCGCGAAGCCTCACGCTGGCCCCGCCCGGGGGAAGAACTCTTCGTGCGGGTCACGGGAGTGGTGACCGCCCCCCCGTCTCCCCCGCTGTCACTCCGGGAGCTCGTGCTCGAGCCCTGGCGCTACGAGGGCCAGAAGATTACGGTCACCGGCAACTTCAGGGGACGAAACCTGTTTGGCGATCTGCCGGACGCCCCCGGCAAAAGCCGGTACGACTTCGTGATCCGCGGCGCGGAGGGCGCGATGTGGGTCAGCGGCCTGCAGCCGCGGGGCAAGGGCTTCGATCTGGACATCGACCGTCGCGTGGATACGGATCAGTGGCTCGAAGTCACCGGAACAGTGGCGTACGAACGGGGTCTCGTGCGGATCGACGCTACTAGTCTCGCCGCGGCAAAGCCGCCCCAGTTGTCGCTCCAGCTCGAAGAGCCGGCGGCGCCTCCCCCCAGCGTGCCTCCGCTCGAGGTGGTGTTCTCCTCACCAATCCCCGGTGAAGAGAATGTGAGCGCGACGACGGTGGTGCGAATCCAGTTCTCGCGCGGGCTCGAGACGCGGACGATCCCCGGCGCGGTCAGGGTCAGCTATCCCGGATCGACCACTCCGGTTCCGTCCTTCCAGGCTACGTACGATGGCGGCCTGCGTTCGCTCACACTCAAGTTCGTCAGGCCGCTCGATCCCGGCCAGGTCCGGGTCGAGGTGGTCAACACGTTGAAGGCGTTCGACGGGGCGCCCGTCCTCCCCTGGTCGGTGACGTTCACGGTCGAGGACTAGCCCGCCCGTTCAGGGAACGATTCTGAAGCCTGTGACCTGCGCCGCTCCGCCGGCCGCGATCTCGATCGCATAATCGCCTGGCGCAAGAGCGCCAAGCGTCAGGTCGGCCACGATCCACCGGATACCGTCGGCTACATCCATGCGCTCGCTGATCTGCACCGGCACCTGCATGGCCTTCCCTGTACGATCCAGGAGCCGTGCGGCCGCTCCGGTCGCATCTGCGGCAAGCTCCAGGCGAAGTCTCTCGCTGCGCTGGAATCGTTGATCGGACGTCCTGACGAACTGGGGGCCGGTTGACGTGCCGCGGCGCCAGATAACAGCTTCCCCGATTGGTGAAGTCTTACCCGGAATCGTGACTCTCGCGGTGTCACTCAGCTCGGCATCGCGCCCGCGTAGTCTCACCCGCACCGCGTAGTCCCCCGGCGCCAAGGGCCCGCTCGTCGGGACACGAATGCCAAACTCCCCCTGCCCTTCGGGAATCTCCACCTGTGTCATGCCGGCCTGGCGGCCGTCGGCACCGAGGAGGAGAACCTCCGCGCGCGCGCCGTTCACCCACGCCGGCTCGCGTCTCGTCCGAAAATCGAGTTCGCCGACGATCCATACCGTCGCTGCGGCGGAGTCGCCCTGCGAACGCACCCATGCCGATGGCCGGATCCTGAACCCGGAGCGTGAGCTGCTGCCGACGACCGTATTGAGCGCGCTCGTGATTTCGGGTCGAACGGTCTCGCCGGTGACGGCCGCCGCAGCCACCTCCGCCGCCGTGCGAGCACGGTAGCCCCGGCGCGCGCGGACGCGCACTCCCGGGCGCTTCACGCGCACCGTGATGGAGCGGTACTTGCCGTCGAGATTGGTGTTCGTCGAGTAGTAACCGAACAGGTAATACGAGGACAGGTCGTCCGCGATCCGCTTGAGTCCTTTTTCGATGTAGTTGGTGTCGATGATCGCTTCGCCATCCGTCTCGACCGCCAGGGTCCGAAGGCTCTCGTGGCGCGTCTTCAGGTTCGCCATGTCCACGTGGATGGGCGGCGGGTAATCCGGCCCGATCGGCGCGTCGAAGGATGCCAGCCCGCGGGCGTACACCGGATAGAACGTCACGTTGCCACGGTTTGCATCGCCCCAGATATCGCGGAAGCGTCGCTCGCTGTCGATTGCTGCAAGCGCGTTGAAGTCCGCTTCACACTCCCGGACACGCGACTCCGTGAACGGCCCTCGCTCTGCTGGAGAGAGGACAGGGGGCTCGAATGCGCGAGGCATCACCGGGCCGCCAAGCCTCTTGCTCACCTCTTTCATGAGGCTGGGATTCGGTTCGAACAACAGCCACCCTTCTGTCACGAGCAGGACCGCTTTCCGCTCGTCGCGCAACCCCCCGAGGTGCGTCATCAAGTCCTCGATCGCGTCCAGCGTCAGCTTTTCCCGGCGGCGCGCAATGAACTCCTGGAGCAACACGTCTCCACGCAGAACCGGTTTGATTGCGCCCAGGCACTCCTCGTACAGCTCCTCCTTCGGGTCCTTTCCCGCAATGCGCGCGCGGCGTCCCCACCACTCGTTGCTGACGATGTCCTCGATGACCTTCGTTTTGTACCCGAGGGCAATGTCACGGCCCGACATTTCCGGGGTCATCAACGCCACGAGATCGTTTGGCCCAAGCAAGCGGTTCAGAAACGCGGCCAGCGGCTTCCGCATGATCGTGGAGCCTTCGGTCTGCGTGTGGTAGGTGTCCAGGAAGATGATGAAGACGCGGCTCCGTGGATCCGCGGCGGCCTCGCGGCTCTCACGGATCCCGGCGACCTCACGCCGTTCGTTCCTGACTTCCTCGGTCCGCACGACGACGTGCTCGAAGTCCTGAATCTTCTGCGAGACGCCGTTCTCGAGCACTTCCAGCTCCGAGGCCTGGATGTCCTGAACGGCCTCCCCGTCGCGCGTGGCGTACATGTCCACGCGAACGTAGTTGGCGCCGCCTCGGAAGGTTGGCTGGTTTCGATCCTGGGGGGCCTGTGCGGTCAGCACAGAAACCGTCACGACCGACAGCACGAGAGTGAGCCGGGTTCGCATAGGTTCGGTCCGCGGATTCGCAGGCACCCCCTTCGGAGCGCCGTTGGCAGGCTGGCAGTACAGTCTAGCCCGGAAGGCGGCGCCGGAACCATCTTCGCACCGTCCGGATGATCACGGCCGCGAAGATGAGAATGAAGACAAACAGGGTTACAGCAACTACCAGGGCGACGACTGGGTATTTCAGAGCAAGGAAGCCAAGCCCGACCACGAAGATGTCTTCGCCGATGCTGAGAGCCCAGTTCGAGAACGGCTCGGGGCTGGCGTTGGCGGCTGCACGGCTGCTCGTCTTGGTCAGATGGCTTCCAGCCGCAACCGTGCCTCCCAGCAGCGCCACGAACGCCTCAGCGGTTGGCGACGCATCACCAAGCGTTGTCACGGCAATGAACGCGCCGCCGATGGGGCGAATAGCTGTATGTATTGCGTCCCAGATCGAATCGAAATACGGAATCTTGTCCGCGAAGAACTCGATCACATACATCACGACGGCGATGCCGATCACGACGTCGTTGTTGAACGCCTGGTACTGCGGGGGGAGACTGACCCAGCCGTAGCGCGACGCCAACCCGAGGATCGCGATGGTTGCGTACAGGTTGATGCCGGCGGCAAACGAAAATCCGAGCGTCCGGCCGAGCGTAATCAGGTCCATACGGAGCCTTCGTGAAGCAGTTTCCGGACCTCTTCCCGTACCTGAACGATGAGCGTATCCCGGTCGTCGAGCGTGAGGCCTTGCGTCGGCACGGGCCTGCCGATGCGAACGCTGACGTGAACGGGCCTGACGATCGGGCTTCCCTTCCGCATGGCCGCCCGGCCACCGCTGATCGCAACGGGAACGACCGGCACCTGCGCCTCAATCGCCATGATGAATCCGCCTTTCTTGAAGGGCAGCAGATCGCCGGTGCGACTTCGCGTGCCTTCCGGAAATATCAGGAACGAGTTGCCGGCCTTCAGTGACTCCGCGCCCGTGGCAATGGATCGCATCGCGCTTTCGCGATCGGTCCGCTCGATGGGAACGAAGCCGCCGATGTCGAACACGGTGCCCATAATCGGGAACTTGTGCAGTTCCGCCTTGTACAGAACGTGAAGCCGCCGGTGCAGCACCTCGAACAGAACCGGTGGGTCCACGTTGCTTTCGTGGTTGGAACAGAAGACGACGGCCGTGCCGGGAACGTTCTCCCGCCCGCTGACGCGGTAGCGGATACCGGCAAGGGCCAGCGCCATCCGTGCCCCGGCGTGACCGAGCAGCCACATTCCGGTCTTCCACTTCAAGACGACTCCGCAGAAGAGCGCCAGCGGCGCCGCCACGGCGATGTAGGCAAGAATGACGACGTAAGCGATCAGGGAGCGGACGGCGGCGACGGCGATCATTGGAGACTACGAAGATAACTCCCAATCTCCAACTCCCGACCTCCTAAAGGCTTGGGCGTTCCGTACAAAAAACCGCCCGGACGGGCAAGTCCGGGCGGGGCGAAGAAGGAGAGACGTAACGACGAACTTACGAGGCGCGAGCGGCGCGGCGCTGGGGAACGACGGGCACCACTGCCTTCACCGGCTTTGCCACCTTGGCGCGCGCGGTCGCCCGTGCGAGGTTCCGTGCCTTCACCATGAAGCAGCGTTCAAGCGCGGAGTCGACCTTCGCCTCGACCTCCAGGGCCTTCTGACGCATCACTTCGGAGATCTCCGAGATGATCAGCGCCTTGGCACGATCGAGCATCCGCTTCTCGCGGAACGACAGGCTCTTCGACTTGCTCAGGAACGTCAGGCTCTTGAGCACGTCGGCCATGTCGTAGATCGACCCGGTCCGCATCTTGTCCGAGTTGTCCTTGAAGCGTCCTTTCCAGTTCTGATGATTGTCGATTTTCCCATCGCTCAGGAGGTCGAAGATTCGATTCACTTCTTCGTCCGTGATCGCCTTCCGGAGCCCGACGCCGTCAACATTGGCAACCGGCACCAGCACGGTGGTGTCGTTGGCGACGATGCGCAGGTGGAAAAACCCGCAGGTGGTACCTAGAATTGTTTTCTCTTCGATCCGTTCGACGATACCGAGACCATGGTTCGGGTAGATGACCTTGTCGCCGACCTGGAATGTCACGTTTCCCCCGTAGCGGAATGTGGTGGTAGGAGCGGACTTGCGTGCCTTCGAGTGTTGCTCTGGGCACCCCGTTTGCCGGGAACAGCACCCCCGAGTATAGCCCACTTGACCCAGTGACAGCAATGCGAAATGGCCGAAAAACCGATGTTTTTGGCACTTCAGGCGCGCTGATCGCCCGTTCGATGTGAAGGTGCGACGCGCTCGACAACATTGGAGACGCGCGCTAAATTCCTCGCGGTCTACGACTTGGATGGAAGACACCTCGGAGGCTGACAAAGTCCGAGTGGCGGACCGGTTGAGGTGGAACAGCTCGGCCGTTTCCCTAGGCGCGAGCGAGGGCGAGCTCGACGATCTCCTCGATCAGCCTGTTATAAGTACGACCCGATTTTCTGGCAGCCATGGCAAATTCCGCCCGTGAACTTAACCAGGGGTTCGGGTTCACCTCGATCACCTGCACGCGGCCGTCAGGCTGAAGGCGCATATCCACGCGTCCGTAGTCGCGAAGCTCCAGCGCCTGGTACGCGGCAACCGCCGTCTGCTGAAGCGTCGCGACGGTTTCCTCGGGAAGGTCGGTCGCTACCGCGGACTTGGTGTCCCGATAGGCCTTCGTCCCCTTACCCCACTTCACTTCGGCCGCGGCGATCCTCGGCGTTCCTTCCGGAAGCTTCGACAGATCGAGCTCGACGACCGGCAGCGCTTCGGGCATGTCGTTGCCGATCACGCCGACGTACATCTCACGGCCCTCGATGTACTCCTCGATCAGCACCGGCGAGTCGAAATTCGCGTGGAGCCAGTCCATCCGCTCCATCAGCTCGCGGATCGACGTCACCACGGCGCTGAACTCGATGCCGATCGACCCGTCCTCCCGTGCCGGCTTCACGATGACGGGGAACTGGAGATCGTGCGAGAAATCGAGCCGGCCGCGGAAACATTTGGCAAAAACGGGAGTGTGGATGCCGTGAAACGCGAAGATCTTCTTCGCAACCGCTTTGTCCTGCGCCAGCATCAGGCCGTTGGCGCCGGTGCCCGTGTACTTCCTGCCGAGCAGGTCTAGATACGCGCCGATCTTGAAATCGGCCGTGTCATCGTCGGCAAACGACTCCGCCAGGTTGAAGACCAGGTCGCAATCCACCTTCGCCAGGCCGAGCAGGCTCTTCTGCGTTCCATCGAGCTCGTACATCACCGGCTCGTGCCCAAGCTTCGTCAGCGCCTCGAAGACCTCGTCTTCGACCTCTTTCTTGTCCAGCGTGCGGGTGACGGGCGACTTGTCGCCGGCAGCCGCCTGCTCCTCGCTCTCGTCAACGAGCACGCGGTCATAGAGGACGGCGATGCGAAGGGTACTCATCGATCGACTTTGGATTTCTGATCAGTGATTTGAGCATTGATACAGGAAATCATCAATGTTCAAACTTCCCGCGTGTGAGAAAGTTCATCGCGAGCGTCGTCGCCAGCGCTGTCAGTTCTACCAGATAGCGCGGCTCCTCCCCCACTTCGCCCCAGAGCTTCATCCGTTCGCAGGTGCGGCAGATCGAGTCGATCAACCCGTTGACGATAGCGCGTTTGACGCCAGTCCAGTAGGTGATCTTCTCCACCAGCTCCGGGCGGTACTTGCTGACGATCTCCACCGCCGGGCGTGACTCCTTGCGCCGGCGGGCGAGAAAGATCTGCCCGAGATGCGCATCCAGCGCGATGTCGATCCTCGCCTGCCGTTCGTCGGCCGCCTTCTGATAGAACTGCTCCACCGTGACGCCGATGTCGTCCGGCGTGATGTCCACCTCGCCGGTCTTGACGATCGGCTCGACGTCCGCGAGTGCGCGCGCCATGCGCTCGACGTAGCGAAGCTTCTTGAGGGCAGGCCATCCCTTGTACTGGCGCCGCCACGGGCTCCGCGGCGTCAGCCAGACCGCGAAGGTCTCGGCAAAATCCTCGTCTGGATGCTTTTGCGCGTACCAGCCTTCGATATGCCGTACGAAATGACGGCTGAACGGCAGCGGCTTGTAGTCGTCCCGGTAGGCGCGGAAGAAGGGACCAAAGAGCTGACGCCACTCGGGCGTCGTGTACAGGCGGTAGGCGTAGTTGAAGACATGGCCCGCCTCGTGGCGCATGTACATCATGATCTGGCGCTCGCTCTCGAGCGTGTCGACCGCCTTCTCGATGGTCCGCAGTTTGGGATCGGCGAGGTAGAACGGAATGCCGAGCACCGGCTGCTGATCGGGGCAGCCCCACTCGTCGGTCAGGTAGCAGACGGGGCGGAACTTCCTGAAGCCGCGACGCTCGAGCTCGCGGTAGAGCTGGTGAACGTACTTCTCGACGGCAGAGCCCTCGACCCTGAGGCCGAGCTCGCTGACCTTCTTGCCGAGCACGCCGCGAATTTCCGGGTCGAGTGCCTCGAATCTGACCACGACCGGATTATCCCTGTGCACATCGCGGCAGCCAAACGGCGGGCCCGCCACAGCGGCTGAGCCCGCCACGCATCAGTGCCTCATTCCTCCGAACGGAGGAAGTCGTCGTATTCGTTGTCTCTGCTGTTCCCCTCGTCGCCATGCCGGCCGGACCGGTCCCAATCTCCGCGCGCCTGGTCGCGATTCGGGTTCCGATACCGCGTATTCACATGATTCTGCGCGGTCTCCAAGGTGATGTCGGTCAGCACTTCACGTCGCACCTGCTGATCGCGCTTCAGCTCTTTGCTGTCACCACGTCTGTAATCGGACATGCGGTCCTCCTGGG
>DATLLQ010000214.1:0-116373 GCA_035537775.1 Vicinamibacterales bacterium | reverse complement strand
GTCCGCGTGACCTACAGCGACGGCTTCGACGGCCTGCCTGTCCCCTCTCCCGACGGACGCCAGCTTGCCTGGACCTCCAACCGCGGCGGCGGACGCGAGGGACAGATTTACCTGGCGGCGTGGAATCACGAAGCGGCCCGGACCGCTTTAAAGGCCGCGCCGGCGCGAAAGAATTAACCACGAAGCACACGAAGAGCACGAAGGATCTCTATGAAAGAGCTGCGTCATTCGAGTCGGATTTCCACCTTCACGATCTTCGTGACCTTCGTGGCCTTCGTGGTTCCGATCGCCGCGCAGGTCGCGACTTCATCGAAGACGCGGGCGCACGTAGAAACGCTCGCGTCGGAGACGTTCGGTGGGCGTGAGGCGGGATCGGATGGTGAGCGGCTTGCCGCGAACTACATCGCGGCTCAGTTGACCCGGCTCGGTGCGCGACCGCTGCCCGGCCGTGCCGACATGTTCCAATCATTCGAAGTCCTGACGGGCATCAAGGACAACGGCTCGTTGCTGTCACTCTCGTCTCCCCCAACGAGTGGTGTCGGCGTTGTGGAGCCCAGCAACCCGGTGCGAGCGCTGCCCTTCTCCGATGACGGCGAAGTCACCGGCGATGTGGTGTTCGCGGGCTACGGCATCGTGGTGCCCGAGTCGCAGTCGTTCGGCTACGACAGCTATGCGGGGCTCGACGTCAAAGACAAGATCGTCCTGGTACTCAGATACTTTCCAGAAGACGCAGATCCCCAGACCAAAGGAATTCTCGCGCGCTACTCAGACCTTCGGTACAAGGCGATGAGCGCGCGCCAGCGCGGTGCGAAAGCGATGATCGTGGTGACCGGGCCCCGGTCGCCAGGCGCAGGAGCGTTCTTCGAGGCTCAAACGTCCGACGGCGCGGCCGCGAGTTCGGGTATCCCCGCGGCGCAGACGACCACGGACGTCGCGAACAGACTGTTTTCCCTTGCGACGACCGGTCGCTACGCGCTCGCCGAGACGCAGAAGGAACTCGACTCCGGGAACCCGCATGTCGCTGGGTTTGCGCTCGGAGTCCAGGCCCGTCTCCTGACGCGGTTGACCCGCGTCTATGCGACGGCACGCAACGTCGTTGCCTATCTTCCTGCCGCCGGTGCATCGGGTGTCCAGAAACCCTGGGTTGCCATCGGCGCGCACTACGACCATCTGGGTCGTGGCAACGGCGGGAATTCCCTCGCCACGCGCGACGAGGTCGGCCGGCCGCATGTTGGCGCCGACGACAACGCATCCGGCACAGCCGCGGTCATCGCCCTTGCCGAAGCGTTCGCACAGCAGCCAACGCGTCGCCGCAACCTGCTGATTGCGTTGTGGTCCGCGGAAGAGATCGGCCTGGTCGGATCGAAGAACTTCGTCGAGCAGCCTCCCGTGCCCATCGACCAGATCGAGGCCTACATCAATTTCGACATGGTCGGCCGCATGAGCAACAACAAGCTGGCGGCGCAGGCGACCGGGACCAGCCCGGTGTGGGGATCGCTGATCGAGCGCGCGAATGTGCGGGCCGGATTCGACATCGCGATTCAACCGGATCCGTATCAGCCGACGGATGTGAGCAGCTTCAACGACGCTGCCGTGCCGAGCCTGAACTTCACGACCGGCGCGCACACCGACTATCACAAGCCGTCGGACACCGCGGACAAGATCAACTACGAAGACCTCGATCGCGTGGTCGATCTGGCCGTCGGGATTACCCGGCAGCTCATGGATCTCGACGCGCCGCCTCAGTTTACGAAGGTCGAGCAGTCCTCGCAGACCGCGAGCCGCACAGGTCTCCGCGTGTTTACCGGCACTGTGCCGGACTACACGGCCGAGGTCAAAGGCCTGCTGTTGGGTGGCGTGGTAGGCGGCGGGCCAGCCGAGAAGGCCGGTTTGCAGAAGGGCGACGTGATCGTCGAGATCGCCGGTAAGTCGATCGCGAACATCTACGACTACACCTACGCGCTGGAGCTCCTGAAGGTCGACACGCCGGTCAAGGTGGTCTACACGCGCGGCGGCAAGCGGACCGAGACGACCCTCACTCCGACGGTTCGGCGCTAGGCGGTTCGAGCGGCTTGTCCCGCTTGCGGGCGAGGATCAACGAGACTGCAAAGATCACGATGATGAGCCCGATCGAAAACCACTTGGGCACTTCGAAGTGCACCATGCCGGTGCTGTGCAGGAACTCCAGAATCAGCTTGATCGCGACCCACGCGATGATCACGAACGCGCCGTCCACGAGCGTCGGATAGCGCTGGACGAGTGCGAGCAGCTGGCCAATCACGGCCCGCATCGCAATCACGCCCAATAGGCCCCCGGTGACGATCACCCAGGTCTTGTTCGAGAGCGCGACGGCAACGAGGATCGAGTCGATGGCGAAGACGATGTCCGTCAATTCGACCTTCGCGACCGTGGACCAGAACGGGCTCATGCCCAGCCACGACGTCGCCGGCCTGGGCGCGCGGCGATCGGTCCCCTCTTCGTGGCCGGTGAAGTGGTGGTACGGGAGCCACAGCAGGTAGGCGGCGCCGATCAGCAGGACGAACTGGATGTCCTTGAGATAGACCGCCAGGAGGGTGGCGGCAATGCGGAACGTGAACGCCCCGACGATGCCGTAACGGAGCGCCTTGCGCTGTTCGTCCCGCGGTAACCCGAGGACCAGGATGGCGAGCACCATCGCGTTGTCGGCGCTGAGCAGCGCCTCGAGCACGACGAGCAGTCCAACGGTGACGAAGTCCTCTGCTTCAACCCCTTCACTGAACGGGGACACGAATGGCCACTCGACCGCCAGCAGTTCCACAGTCCGATCCTATCCTTCGCGGCCGTCGAGCACTTCTTCGGCGCGCTCTGTCAGCGCACTGACCTGCTCGACCGGGCCCTGAATGCGGGCGTAGATGAACGCGATGATGAAGATGGCGACGACCAGCCCGATCGAGAGCCATTGCGAGATCTCGAAGTGGACGTAGCCGATGCCATGCAGGTATTCGAGGCCGAGCTTCATGCCGACCCAGGCAATGATGATGAACGCGCCATCCACCAGCGCGGGATAGCGCTCGACGAGCACGATCAGCTGGCCCACCACGATGCGCATCGCTACGATGCCGAGGATGCCGCCGGTGATGACCACCCATCGCTTTGGAGACATCGCCACGGCGACGAGGATCGAGTCCACCGAGAACGCCAGGTTGATCAGTTCCACGCGGGCGACCGTCGCCCAGAATGGCGGCATCCCGAGCCACGGCTTGGCTCGCGGCGCCGCCCGCCGGTCGCTCCCCTGCTCATGCCCCCAGAAGTGTGAGTAGGTCAGGTACAGCAGGTACAGGCCGCCCACCAGCTTTATCCACCCGACCTGGATGAGATACGTGGCCAGCAGGGTGGCCGCAATCCGGAACGCGAATCCGCCGATCAGCCCGTACCTGAGCGCCTGCTTGTGCTGGGACTTGGGAAGTCCCAGAACCATGATGGCCATGACGAGCGCGTTGTCCGCGCTGAGCAGGCCTTCCAGACCGACGAGAAGAGCAACTGTGACGAGATCGGAGGCAGAGATGTCCAAAGGGGTCTTTCCCCGATCGTAACGCAGGCGCCACTCCCGGAGTTCAACGAGTTGATTCGATCCGTATCAAGCCCTATACTCAAGCTGTATCAAGTTTGAGCGAGAGATGGCATCAGGCAACGACCGGACGGAGCTGTTCTTCATCAGCATGGCGGCGGAGATGCTCGGCATGCACCCGCAGACGCTGCGGAAGTACGAGCGCCTGGGGCTGGTGCGGCCGTCGCGGACGATCGGCAGCGTGCGCCTGTACTCGCGCGACGAGCTGGAGCGCCTGCGGCTGATCAAGCACCTCGTCGACGAGCTGGGGATCAACCTCGCCGGCGTTCAGCGTCTGATCATCGTCGCCGAGACGATGCAGCGCATCCGGCCGCTGATGGAAGACAACGCGCTCAACAGCGGCGCCGGCCGGCGGCAGCTGATGACGGAGATCCGTCGCCTGACGGACGCGGTGGGTCTGTAATGGAGTTCAAGGACTACTACTCCACTCTCGGCGTCGCCAAGGCGGCCACTGAGAAGGAGATCAAGCAGGCCTTTCGCAAGCTGGCGCGGAAGTTCCACCCGGACGTCAACCCGGGCGACAAGGCCGCCGAGACGAAGTTCAAGGAGATCAACGAGGCCTACGAGGTGCTCGGCGATCCAGCCAAACGCAAGAAGTACGACGAGCTCGGTGCCAACTGGCGCATGTACGAACAGGCCGGGGCTGCCGGGGGTGCCGGTCCGTTCCCGGGCGGTTGGAACGTCAATGTCGGCGGCGCGCCGGGCGGCGGCTACCGGACGATGACGCAGGAAGAGATGGAGGAGATGTTCGGGGACTCGACCCCGTTCTCCGACTTCTTCACCACATTCTTTGGCGGCGGGTTCGAAGGCGCTGGCGCAGGCGCGGCGCGTGGCGCGCGCGGCGGCCGCACCCGGCAGCGCGCGGGGCGCGACGTCGAGCACGAGCTCGAGCTGACGCTCGAAGACGCGTTTCACGGGACCACGCGGCGCCTGGCGCTGACCCATGACGGGCATGCGCGAACAGTGGACGTGCGAATTCCGGCTGGCGTCGGAGATGGCTCGCGCGTCCGGGTCTCCGGCGAGGGCGAGCATGGTGTTGGCGGCGCAGCATCCGGCGATCTGTATCTCCGGGTGCGTCTGGCGTCGCACCCGGTGTTCGAGCGGAAGGGACGGGACCTGTACGCGAAGGTGCCGGTGCTGGTGACGACCGCCGTCCTGGGCGGCGAGGCGGAGGTGCAGACGCTTGCGGGAAAACCCGCGCGGCTGCGGATTCCCTCGATGACCCAGAACGGACAGGTCTTCCGGCTCAAGGGTTTCGGGATGCCGGCCGTCGGCAAGACGAATGAAAGAGGCGATCTGTATGCGCGCGTCGACGTCCAGATGCCGACGCAGCTGTCGTCCGAAGAGCGGGCGCACTACGAAGCGCTTGCCAAGTTGAGCGGAGGCGCCGCGAACAGCGCGGCCTGAGAGGTGTAGTGTCCGGCTTCAGCCGGACCGCATGCGGCTATGAACATCAACCGGTTCACCGAGAAGGCCCAGGAGGCGGTGGTCACCGCCCAGACCCTGGCCAGTGAGCACAGCCACTCGGAAGTGACCCCCGAGCATCTGCTCGTCGCGCTGGTCGAGCAGTCCGGGGGGATCGTTCCGTCGATTCTCCGGAAATTGAAAATCGATCCCGGCCGATTCAGCGGTGAGGCACGAGCGCTGCTCACAAGCCTGCCGCAGGCGTACGGTGCGGATCTGCGCCTCTCGCCGCGCATGAACCTGATCTTCACGTCGGCGGAAGCCGAGGCGAAGCGTCTCCAGGACGAGTACGTCAGCACGGAGCACCTGCTGCTGGCGCTTGCTACAGAGGCAGGCCGCTCGCCCGCTGCCCAGCTCCTGCAGCGTACCGGTGCGACGAAGGACGCGCTCTACACGGCGATGACCGAGGTTCGCGGAAACCAGCGCGTGACCTCGCAGAATCCGGAGTCCACCTACGAAGCGCTCTCCCGCTACGGTCGCGACCTCACCGAGCTCGCCGGCAACGGCAAGCTCGACCCGGTCATCGGCCGCGACGAGGAAGTCCGTAGAGTCATCCAGGTCCTCTCCCGCCGGACCAAGAACAATCCGGTTCTCATCGGCGAGCCCGGCGTCGGCAAGACCGCGATCGTCGAAGGGCTGGCGCAGCGGATCGTCCGCGGGGACGTTCCGGAAGGGCTGAAGAACAAGAAGATCTTCGCCCTCGACATGGGCGCGCTGGTCGCCGGCGCGAAATACCGTGGCGAGTTCGAGGAGCGGCTCAAGGCGGTCCTCAAGGAGATCGCCGAATCCGAGGGCCGGATCATCCTCTTCATCGACGAGCTTCACACCGTCGTCGGCGCCGGAGCGGCCGAGGGCGCGATGGATGCGTCGCAGATGCTGAAGCCGATGCTGGCGCGCGGAGAGCTGCACACCATCGGCGCCACGACGCTGGACGAGTACCGCAAGCACATCGAGAAGGACGCCGCGCTGGAACGTCGTTTCCAGCCCGTACTGGTCGGTGAGCCGACGGTCGAAGACACGATTTCGATCCTGCGTGGACTGCGCGAGCGCTACGAAATTCACCATCAGGTGAAGTTCAAGGACGCGGCGCTGGTGGCGGCGGCCGTGCTCTCGCACCGGTACATTGCGGACCGCTTCCTTCCGGACAAGGCGATCGACCTGATGGACGAAGCGGCCTCGAAGCTGCGGATGGAGATCGACTCGATGCCGGCGGAGCTCGACGAGGTGCGCCGCCGGGTCATGCAGCTCGAGATCGAGCGCGAGGCACTGCGCAAGGAAACCGACAAGGCGTCCGTCGAACGCCTGGCGCGCCTTGAAAAGGATCTCGCCAACCTGAAAGAGGACGAGACGCGCCTCCGTGCCCAGTGGCAGCAGGAGAAGGACGAAATCAGCGGCAGCAGCAACCTGAAGGAGCAGCTCGAGCACGCCCGTCTCGAGCTGGACGCCGCGGTGCGTGCCGGCGATTACGCGAAGGCGTCGGAGCTTCAGTACGGCCGGATTCCGCAGCTGGAGAAGAAGCTGACCGAGCAGGACGATGCCGCCAAGCCGTCCGGCTCACGGATGCTGAAGCTGGAGGTTGATGAGGAAGACATCGCCGACGTCGTGGCGAAGTGGACGAACATCCCGGTGAGCCGGCTCATGGAGGGCGAAATCCAGAAGCTGATTCACATGGAGGAGCGGCTGCACGAACGCGTCATCGGCCAGGACGAGGCCATCAACGCCGTCGCCAACGCCATCCGCCGCGCCCGCGCCGGCCTTCAGGATCCGAACCGCCCGCTTGGCAGCTTCATCTTTCTGGGTCCGACCGGCGTCGGCAAGACCGAGCTGGCCCGTGCGCTCGCCGAGTTCCTGTTCGACGACGAGCACGCGATGATCCGGATCGACATGTCGGAGTACCAGGAGAAGCACACCGTCTCGAGGATGATCGGTGCGCCTCCCGGCTACGTGGGTTACGACGAGGCTGGCCAGCTGACGGAAGCCGTCCGCCGCCGCCCCTACTCGGTCGTGTTGTTCGATGAAATCGAGAAGGCGCATCCGGAAGTGCTGAATGTCCTCCTGCAGCTGCTGGATGATGGCCGCCTGACCGACAGCAAGGGACGCACGGTCGACTTCAAGAACGTCGTCGTCATCATGACGTCGAACCTCGGCAGTCAGTTCATCGCCGAGCACACCGGAGACCTGAGCGAAGGAATCCGGCGGCAGGTCATGGAGGCCCTCCGGCAGCACTTCCGTCCCGAGTTCTTGAACCGGATTGACGAGATCATCTTCTTCCACGCCCTTGGCATGGAACACATGAAGCGGATCGTGGACATTCAGGTGCGCGGGCTGCTGAAACGGCTCGAGGAGCGCAAGATTCACGTCGAGCTTACAGACGCAGCAAAAGACTTCGTCGTCTCCGAAGGCTACGATCCGATGTACGGGGCCCGGCCGCTCAAGCGAACCATTCAGCGGCGGGTTCTCGACCCGCTGGCGATGCGCGTGCTCGAGGGTGAGTTCCGCGAGGGCGATCACCTGGTCGTCGACGTAGGGGACAATGGATTGAGCTTCGTGAAGAAGCAGACCGCAGGAGTAAACCGCTAATTGGCGAACCCATCTCCGCCGGGCATCAACCCGCGCGATAAACGGCCAGGCGACCGCCGCGTGCTTGGTACGGGCAACCGGCCCGCCGGCGCTGTCTGGTACGTGCTCGGCTTCCTGATGCTGATGGCGCTGGCGCAGGCGTGGTACCTGCAGCCGGCGGGCAACACGATTTCGTACAGCGACTTCAAGCAGGCGGCCCGCAGCGGCCTCGTCGCCGAGGTCTCTGTCGGTGAGCAGGTGATCCGCGGCACCTTCAAGCAGCCCCGGAACGGCAGCACGAAGTTCAATGCGAACCGCATCGAAGATCCGAAGCTGCTCGAGCAGCTGGACGAGGCAGGGGTCCAGTACAAAGGCGAGTTCGTGAGCCGGTGGCTGCCCGAGATCCTGAGCTGGATCATTCCCCTGGTGGTGCTCTTCGCCATCTGGAGCTTCTTCTTCCGCCGTATCGGGGGCGCAGAGGGCGGCGTGATGTCCTTTGCCCGGAGCAGGCACCGGGTCTTTGCTGAAGACGACGTCAAGGTCAGCTTCGCTGACGTGGCAGGAGTGGACGAGGCCGAGCAGGAGCTGAAGGAGATTGTCGAGTTCCTCAGAACGCCGCGGAAGTACACGACGCTCGGAGGCCGGATTCCGAAGGGTGTGCTGCTGGTCGGGCCTCCCGGAACCGGCAAGACCCTCCTGGCCCGGGCTGTCGCCGGAGAAGCCAAGGTTCCCTTCTTCAGCCTCAGCGGATCCGAGTTCGTCGAGATGTTCGTGGGCGTCGGCGCCGCGCGCGTGCGCGATCTGTTCTCGCAGGCGGAGCAGAAGGCGCCGTGCATCATCTTCATCGACGAGCTCGACGCGCTTGGACGCGCGCGCGTGCAGAGCCCGATGGGCTCACATGAGGAGCGTGAGCAGACGCTGAACCAGCTGCTCGCCGAGATGGACGGGTTCGACTCGCGTAAGGCCATCATCATCATGGGGGCGACGAACCGGCCGGAAGTACTCGACCCTGCCCTGCTGCGCCCAGGCCGATTCGATCGGCAGGTGCTGGTCGACAAGCCGGATGTTCGCGGCCGCGAGGACGTGCTTCGCATCCACACCAAGACTGTGAAGCTCTCCCCCACCGTGGATCTGCGCGTGGTGGCGGCGCGCACCGCGGGATTTGCCGGCGCCGACCTCGCGAACCTGGTCAACGAAGCGGCCCTGCTCGCGGCGCGGAAGGACAAGACGGCCGTCGAGATGCTGGACTTCGACGAGGCGATCGACCGGCTGATCGCCGGGCTCGAGAAGAAGCGGGTGATGAGCACAAAGGAGCGCGAGATCGTCGCCTACCACGAGTCGGGGCACGCGATTGTCGCCACCGCCATTCCAGGGATGGATCCCGTGCACAAGATCTCGATTGTGCAACGCGGGTTCGGCGCGCTCGGCTACACGATGCAACTGCCGCTCGAAGATCGGTACCTGATGCAGCGGCAGGATCTGCTCAACCAGCTGGCGGTTCTTCTCGGGGGCCGTACCGCCGAGGAGCTGGCGCTCGGGGAGATCTCAACCGGTGCGCAGAACGATCTGCAGCGCGCCACGGACATCGCCCGCGCGATGGTCACCGAGTGGGGAATGAGCGACGCGCTGGGGGCCATCAACTACGACGGCCACAAGCGGAACAAGTTCCTGGATATCCCGATCGGGCCGGACCGCGGCAACTACGCGGAAGACACTGCCCGCCTGATCGACTCCGAAGTGAAGCGGATCATGACCGACGCGCACACGCGCGCCCGGACCATCCTCACGGACAAGCGCGACATGCTGGAGACGGTCACCCGGCGGCTGCTCGAGCAGGAAGTGATGGAAGGCGACACGCTGCGGGAGATCCTTGGCGTGCCGCCCGGGGCTGTCACGAACCCGTCGGAAGGTATACCGCTCCCGCCCGAGCTTCGCTGACCAACTCTACGACAACATTACGCCGACGGCGACTTCGGCTGTGGCGTCACCCGGAGGTACGGCTTCTTCGCCACGAATCCCGGGAAGCGTTTCTTCGCGTCTTCGTCCGAGACGGCAGGCACGATGATGACGTCCTCCCCCGCCTTCCAGTCCGCTGGGGTGGCCACCTGGTGCTGCGCCGTCAGCTGCAGCGAGTCGATGACGCGAAGCAGTTCGGCGAAGTTGCGGCCGGTGCTTGCCGGATACGTCAGCGTGAGCTTGACCTTGTTGTCGGCGCCGATGATGAACACGGATCGCACCGTCGCCGTGTCGCTGGCGTTCGGGTGGATCATGTCGTACTTGTTCGCGATCGACCGGTCCGGGTCGGCGATCAGCGGGAAGTTGAGGGCGGCGCCGGTGACGTCCTTGATATCGCCTGCCCAGCGCTGGTGTGAATCGAGCGGATCGACGCTGAGGCCGATGACCTTGGTGTTGCGCTTCTCGAATTCACCCTTTAGCTTCGACACCGCTCCAAGCTCGGTCGTGCAGACCGGCGTGAAATCCTTGGGATGGGAGAACAGGACCGCCCACGATCCCTTTTTCCAGTCGTGAAAGTTCACCGGTCCTTCGGTCGTATCCGCAGAGAAGTCGGGGGCTTCATCCCCG
The DNA here is from genome assembly GCA_035537775.1 of Vicinamibacterales bacterium. GTDB lineage: Bacteria > Acidobacteriota > Vicinamibacteria > Vicinamibacterales > UBA2999 > Gp6-AA40. Next base: position 106,160 of record DATLLQ010000214.1, on the reverse strand, counting down.
AGCCGAATTGCCATGTTTTACGCCTCCTGAATCGCCATTAATTCTAGTGCGCTGCCAGCGGCGGCAGTCCACAGAACTGTAGGACGCCCGCGCATTTGCCACGGGTGCGTTTCCGGCATCTGCGATAATCGCGACGGTTCCGCAAATCCCCGATGACAGCTCCAGGTCGAGACGCCGGCCAACTCCATGTGCCATTGGACCCGGCGTGTGCCTACTGCAGCGAACTTCTGCCCCCAAGAGCCAGATTCTGCCCTCAGTGTGGCCAGGCGGTAGCGGGAGCGGTCACCGTTCTCGGCGGGACGCCTGCAGTCTCTCCGAACTCGACCGACCCGGACGAGGCGACTCGCTTCATACCCGCCGCCGAGGAGAGGACTCGGTTCGCCGCTTCCGACGACGAGGGAACGCGGTTCGTCACTCCGGACGACGAGGGGACGCGATTCGTCAGTCCCGACGACGAGGGAACGCGGTTTGTTGATCCGTCGGACCATGCTCTGACAATCGCGGCAGTGTCGGATTCGCTGGCGGACGCCATGACCATCGCGTCACCCGTCACGCCCACGCCCGCGCGCCGCACTCGCCGCAGCGTCGACGGTCCGCTCGAAGTCGGCCAATCCTTCGGACCTCGCTATCACATCATCCGCATGCTCGGGGCGGGTGGGATGGGAGCGGTCTATCAGGCCTGGGATGCCGAGCTGGGCGTGGCTGTCGCCATCAAGGTGATTCGCCCGGAAGTGATGGAGGACCCGGTCACCGCCGAGGAAGTGAGCCGCCGCTTCAAGCGGGAGCTGCTGCTCGCGCGACAGGTCACCCACAAGAACGTCGTGCGCATTCACGACCTGGGCGACATCGACGGCATCAAGTACATCACGATGTCGTACGTCGAGGGGACTGACCTCGCGACGATCATCAAGAAGGACGGCAAACGCACGGTTGCCGAGGTGCTCGGGATCGCGCGGGCGGTGATCTCCGGCCTGGTCGCTGCTCACACGGCAGGCGTCGTCCATCGTGATCTGAAACCGGCCAACATCATGATCGGCAAGGACGGCGAGGCGCTGATCATGGACTTCGGCATCGCGCACTCCACCGGCGATGCCGCCGGTCCGCCCAAACCGGGCGCCGGGGGCGCACTACCGGAACATCTCACCCGCGCCGCCTCCCACCATGCGGCCACCACCGTCGGTTCCATCGTCGGCACGGTCGAGTACATGGCGCCCGAGCAGGCGAAGGGACAGGCGATCGATCAGCGCGTGGACGTCTACGCGTTCGGGCTGATTCTGTACGACGTGCTGCGTGGCCAGCGGCGAGCATCCTCGGGCGCGGCCGCCGTCGAGGAGCTGCAGCGGCGGATGACCGCGCCGCCTCCCCCACTGGAGGCGCTGGCGCCGGAGGTTCCAGCGCCGCTCGCCGCGCTGGTCGCCCGGTGCGTCGAGCCGGAGGCCGACAAGCGATTTCAGACGTCGGCGGAGGTGGCCGCCGAGTTCGACCGGCTAGACGAGAACGGCGAGCTGATTCCGATCAAACGGGTGATCGGCCTGCCCGCGATGGCTGCTATCGTCGCCGTACTGCTGGCCGCCGTTGGTGGGACGTGGTGGTACTGGCAGGGGCTTCTCCCTCCTCCTGAGCACGCGCCTGTACGGGTCGCGATCGCCGACTTCGAGAACACGACCGGTGACCCGGCGTTCGACCACGTCATTGAGCCGATCGTGAGGCGCGGCCTCGAGGACGCGAGCTTCATCAGTGCGTACGACCGCACGCGGCTGCGTTCGACACTTGGTGTACAGACGCCCGAACTGTTCAACGAAGAGGCCGCGCGCGTCATGGCGTTCAACCAGGGCCTCGACGTCGTGCTGGCTGGAACGGTTGCGCGACAAGGCAGCGGGTACACCGTGTCCATGAAGGTCACCGACGCCGACGCCGCGAAGGGCGAGGTGAGAGTCGAAGCGTCGCGTCGCGCATCCAGCAAAGAGCGAGTCCTCGAGGAAACCGCCCGCGTGATTGCCGCAGTCAGGACGGCGCTTGGCGACACGGAATCCGACGAGGATCAGCTGTTGAAGATGCGGACGATGACGGCGACGCGCCTGGACGTCGCGCGGTACTACGCGGCGGCCTTCGATGCGCAGGCGAACGGTCGAACGGAAGACACGATCAAGAACCTCCAGGCGGCCATCGACCTCGACCCCAAGACCAGCGGACTCGGCTACCAGGGGCTGGCGATCATCGCCCGTAATCTCGACAACATTGATGACGCCAAGAAGTACATCGAGCAGGCGCTCGGCCACCTCGATGGCATGACCGAGCGCGAGAAGCTGGCGACGCGCGGAGTGAACGCGATCATCGAGGGCAACCCCGGAAGCTGCGTCCAGGCTTACGGCGTGCTGCTGGAGAAGTACGCGGCCGATGCGATGGCCCACAACCAGCGCGCGCTGTGTCTCTCGAAGCAGCGGAATCTCGCCGAGGCGGTCAATGAGATGCGGAAGGGAGTGCAGCTGCTTCCGAAGCGGGCGCTCTTCCGGGCGAACCTGGCAGCCTATGCGGCCTACGGCACGAACTTCAAGGTGGCCGAAGAGGAGGCCATGGCGAAGGCCGTGCAGGAGCCGCCGTACGACTACGGGACGCTCGCACTTGCGTTCGCGCAGCTCGGCCAGGGCCGGGTGCAGGAGGCGACCCAGACCTATCAGAGACTTGGCACTATCGGCGTGCGCGGAGCGTCGTGGTCGGCTGCGGGCCTCGGCGACCTGGCCATCTACCAGGGCCGCTATACGGAGGGAATCCGGATCCTCGAGGCTGGAGCAAAGGCCGATCTCGATGCCAAGTTCCCCGAACGCGCCGCGCGGAAACATCTGGCCATCGCCTATGCGAATCTGCTTCGCGGGGAGACGCGACAGGCGCTCGCTTCGGTGGATCGTGCGCAGGACCTGAGCCGGTCCGTCGAAGTCCGGTTCCTCGCCGGGCGGGTACTCATCGAGGCTGGCCAGCAGGATCGTGCCGCGCCGATCGCAGCCGCCCTCGCGAAGGAAGTGCCGACGGAGCCGCATACGTACGGCCGGCTGCTGGAGGGTGAAATCGCGCTGAAGGCCGGCGATGCGCGCCGGGCGATCACGCTCCTCACCGACGCGAACGACGAGAAGAAGGGCGGCATGGACACCTGGCTCGGGCACTTCTCACTTGCGCGTGCATACCAGGCGCTGAATCAGTTCGTGGACGCCGAGTCACACTTCGATCAATGCATACAGCGGCGCGGCGAGGCGTTGTCGCTGCTGCTCGACGAGGTGCCGACGTTCAGTTATCTGCCCATCGTCTACTACTTGCAGGGGCAGACCCGGGAGAAGTTCAATCCGAACGGCGTCAAAGCCGCCTACGGGGAGTATCTGAAGATTCGAGGCGGCTCTATGGAAGACCGCCTGGTGCCGGAACTCCGCCGCCGCGTCAAATAGACGCAGCGGCGGAGACCCGCCGGCTATTTCTTCTTGTCCACCGTCACGTTGACCGTCCAGACCGATGTGGGGCTCATCGGGAGCGGTGTGCCGGGACGCCACACGCCGTTGTCTGTCGTATAGCTGAAGCTGTCCGGCCCGTCGTAGTTGGTGACCGGGGTATAGGTGAAGGCCCCGGTTGCCGCATTCAATACCACGCTTCCGTGCGACGGTGGTGACGTCACGCCCACGATTCTGATCCTCGACTTCGGGCTGTCCGGGTCGGTGTCGTTCAACAGCACGCCTGGAGCCGCGATCACCAGCGGCGTGTTGCGCGGAGTCGTGAAGTTCTGCGTCCCGGACGGATCGTTGCCGGCACTCGGGGCGTTGTTCTGCGCCTGCACCGGCGCGAAGTTCGACGGCCCGCTTTCGCACTTCTCCACTGCCGGGTTGCAGTTACCGAACACCGCCCGGACGAAGTAGGTGAACCACTGGTTGTACGGCAGCTCCTCGGCGTCGACGAATGTCGTGGAGGAGGAACACGCGGGCTTGCCTGTCACTCCGCACAACTGCTCCACCGTGCTGGATCCGGTGATCGTCGTTCCAAGCACGCGGAAGACTTTGTAGTGCGCGATGGTCCCGACGTTCGGACGAACGAAGCTCACCTGATTCCGGTGATGGTTCGTGGTGTTCGGCGCCTGGATAACGGAGGCGACGACCGCCAGCGGCGGCGTGTGGCCGTTCTTCTTCACCAGGTCGTAGTCGATGTCGTTGCCGTAGTCGAAGCCACCCTGGCCATAGTCGAAGCCACCCTGTCCGAACTCGAAGCCGCCCTGGCCGAACTCGAAGCCGCCCTGGCCGAAGCTGAACGAACCGTCTCCGAAATCGAAGCCACCCTGGCCGAATTCGAAGCCACCCTGGCCGAACTCGAAGCCGCCCTGGCCGAACTCGAAGCCGCCCTGGCCGAAGTCGAAGCCGCCCTGGCCGAACTCGAAGCCGCCCTGGCCGAAGTCGAAACCACCCTGGCCGAACTCGAAGCCACCCTGACCCAGCGAGAAGCCAGCGGGATTCTTGCCCCCGGCCATCTGGTCGAGACGAATCGCCCCCCAGTCGTTAAAGCCCCTGTAGGAACTGCCGATGGTGCCATCGAAGTTCACGTCCTGAACGGTCGTGACCTGTGGATCGAGATCGAAGTCGATGAGCGAGAGCGTGGTGGAACTTGGATTGAGCCCGGGGCCGTCGTACCGCCCCATCGAAGGCAGCGAATCCGACTTCACCCCTGTGCAGTACCTCGTCGCCGGCTGAATCCCGAGCCTGCCCGCGAAATTGCCCGTTCCGGGCTGATCGCTGCCGTCGGGGTTCTTCGTTGGCGGGATGACCGGAACGAACCACGCAGTGCGGTACCGGAACGCCGCGCTCTGCGCGCGATCCGGCAGCAGCAGGTAGTTGTCGTGAAGGCCGCCCTCATCGAGGACCGTCGCGTCGGTCAGGGCGGTATCCCCGTAGACGCCGCGAGAGAAGTCAATGCGCGCGTTGCCATCCAGGTCGAGCAGCCCATTGACCTGGAACAAGTAGCTCATGATGCTGGGATAGTTCGGCTTGCAATTCACCTCGAACCTCGACGCCGTCGAGGCGTTGCCCCAGACCGGCGCGCCGCCGCCGTGCGACAGATCGAAGTTATGACCGAGTTCGTGGACCGAGGTCGTCGCCACGAGGAACGGCGAGCCGACGTGCTTCTCGAGATCCCACAGGCCGACCGTGATCAGCGCATTGCTGCCCGGAGCGTCGCCGGCACCTGACGTGCTCCGCGGCACGAAGAAGTTCGGATTCGAGACACCGCAGGCGCCGTTGACCGGATCGACATCCTTGCCGGACGCGTCCAGACACTGCTTCCCCTTGGGGACGCCCATCGCGTGCGCATAGAGGAAGTAGTGGAACAGCCCGTTGCGGATCGGATCGAAACGCCTCTGGCAGCTCAGAGTCTGGCCGCCGCTGCTGTAGCTTCCCGTCGCATAGCAGCTGTCGCGCTGCGCCTTCGTCAGCTCGACACCGTCCTTGCCGACTGCCTGGTCCCGATAGTGTTCCAGCCCGAACTTCCATCCCACGGTCCCGGGGAAGTACGGGAAGTGGCAGCCGAGCGAATTCGCCTGGGTCGGGTTGCTGCCGAGCGATGGATCGCACTCCGTCTCTTCGATGATCTCGCCACCACGCGCGTGCGGCGAGGCACTGGCGCACAAGGCACTTCCCGATGCTCGCGTGCAGATCAGGTACTTGTCGGCTTCCGCGGAATTGAATCCGGCGAGGCTCTTGTACGTGCTTACGTCGCCGACATCGACGTGCAGGCGAATCGAGGTCGGCGCGTTCTCCAGGGCCTCACCCATCAACCGGATCGATTCGGGCGTGGGCAGGTGATCGTGTCTGGCGCTGCTGGTGACGTACCTGAGTCCCAGGATCGTGCTGAAGGGAGCCTTTGACGGCTGGCTGGCCGGCGTGTCGTTGTCGCCGTAGGTCGTTCCAGGCGGCGCCCACATGCCGTTCATTTCGACCATGACGTCGGGCGCCCCTGAACTGGCTCCCATCGCGTTCAGGTTCGGAAGGTCTCTGCCAATCTGATTCAACGTCTTCAGCAGATCCGCTGGATCCGGATCCTTCAGGCCATTGGCGGCGTCCTCGAGACCGTCGGGCAGGCCGTCTCTGTCGGCGTCCTTGACCGCCGTGCTGAAGATGACGGCTGCCCAGGACAGACACTCGTACGGTGAGTTGCTCGTGTGATCGACTGACGTCCAGACCGTCTCGCCAAACCCGCTGGAGGGCGCGGTCGTCAGCGGCGCCATGTTCCCGCTGACGTCCACCGTCGGGTTTGCCCACGCCCGGTCGGAGCCGCTTCCGCCCTCGCTTCCCAGCGGGAATGGGATCAGGTCGGTTCCGATCGGTGCGGTGGAATTGTTGAAAAACATCCGCTCGGTGGTGTTCTTGGCACCGCTGCCGACGATGTGCGTGAGCCAGGCAGACTTGCCAGCGGCGGACTGATAGAAGCCCTGCAGCTGCTGCCGCATCGTGGCGCCGAGTGGCTGCATGTACGCGCCGTCGTAGACGACGACCTTTCGCAGCGGCTCCGACGGCAGGCGATACACAAAGAACAGGCTGGCGCCAGCGCCCTGCTTCGCATTGTTGCCGTTGCCGATTTCCGCCAACGCAATGCCGTGCGTGCCGGTGACCTTCCGCCTCGGAGTCGCCGCGTTGTTCGCGTCCTTCTGGAACGGGAAGAAGCGCAGCACGTCAGCCGAGAACATGCTCAGCGTCAGTAGGTTGCCGGACGAGCTCAGACAGGATCCCTGGCTGGGCAGGAGCTCATCGTTGCGGCGTGCCTTGAGCAGCGTCGTGTACGTCGAACTGCCATCCACTCGCAGCCTGGCCTTCGGCACGACGGCGGGATCGGTCGCGATCGCTTCCCAATACATCCACGCAGCAAGGACGTCGGCACCTTCGGGAATGCAGCTGCCAGGCGCAACCGGTCCAGTGGTCGGACACGTTGGGACCGTGATACTGCCTTTGGCGTAGCAGTCAGGGGCAAACGTCGAGCAGTCCGCCTGCTGCGGTGTCAGGTCGACGCCGACGACCGCGTAGTTGCCGGTGAGGAGGTAGCTCCTCGTGAACGGCAGCGCGTTGTCGGCTGGTGCCTGCGCCTGGGCGGGGAGCAGAAGCGCTCCAGCGCAGACCGCACCAGCGAGCAGTACAGCCGCACACACGCGGACCATGTTCAACCGAGTACGACGGGGGACCATCGTGAGCTCCTTCGTCCGCCCGGCGACCGGGATCCGCGCGGTTTGGGTGACGTTAAAAATGAGAAAAAGGAAGACCGGCGGGGAAAGTCTACGATGCCCGACTCATCAGTTGCACAGTTTTTTTCGAGACAAAAGCGCACGAGAGCGCCGTGCGAGCGACAAATCTGGTGGGATTGTGTAAGGGAGAGGTGACGAACGCTGCGGGCTCAGGACATTACGCCTAGAACGACAGTTCCCCCTTGAAGATCATGTCCTTCAGCTTGAAGGCCTTCTTCAACTTGTAGTTTTGAATGATTGCCGTGATCTCGACCTCTCCGTCGTCCTTGGTGAGGGCCTCGGCCTTCGGGAATTCCAGGACCAGGGTTGCGGTGATTCCCGATGGGTCGTTCCCGAACCCGCCGCCGAATCCACCGCCCCCGAACCCGCCGCCGCCCCCGCCTTGAGCGACCGGAATGACCTGAACACCTGCGGACGCCTGCGGCCGCGGCTGTGGCCCGCGTGCCGGCGGAGGCTGGACCTCCTTGCCTTCCTTGTCGAGCAGTTGAACCGCCCCGGCGATCGCCGTCAATTCCTTACCTTTGACCTTGAGGACCGCGCTCTTCGCTGAAGCGGGCAACTGCATGCGCAGGAACTGTGGGATTTTCGTAATGGCGATCGCGTACCGGGCATACGGCGTGTTCAGGTTCTTTTCCAGATCAGGCGACGCCGGGACACCGGCCGCGAGTTGCTGGCGCGCAACCGCCATCCTGACTGGCGCCGCGCTTCGCGCGACGACAACCAGATTCCACTCCGGCACCGTCCCGAGATTTGTCCCTGCCCGTTCGTGGGTCAGCGACCCCTTCCCCGCCCAGGGCGAATCCGTCAGCAGCTTCTCGATGTCCTTGTCGGACCATTCCATGAACGACTTCGTGTCCCACACCGCGGCAGCAGAGACGAGGGCGGCTGCAACCGACCAGATCACGACGAGCGCCTTGATGTTTCTCATGGTGTGCTTCTCTTCTCGCGTTAGTCGGTGACGCATCCTTCGGACGCCGACTTCACCAGCCGAACATACTTGCTCAACACGCCGGTCGTGGCTTTTGGCGGCGGCTGCTTCCACGCTGCGCGTCTGCCCGCCAGCTCCGCGTCGCTCACGTCGACACGCAGTTCGCAGCTGAGAGAGTCGATCACGATCCGATCGCCGTCTCGTACTAGCGCGATCGGGCCGCCGTCCTGAGCCTCCGGGGTGATGTGGCCAATGATAAACCCGTGTGAACCGCCAGAGAAGCGGCCATCGGTCAGAAGTGCCACGTCGGCGCCCAGGCCGGCACCCATGATGGCGGAGGTCGGCGTCAGCATCTCGGGCATGCCGGGGCCGCCCTTCGGCCCCTCGTAGCGGATCACGATCACGTGGCCCTTCGCGATCTCGCCTTTCTCCAGGCCGGCGAGCATCGCCTCTTCAGAGTCGTAGACCTTCGCAGTCCCGGTGAACCGCTCGCCTTCCTTGCCCGTGATCTTCGCCACGGACCCGTTCGGCGCGAGGTTGCCGCTCAGGATCCGGATGTGCCCGCGCGGAAGGATTGGCGCTTCGAGGGGCTGGATGATCTGCTGACCGCTCTTCAGCGGCTGCGCCTCGGACAGGTTCTGCTCCAGCGTTTTGCCAGTGACGGTCATGCACTCGCCGTGTAGGAAGCCGCGTTCGAGCAGGTACTTCATCACGGCCGGCGTGCCACCCACACCGTGGAGATCCTCCTGCACGTACTTCCCGCTTGGCTTGAGGTCCGCCAGCAGCGGTACGCGGTCGCTCGCCTTCTGGAAGTCGTCCAGGCTCAGGGGGACACCGGCTGCCTTCGCGATCGCGAGCAGATGCAGCACGGCATTCGTCGAACCGCCGACGGCCATCACCATCGTGAGGGCGTTTTCAAACGACTTCCGCGTGAGGATGTCGAGCGGCTTGAGATCACGCTCGAGGAGCAGCCGCACCGCCGCTCCGGCACGGCGGCACTCGTCGGCCTTACCCGGGTCCTCGGCCGGCAGCGACGAGCTGTACGGCAGTGACAGTCCCAGCGCTTCGATGGCGACGGCCATCGTGTTGGCCGTGTACATCCCGCCGCAGGCGCCGGCGCCCGGGCACGAGTGCCGGACGATCTCCAGCCGCTGTTCGTCAGTGATCGTCCCCGCGAGGTACTCGCCGTAGGACTGGAAGGCAGAGATGATGTCTCGCGGCTTGCCCAGCGCCGAGCCGGCGCGAATCGTCCCCCCGTACACCATCAGGGACGGGCGATTGAGACGAGCCATGGCGATCACGCTGCCCGGCATGTTCTTGTCGCATCCGGGAACAGTGACGAGCGCGTCGTACCACTGCGCCCCCATGACCGTCTCAATCGAGTCGGCAATGAGATCGCGCGACGGCAGCGAATAGCTCATGCCCTCCGTGCCCATCGACAGGCCGTCGCTCACCCCGATGGTGTTGAAGCGCAGGCCGACCAGGCCGGCGGCCTGCACGCCTTCCTTGACCGAGGCGGCCAGGCGGTCGAGGTGCATGTTGCACGTGTTGCCCTCGTACCACATGCTGCAGATGCCGACTTGTGGCTTCTGCAGATCGACATCGGTCAGACCGATGCCGTAGAGCATCGCCTGAGACGCGCCCTGGCTGCGCGGCTGCGTGACGCGGGAAGAGTACTTGTTGAGCATCGAGTGGAGCACCTGCGACGAGACAAGCCGCGGACGCGCGAAGCGCGGAGGGTGTTTTTCTAAACGAGCCTCCGCGCCTCAGCGTCTCCGCGGCTCGGGAATCAAACGTTGGCCGGCTGCGGCAGCTGTACGGGGTCGAGGAACGGCATCATGTTCCGCAGCTTGGCGCCGACCACCTCGATCGGGTGATTACGGTCCGCCTCACGGAGCTTCTTGAAGTTCGGCTGCCCCGCCTCGTTCTCCGCGATCCACTTCTTCGCGAACTCGCCCGACTGGATCTCCTTCAGGAGCTGCTTCATCGTCGCCTTCGTTTCCGCGGTGACGATGCGGGACCCTGCCGTGTAGTCGCCGTACTCCGCGGTGTCGCTGATCGAATAGCGCATGTACTGGAGGCCGCCCCGGTACATCAGATCCACGATCAGCTTCAGCTCGTGCAGGCACTCGAAGTAGGCAATCTCGGGTTGGTAGCCGGCTTCGATGAGCGTCTCAAAGCCAGCCTTCACCAGCGCGCTCGTGCCGCCGCAGAGGACCGCCTGTTCGCCGAACAAATCCGTTTCCGTCTCTTCCGCAAACGTCGTCTCGATCACGCCGGCGCGTGTGCAGCCGATGCCGCGTGCGTAGGACAGCGCGGTTGCCCGGCCCTTTCCAGTCACGTCCTGATGAACCGCCAGCAAGCCCGGCGTGCCGGCGCCTTCCTTGAACACTTCCCGGACGCGATGACCTGGCGCCTTCGGCGCCACCATCGTCACGTCCACGTCCTTCGGCGGGACGATCCAGTTGAAGCGGATGGCGAAGCCGTGCGCGAACATCAGCATCTTGCCCGCGGTCAGGTGCTGCTCGATGTCGGACTTGTAGACCCGCGCCTGGTGCTGATCGGGAATCAGGACCATGATCACGTCGGCCCATTTCGACGCCTCGGCGACCGAAAGCACCTTCAGCCCGGCACTCTTCGCCTTCTCGGCGGACTTGCTGCCGCTCTGAAGGCCGACGACGACGTCAACGCCGCTGTCCTGCAGGTTCAGCGCATGCGCGTGCCCCTGCGAGCCGTAGCCGATGACGGCCACCTTGCGCTGACGAATCAGCTCGAGGTCGGCGTCGCGGTCGTAAAACATCGTTGCCATTGATCTATGTACTCCTGAGAAAGACAAATCCAACCACAAAGGTCACGAAGAGCACTAAGAAGAACTTTCGGGTTTCTGCTTTGTGATCTTCGTGCTCTTCGTGGTTCAACACATTACGAATACTGAGCGGTCGACAGCGCGTGGTCGCCGCGGCGCATGGCCACCTGCCCGGTGCGCACCATCTCCACGATGCCCAGCGGCTCGAGCCGCGCGATCACCGAATCGACATGTGGCGGCTCCCCCGTGATCTCGAGCGTCATCGTCTGCTCGCCGGAGTCCACGATATGCGCGCGGGTCTCGTCGACAACGCGAAGAAGCTGCCCGCGATCGTGCCCGCCGACGGCGACCTTGACCAGCGCGAGGTCGCGGGCAATCGCCGGCACGTCCCGCAGGTCTTCGACTTCGAGCACGTTCACCAGCTTGTAGAGATAGGCCATGACGCGATCGGCGTTCACCTGATCGCTGTCCATGACGATCGTCATCCGCGAAACGCCCGCGACGTCGGTGCGCCCGACCGTGAGCGACTCGATGTTGAATGCGCGGCGCCGGAACACCAGCGCCACCCGGTTCAGCACGCCGGGCTTATCCTCTACAAGCGCTACTAATGTGTGAAGCATGTGCGACTCTGAAGGCCTAAGGCCCACGGCCCAAGGCCTAAGCTACTCAAATTGGATCAGCAGCGGTTTCCACGAGCACGGACTCTTTCGGCCGGCGGATCATCGCGTCCAGGTCGTTGCCAGCGGGCACCATGGGGTACACGCTGTCTTCCTGCTCGACGCGGAAGTCGATGACGACGGTCCCTTCGGCGCTGCGCGCCTGCTCGACGATGCCAGCGACCTCAGGCCGCTTCTCGGCGCGAAGGCCCAGCAGCCCGTGCGCTTCGGCCAGCTTGACGAAGTCCGGGCTCCGCATCGGCGTCGCGGCGTAGCGGCGTTCGTAGAAGAACTCCTGCCACTGCCGCACCATGCCGAGGTAGCCGTTGTTGATCACCGCAACGTTGACTTTCACGCCTTCCTGCGCGGCGGTCGAGAGCTCCGCCGCGGTCATCTGGAAGCCGCCGTCGCCGACGATGGCCCAGACTTCCGCGTCGGGCTTGGCCATCTTGGCGCCGATTGCGGCAGGCAGCCCATAGCCCATCGTCCCCAGGCCACCAGAGGTGATCAGCGTTCGCGGATCCTCGTGATGGTAGTACTGGGCCTCCCACATCTGGTGCTGACCGACGTCGGTGCAGACAATCGCTTTCCCGTCGGTGAGCCGCCAGATGTCGTTGATCACGTGAGCGGCATACAGGTGCCCGTTGTCAGGCAACGTCTGGATGTCGCGCACCGCCGAGTCACCCTTCATCGACTCGATGTATTTCAGCCACGGCGCGTGATCCTTCGGCTCGACGACCTCGAGCAGATCCCGCAGCGCTTCGCGAAGATCCGCGACGATGGCCGCGTCCGCCGTCACGTTCTTGTTCATCTCCGACGGGTCGATGTCGATGTGAATCTTCTTGGCGTTGACCGCGTAGGTCTTGATGTTGCCGGTGACGCGATCGTCGAAGCGCATGCCGAACGCCAGCAGGAGGTCTGCCTCCTGGATCGCATGGTTGACCCAGGCCTCGCCGTGCATGCCCATCATGCCGATGTTGAGCGGATGGCTGGCCGGGAACGCGCCGAGTCCGAGCAGCGTCATCGCCACTGGCGCGTTGATGCGCTCGGCGACCTTGCGCACCTCGGCCATCGCGCCGCTCTGCAGGATGCCCTGACCGGCCAGAATCACCGGCTTCTTCGCAGTCTTGATGAGATCGACGGCTTTCGCGAGGTCGCCCTTCGAGACCGTCAGCTTCGGCCGGTACCCGCGCATCGTCACCGGACGCGAGTCCCATTCGAAATCCATCTTGGACTGCTGCGCATCCTTCGTGATGTCCACGAGGACCGGGCCGGGGCGGCCTGACTTCGCCAGCAGGAAGGCTTCCTTCATTGCCGGCATGATGTCTTCGATGCGCGTCACCAGGTAGCTGTGCTTGGTGATCGGAAGCGTGATGCCGGTGATGTCGGTTTCCTGAAACGCGTCGTAGCCAATCAGCTTGCTCGGCACCTGGCCGGTAATGCAGACCATGGGCACCGAATCCATCATCGCCGTCGCGATGCCGGTGACCAGATTTGTCGCACCAGGCCCCGAAGTCGCAATCGCCACTCCAACGCCGCCGCCCGCCCGGGCATAACCGTCGGCCATATGCGTGGCTCCCTGCTCGTGGCGGACGAGAACGTGCCGAACCGGGTAATCGAGCATCGCGTCGTACGCGGGCAGAATGGCGCCGCCCGGATACCCGAAAACAGTGTTTACCCCTTCGTGAACAAGGCATTCCCAGATGATCTGGGCGCCCGTGCGTTGGCTAGGCATGTCGATCAGTCTGCCCTGTCGGGCTTGTATCAGTCAAATTGATAGTCGTTCAGACACAATAAGAAGTATTGATTAGTCCGGCTGGCTAACCACGGTGGCTCAATACTTGAACTAACCGCGGCCACAGGGGGAGCGAGATGAAGATTCAGTGGATGGCCGTGGCAGTGCTCAGCGCCGCCATTGCGGCCGGATGCGCAGACAAAGCGGCCGACGATTCGCAAAACAGCCCACAAAACGACGGTACTCTGGTCACGGTACCTCAGGATCAGGGGGCACCGGCGAATCTCCAGCCGCCACCCGCCGAGCAGCCGGTGTCCTCGAAGAGGGACGCTTCGGCTACACGGTCGAGCAATTCAGTCGGAACCTCGAGCCGGCCGGCGCGGACCTACGAACCAGTTCGAACAGAGCCGCGGCCGGATCGAATCCAGCCTGAGGCGTCAAGAGCAGCTGCTGCTCCGGCGGCCCCGGTCGTCCGCATCATCACAATTCCAGCGGGCACGGCGCTTCCGCTTGAACTCACGACCGCGGTGTCGAGCGCGAATGCGACGGTCGAATCGCCGGTGAGCGCACGGCTTCGTCGCGCGGTCACGATCGACGGCACGACCGTCCTGCCTGCCGGCGCGGTCGTGCACGGCGAGGTGAGCGACGTCGAGCGCGCGGGGCGCGTGCAGGGCCGTTCGCGGCTGGCGTTGCGTTTCACGTCGGTGGTGATCGACGGACGTCGTGAATCCCTGCGCACCCATCCGGTGTCGTTCGAGGGCGAGGCGACGAAGGCCCAGGACGCCACGAAGATCGGCGCTGGCGCCGGTATCGGTGCGGCGATCGGCGGACTGCTCGGCGGCGGATCCGGTGCGGCGAAGGGCGCGGTCATCGGCGGCGCGGCCGGGACCGGCACCGTGCTCGCCACGCGGGGCAAGGAAGTTGAACTTGCCGCAGGCGCGAACCTCGACCCGGCGCTGGCAAGCGCGGTCGAGATCGAAGTCCCCTAATTCCCAGGGCGCCGGAGTCAGAAACGGGTGAAGAGCGCCGCTCTTCACCCGTCCGTGCTCCTTCCGGACGGACCCTGAGCAGAAGTCAGGTCGTGGCAGGATCGGGGTCGCGGAACCAGTGATACCCTGAGCCCGCCATGCGGTTCGCCACCGCGTTCGCAACACTCGCGCTGTCTCTCGCCCCGATCGAAGCATGGGCCGAGTGGCGTTCACTCCGCTCCGAACACTTCCATCTCATTGGTGATGCCTCGTCACGCCAGCTGCGCGACGTTGCTTTGCGCTTCGAGCAATTCCGCGACATCGTCACGCGGCTCAACATCGCCTCTGCCCGACAGCAGCCGGTCGCTCCTCTCACGATTTTTGTCTTCAAAGACCGGCGTTCCTTCGAGCCGTTCATGCCGAGATCGGACGGACGCACGGTAGAGGCGGCGGGCATGTTCGTGGAGGGGCCGGACAACGTCTACATCGCGGTCCGGCTCGATCGTGGCGAAGAGGCTTTCCGGTCGGTCTTCCACGAGTACACACACCTGCTCCTCAGACGCGTGTTTCCCGAGGCGCCGCTCTGGCTGCACGAAGGGCTTGCCGAGTACTACAGCACGCTGCGGATTACCGGCGATCGCACGGCGCTGATCGGGTACCCGGTTGTCCAGCATGTCAGGCTGCTGCAACAGCAATCGATGCCGCTGACGAAGATGTTTGCCGCGACCGATCGGTCGCCCGAGTACATCGGCGAGACCGCGGCGCGTCTTCTTCTGTACGCGCAATCGTGGGCGCTGGTGCATCACGCGTTTCAGTCCAGACCGCCGTATGAAGACGCGATGTTGGAGCTGGCGAAGACGCTCATCGCCGGCGGCGCGGTCGATGAAAGCGTCCGAAAACATTACGGTATGTCACTCGCGGATCTGGAGCTCCGTGTGCTCGGCTACATCCGCAGCGGCAAGTACACGGCCGTTGGAGTCAGGTTCAGGGACGACCTCGTCAGGTTCGTCACCAATGACGCCTCGATCGTCAGCGACGGCGAAGCGGACGGCTGGCTCGGCGATCTGCTCGCGCAGATGCTGCGCGACGACGAAGCGCGGCTTCGCCTCGAGTCCGCGCTGCAGCGCCAGCCGCAACTCGCACAGGCACACCAGGCTCTCGGGTTGCTGCTGCTCCGGAAGGATCTCACCAACGAAGCGGCGACACACCTCGGGCGGGCCAAGGAACTCGGTGCGGACGTCGATGAGCTCCTGAAGAAGGCAAACCGTGTGACGGCCGCGCCGGCCGGTTTCACGCAGTCACCCTCTGCTGGTCAGCCCGCTCCTCGGCCGTCCGGCGCACGACCGTCCCTCCGCATCACGCTCGCGGGCGAGGAACGATCCTTTGGCACGCTCGAAGCGCTCGACTGCAAGGGCGACCAGGTGGAGTTCGTGATTCGCACGGCGAACGGAATCGTGCGCGCCGGAGGCCGCTTCGTGGAGATCAGCGTCACGAACTACCGGCCGTCATCGCTTGGCAACCTGCTGTGCGGGCCGCAGGCCAACAAGCTGCTGGCGCTCCTGACATGGAGGGCTGTCGGCGATGCGCGGCTTGCCGTCGCCGTCGAGTTCGTTCCGGACGGCTTTGTTCCTTGATGGTGCGACGCGTCCTGCTCCTCGCGGCTGCCCTGCTGCTCGCTGCTCCACCCGGCGCATCAGCAGAGTGGCGCGCGCTCCGCACGCAGCACTTTCGTGTCATCGGTGACGTCTCGTCAGACCGCCTCCGCGACATCGCGCTTCAATTCGAACAGTTTCGCGAAGTCGTGACGCAATTCCTGCCGGCCGCCCTGCGCGGCGGAAGCGCGCCGGTCGTCGTGATCGTGTTTCCCGACAGCCGCTCGTACCAGCCCTTCATGCCGGTCGCGAACGGCCGCAGGGTGGACGTGGACGGGTTCTTCGTCGACGGGGCGGACGTCAACTACATCACGATGAACGTCGAGGCGGGCGACGAGGCTTTTCCGGTCGTCTTCCACGAGTTCTCGCACTTTCTGCTCAGCAGCGTGTTCGTGAATGCCCCGCTGTGGTTCAACGAGGGGCTGGCTGAGTACTTCAGCACGTTCGAGGTCACCAGCGACGGGCGACGGGCCCTGATCGGAAAAGCGGTTGCGCGGCACGTCGCGGTCCTGCGCGAACGCCGGCTGAAGCTCTCGCAGCTGTTTGCGATCGGCCCGGGTTCGAAGGAGTACACGCGGGAAGGCATCGAGCGCGAGCTGCTGTACGCGCAGTCGTGGGCGCTGGTCCATCACGCACGGCACGGAGCGCCAGCCCGGTTCGCCGCGCTGGAGTCGCTCGCACGGCGGTTGGCTGTCGGCGAGCCGCTCGACGACAGCGTACGGGCCGCTTACGGCATGGACCTCGAGATGCTCGACGCCGAGGTTCAGGCGTACGTGCGGAAACAGGTCTATGCGCATACCGAACTCACCTCGGCGGCCAGCGTGATCACGCAGGTCGATTCCGACGCGACTCCCATCGACAGCGCCGAAGTCGACGCCTGGCTGGGCGACCTGCTGGCGCATCTGCAGCGCGGCCCCGAGGCGATCCCGCGGCTGCAACGGGCACTGCAGTCCCGCCCCGATTTGCCCAGGGCGCTGGCCACGCTCGGCGTGCTGCGGATTCGCCAGGGAGATCGGGCCCAGGGACTGTCGATGCTCGAGAAGGCAGCAACGGCGGGGCCCGATATCGAATCAGTGCTGTTCGAGTACGGATGGGCGCTGGCCACAGACAGCGCCTTTGACACGGCACGGGCAGAGCGCGCGCAGGCAGCGCTCGAGCGGGCAATCGCGCTGCGTCCAGGTTATCCGGCGGCAATTCAGATGCTGGGAGCCGTGTATGGCCGGACCGGCAATTTCATGAAGATGCGCGGCCTGCTGGAGCCACTGGTGAAGGCAGCGCCGGACAATCAGGACGCCGCGCTGCAGCTTGCCGCCGCACTTCTCGGTCTCGGCGATATTCGGGGAGCGCGGGTGCTCATCGGACCCATCCTGGCGCGGCCGCAGGATAACGATCTGCGCGAGCGCGCGCGGACGCTGCTTGGTCAGATCGCGAAGATCAGCAGTAGTCAGTAGACCGAAGTCAGGGGACAGGAATCAGAAGTCGGCCGGATTCTGACCGATCCCGATGATGCTGCACGCGAAGATCACCTTCAGGCCCCGGCGGCGCGCCTCCCCCATCACCGCATCGTCCTCTGCTCCGGGATTCACCCAGATCTCGCGAATGCCCTTCTTTGCAAACTCGTCGAGCAGACGAAGCGTCACCTCCGGCTGCACGTATACGGTCGCCATGTCGATCGGCTCCTGGACGTCGAGCACCGAGGCGTAGGTCTCGAGGCCTTCGACGTCGCGCTCGTTCGGGTTGATCGGAATCACACGGTAACCCTGCGCCTGGAATGCGCGGAGCGCCTTGTTGCCGAACTTCGCCCGGTTGGCGGACGCGCCGACCACCGCGACCGTTTTCGTCACGAGAAAATCTTGCCGGGATTGAGGATGTTGTGAGGGTCGAATGCGGCCTTCACGCGCTTGAGTAGCGCAATCTGCGCGGCGTCGAGTTCGAGGCTGAGATACGGCGCCTTGGCGAATCCGATGCCGTGCTCGCCGCTGATTGAGCCCTCGAGCTCGATCACCTGTTCGAAGAGCGCGCGCTCCGCCTCTTTCGACCGCGCTGCCGCCTGGGCGTCGTCGCGAGGAAACATGAAATTCACGTGGATATTTCCGTCGCCCGCATGCCCGAAGCACGCGATCGTCAGCCCGAACCGGCCGCGCAGCTCGTCGACCACATCGAAGAGCTCCGGAATGCGGCCGCGTGGGACGACCACGTCGTGATTGACTTTGTGAAGACCTGTCGCGCGCAGCGCCAGCGACACCTGCCGCCGGATGGCCCACAGCTCGTCGCGCTCCGCGTCACCCGTGGAGCGTCTCACCTCCAGCGCACCGACCATCGCGCACGCTCGCTTGACGCGATCGATGTCCTCCTCGACCGCCGCTGACGTCCCGTCGCATTCGACGAGCAGCAGTGCGTCGCCCTCGGTGATCCGCTTTCCGGCGTACTGCTCGGCGGCACGCAGCGAGTCAGCGTCAATGAGCTCGATTGAGGCGGGTACCACACGTTCGTTCAGGAGCGCGGTCACCGCATCCACCGCTTCATGGACGCCCGGAAACGTCGCGACAAGGGTGGTGCGCGCAGGCGGTTTCGGAATCAGCCGAAGCGTGATCTTCGTAATGATGGCAAGGGTGCCCTCGGACCCGACCAGCAACTGCGTGAGGTCGTAGCCGACGACGTTCTTCACCGCCTTCGATCCGGTGTGGATGACTTCTCCGCCCGGCAGCACGGCCTCGAGAGCCAGGACGTACCGCTTCGTAACGCCGTACTTGAATGCCCGCGGGCCGCCGGCGCATTCGGCGACGTTGCCGCCAATCGACGAAGTGTCGAGGCTGGCCGGATCGGGCGGATAGAACAGGCCCACCGATTCGACCGCACGCTGCAGGTCCCCTGTGATCACGTTCGGCTCGACGATCGCGAGCAGGTTGACTTCGTCGATTTCGAGGATGCGGTTCATGCGCTCCATCGAGAGCACGACTCCGCCCTGTGTCGGAACCGCACCGCCCGTATAGCCGGTGCCGGCACCTCGCACGACGAGCGGCACGCGGGCCTCATGACAGAGCCGCGCCACCGTCGACACCTCTTCGGTCGAGGTCGGGATGACGACGAGATCGGGGGGCGCGCCGATACCGAGGGCGTCGGCGGCATACGGCTCGAGGGCTGCGGACCGATCGAGCACACGCACACCGTTGAGCGCGTCCCGGAGGGCCGAAGCGAACCCGTCAGGAAGCCGGTGCGCCACTGGCTGACCCTTGCACCTTCCTGGGCTCGATCAGCGCGAGGCCGCGTTGGCCGGTTGAATCGAGCCGGCGAACCTCAACATACGGTCCGCACCTTCGCGGAGCCGTTCCATCGACGTCGCGTACGAGATCCGGAGGTATCCGGGCGCGTCGAACGCCTCGCCAGGCGTGACGACGACGTGCTCTTTCTCGAGGAGCTGCTCTGCAAACTTCAGCGACGAGTCCACAGTATCCGTGAGGAGGCCGGTGATGTTCGGGAAGAGATAGAACGCCCCCTTCGGCTTGACACACTGGATTCCCGGATTCGCGGTGAGCCACGCGTGAATGCTGTCGCGCCGGTGGCGGAACTCGTCGCGCATCTTCGCGACCGGTTCCTGTGACCCGGACAGCGCCGCGACCAGCGCCTTCTGCGCGATCGAGGTGATATTCGACGTCGTCTGCCCCTGGATCGTGTTGAACACCTTGGTCAGGCTCGCGGGCGCGATCGTCCAGCCCGTACGCCACCCGGTCATGGCGTACGCCTTCGACGCCGAGCAGGCCAGGACCGTCCGGTCTCGGTGCCGCTCGAACAACACCTTCGGCAGATTGTGCGGAACGTCCTCGTAGATCAGGTGTTCGTAGCAGAGGTCCACGACGATCCAGATGCCGCGCTTCGCGGCCGCGTCGGCTATCGCCGCCACGGCGGATTCGTCGATCAGTGCCCCCGTCGGGTTGCCCGGCGAGTTCAGGATGATCGCCTTCGTCTTCGGCGTAATGGCGGCAATGACCTTG
The DNA here is from genome assembly GCA_035537775.1 of Vicinamibacterales bacterium. GTDB lineage: Bacteria > Acidobacteriota > Vicinamibacteria > Vicinamibacterales > UBA2999 > Gp6-AA40. Next base: position 86,168 of record DATLLQ010000214.1, on the reverse strand, counting down.
TCCGCGTGGACCGCAAACGAGTCCTGCCAGCCGGTTTGAACGATGACGGGCGTCGCTTCGACCAGCTTGACCTGTTCGGGAATCGTCGGCCAGAACGGCGCGTGCGTGATCACCTCGTCGCCCGGATTCAGCAGGGCGAGAGCGGCATTGAAGAGCGCCTGCTTGCCGCCGAAGGTCAGCAGAACTTCAGGCGCTGTGATCGAGACACCGTAGTCTGCCTTGTAGCGGTTGCAGATCGCCTCACGCAGTTCGGGGATGCCCGCCACCGCCGTGTAGCGCGTGAAGTTCTGATCGAGCGCATCCTTCGCCGCTGCCTTGATGTGTTCCGGCGTCGGGAAGTCCGGTTCGCCGACGCTGAAGTCGACGACGTCCTTGCCGGCGCGGCGGAGCTTTTCGGCTTCGGCCGCAACCTTCATCGTGGCTGATTCGGATACCTGCGCTAACCGTTGTGCGAACATCACGTGCTCCTGCTCCTGGGCTCGACGTTCCTAGGCCCCTGCTCCCTGCTTCTTGCGCATCCACTCTTCGACGATCGGCGGCACCAGGCCGCGCACTTCCCCGCCGAGGCTGAACACCTCCTTGATGAGCCGTGAGCTCAGGTAGGTGTACTGCTCCGCCGGCATCATGAACACGGTTTCGAGCGTCGGTTCGAGGTGCCGGTTCATCAGCGCCATCTGGAACTCGTATTCGAAGTCCGAGACCGCGCGCAGGCCGCGGACGATGGCGCTCGCCCGCTTCGCCCGCGCATATTCCACGAGCAGCCCGGCGAAGGTGTCCACCTCGACGTTCGGGTATTCGCGGAACACGCGCCGGATGATGTCCACGCGCTCGTCCGGTGTGAAGAGCGGCTTCTTCTCCGGATTCACGAGCACCGCGATGAGAACCCGCTCGAACAGGTGGGCGCTGCGCAGCACGATATCAACGTGCCCGTTCGTCAGCGGATCGAACGATCCGGGGAACAGTGCCAGCCGCCCTGCCGGCGGATCTTTGCGATCGAGTGGCATGTGTGATCCGGGGCGCGTTATGCGCGCGTGAAAAACGTCAGCGTGCTGTCGCCGGACTTCACGTCGCGAATCCGCGCCAGCGACATCGGCACATCCGGCTCCCGGCGTGTAGCCCGCTCCAGCACCACGACGCCGCCTGGTGCGAGGGCGCCAGCCGCGGCGTCCAGCGCTTTGGGACCGTCGGCACTTGCGTATGGCGGATCGAGCCAGATCACGTCGAACGCGTCCGTGCGCGTCCGCAACAGCGTCGCGACGTCACCCGTCTCGATAGTATAGACCGCCGCTACGCCGAAGGTCTCGAGGTTCTCGGCGATCAGCGCTGCCGCGCGTCGATCCTTCTCCATGAACGTCACGTGCGCGGCACCCCGGCTCAGCGCCTCGATCCCCACTGCACCGGTTCCAGCGAAGCCGTCGAGCACGCGCGCGCCTGCCACCCTGGGTGCCAGGATGTTGAAAAGCGTTTCACGCAGCTTGTCGGAGGTTGGGCGAAGACCTTCCCAGGTCGGGGCCTTCAGCCGACGCCCTTTGTATTGGCCGGCAATCACGCGCACGTCGTCATCCGACCTCTATCAGTCCGAATTGTTCCTGCCACCGCCCCTGCACGAACTCGATGAGTGGCGGCGTCAGTCCACCCTCCTCGACCAGCTGCCGCGCCTCTCGATGCGCGTCCTCCATGATCTCGCGGTCGCGCACCAGGTCTCCCGTTCGGAGCTTCGGCAGCCCGGACTGGCGGGTGCCGAAGAAGTCACCGGGGCCGCGCAGTTCGAGATCGCGCTCGGCGATCAGGAAGCCGTCGTTCGTCGCGGCCATCGCCTTCAGCCGCTCCCGGGCGTCGTCGGTCCACGGAGCCTGGTATAGCAGGACGCAGTGCGACTCCCACGAGCCGCGGCCGACGCGCCCGCGCAGCTGGTGGAGCTGCGAGAGTCCGAATCGCTCGGCGTGCTCGACGACCATGATTGAGGCGTTCGGTACGTCCACCCCGACCTCCACCACGGTCGTTGACACGAGGATGTGCAGCTGTCCCTTTTTGAAGGCGTGCATCACGCGCTCCTTCACGTCGTCCTTCATCCGCCCGTGCAGCAGCGCGACGCGATAGGACGGAAAGACCTCTGCCTGGAGGTGATCCGCCATCTCCGTGGCGGACTTCAGGTCGATCTTCTCGGACTCTTCGATCAGCGGATAGATGATGTAGGCCTGCCGGCCGGCATCGAGCTGCTCCCGAATCAGCTGATAGATCTCATCGCGCCGGGACTCGGGCTTGACCCACGTCTGGATCGGCTTGCGGCCCGGAGGCAGATCCGGAATCTTCGAGACGTCGAGCTCGCTGTAGTCCGTGAGGGCGAGCGTCCGCGGAATCGGCGTCGCGGTCATGAGGAGCACATCCGGGCGCAGGCCCTTCGCGCGCAACGCGGCGCGCTGGGCCACGCCAAAGCGATGCTGCTCGTCGATCACGACCAGGCCAAGCCGGTGAAACGCGATCTTCTCCTGCACCAGCGCGTGTGTCCCGACGACGAGGTGGGTGCTGCCGCGCTCGAGGTGAGAGAGGATCGTGTGCTTGTGCAAGCCGGGCGTGCTGCCCGTCAGCATGTCAACCCGGAATCGCGACGCCGCCAGCAGACGGGCGATGTTGCTGTAGTGCTGCGCCGCGAGGATCTCCGTCGGTGCCATGAAGGCCACCTGGAGCCCGTTCTCCATCGCCACGATGGCCGCCAGCAGCGCGACGATGGTCTTGCCGGCGCCGACATCGCCCTGCAGGAGCCGGTGCATCGGCTGCGGGCGCCGCATGTCGTCCACGATTTCCTTGAGGGCGCCCTTCTGGCCCGGCGTCAGCTTGAACGGAAGGACGGCCGCGGCCGACGCCCTGATGCGATCGTCAACCGACGGGACGAACGGCTTCAGCTCGACGCTGCCCGCCTGGCGCCGCCACGCGTGTCCGAGCTGATAGAGGAAGAACTCCTCGAAGATGAGCCGCCGTTGCGCGGGGGTCCGGAAAGCGTTGAGGGCTTCGAGCGATTCCTCGTTCGCCGGAAAGTGCGCGGCTTCGAGGGCCTGGCGGCGCGGAGTCAGGCCGGTGCGGGCGCGCAGATCGGCCGGCAGCGGATCCGCAATCTCCTGCGGAAGCTGATCGAGCGCCTGCCGCACGAGCCGGCGCTGCATGTTCGGCGTAACCGTGCCGGTCTTTTCGTAGAACGGGACGATCCGCCCCGTATGAACGCTGCCAAGGGAGTCGCCCGCCGCGTCTCCCGACACAATCTCGTACTCCGGGTTCATGAAGTGCAGCCCGGAGGAGTCGAGCTTCACGTCGCCGAAGACGACCACCTGCAGGTGCGGCTTGAGGATGTCGGCGAGGAAGGCCTGGTTCATCCAGGTGCAGCGGATCGCGCCGCTGGCGTCACCAAGCACGGCGTGGAAGATTCGGAAGCCGCGCCGCCGCGTCGTCGCCAGGTTGGCAGACTTGATTTCACCGAGGACGGCGGCCTTCTGCCCGGGTCGAAGGGAGGCGATCGGCTGCATCCGGCTCCGGTCCTCGTAGCGGAACGGCAGCCGGTACAGCAGGTCTTCGACGGTGACGAGGCCCGCGCGCTTGAGATCCGCGGCCTTGCGCGGGCCGACTCCCTTCAGGAACTGAAGCGGAGTGGCAAGGAAGTCATCGCGCACTACTGGACAACGACGGCCTGCCCCTGTCCGACGTCGATCTGCTTGATGCTGGCGGGCAACGCGAACTGATCATCCAGCCGGATTCCGTTGGGGCGTTCATCGTCGCGCGTGTAGTGCGTGACGATCTCCTGCACAAGAAACCGCGGCACGGGTATGCCGGAGATCTGGGCGGACTGGAGCTCGAACTGGCCGCGCCCGTCCTTCGTCTTGAGGACGCCGCTGAGCGAAATTGGCACTCGGCCACCAAGGTATTTCCACGCATCGAGGGACCCGCCGCTCGACTTCGATTTCCCCACATCCTCGAGGTCCACAATCACCGTCCCGAGGAGCTTGCCGTTGCCGACAGCCACGATCTTCGGGTCCTTCACGCCCGCGGGCAGCAGCGCCGGGGCCCGGTAGACGAACCATGAGTTGAGCTCGTTCTCAGTGACCGTTGTCCGTCGAGAGGACTTCGGCGACTGCTCCGCGTGCTGTCTGATGATCGCGAGCTTCTTGGCGAACGCGTCGGACTGAGCTCTGGTGGTGTTTCCGGCCTCAGCCGGGACCAGGAGAGCCAGCAGGGCGGAGGAAGCGATGGCGGTCGAGCGCAGGGAATGGCTCATATGGAGTCCCCAAGGCCGGCATTCTTGAGTGTAGCAGGTTGTTCTTCGCCTTATGTTCGCATATAGTGATGCTCGGCTCCGCTGATTACGACCGGAACCGGGTCTCCGGGTGCAACATCGGCGGACGGAGGACCGCGGTGCTACCTCTCACGAAACGACAGCGAGAGATTCTCGATTACCTGAACGAGTTCATCCAGCAGCACGGCTATGCCCCGAGCCTCGAGGAAATCGGCCGGCGCTTCAATCTCTCGTCGCTCGCAACTGTCCACAAGCACCTGACAAATCTCCAGGAGAAGGGCTTTATCCGGCGGGCATGGAATCGCAGCCGGTCGGTCGAGCTTGTGCCGTCTCGTACCGGGGGCCGGGCGCTCGAACTCCCGCTGCTCGGCTTCGTCGCCGCCGGCGCCCCCATTGAAGCCGTGGCCGGCTCGGAAACCATCGCAGTCCCCGATACGCTCGTTGGCAAGCGCGACAGCTATGTCCTGCGGGTCAAGGGCGACTCGATGATCGACGAGCAGATTCGCGACGGCGACTTCGTCATCATCGAGGACCGGAAGTCCGCCGACAACGGCGAGATGGTGATCGCGCTGGTTGGCGGAACCGATGTGACCCTCAAGAAGCTGTACCGGGAGAATGGTCGCGTGCGGCTGCAGCCGGCAAACCCGACGATGCAGCCGATTTTCGTGGAACCCGATCAGGTGCAGATTCAGGGCGTAGTGGTCGGCGTGATGAGGAAGTATTGATGGCGGATCAGCCTGAACGGAAACAGATCAATTTCACGATCGTCCCAGATGAACAGCCGAACGATCCCCGGACCTACGCCAACTTCTGCTCAATCGCCCATACGCCATTCGACTTCACGCTGACGTTCTGCGAGGTGATGCCGCTCTCTGAAAAGGAGCTGCGGGAAGCCGAAAGCGAGCATGTGGTGCGTGCCCCTGTCCGCTCCCGCGTCGTGGTGCCCGTCCAGTTCGTTCCGAACCTGATCGCGGCGTTGCAGGAGCACATGCGCGTGTTCTCCGAGACCTACACCAACGTCGGGTGGTCGAAGGGACCCGTCCACTGATTGAAGTCCTCCACGACGACCCGCCGCATCATCGCGGCCCTCGCGGAGCAGCACCCGAACGCTGACACTGAGCTTCACTACCGCAACGCCTTCGAACTGCTCGTCGCGACGATCCTGTCGGCGCAGTCCACCGACCAGCGCGTCAACATGGTCACGCCAGCGCTCTTCCAGAAGTTTCCGGACGCCCGCGCGATGGCGGTGGCGCCTGCGCCCGTACTCGAAAAGCTGATCCTCTCCACCGGATTCTTTCGACAGAAGTCCCGGGCGCTGATCGGGATGTCGCAGAAGCTGGTGGCGGAGCACGGCGGCGACGTGCCGCCGGATATGGAGAAGCTCACGGCGCTTCCCGGCGTTGGCCGCAAGACGGCAAACGTTGTCCTTGGGCACGCGTTGGGGATTCCCGGACTCCCGGTCGATCGTCACGTGCTGCGAGTCTCCAACAGGATCGGCATCGCCGAGGGTGATGATCCGGTCAGTGTCGAGGAGCAGTTGTGCGCCCGGCTCCCGCCCGAGCAGTGGACGCTGGCGTCGGACGTGCAGATTCTGCACGGGCGGCGAATCTGCCGGCCAAAGCCGCTCTGCGATGTCTGCTCGGTCACAGACGAGTGCGACTATTTCCGTACGGTCGTGGTACGGGAGAGGACGACACCCTCACCGCGCAGAGCGAAGAACCCGCCCGTCCGGAAGAAGACCGCCGCCCGGCGGCGAGGCTCGAAATGACACGCGAGCAGTTCCGGCGCCTCGTCAACGAGGCGGTCATGCTCATCCCGCGCCGGTTCCGCCGCGAGATGAAGAACCTGGCGCTGGTCGTGGAGGACGAGCCGTCGGCCGGCCTGCTGGCCGAGATGGAAATCGAGCCGCCCGACTCGTTGTATGGCCTCTACCAGGGCGTGCCGCTGCCGGAGCGCACCTGGACGTACGGCAACACCCTCCCCGACCGCATCACGCTCTTTCAGCGTCCCATCGAAGAGGAATGTGAAGGGGATGAGGACGAAGTCCGGGCCGTCATCGGCGAAACACTCATTCACGAAGTGGGTCACTACTTCGGGCTGAGCGAAGAGGAAATCGAGGAGATCGAGGAACGCTACTGGCGTGGCGACACACTCGGCCCCGACGAGGACGATGACGAAGAGTCCGATTCGCGGTAGGCCCCCTCGGGCGCGCAAGAGGTTCGGACAGCACTTCCTCGAGCCCGCATGGGTTGCCCGGCTTGTCGACTCGCTCTCCCCTTCTCCCGATGACGTGTTCCTCGAGGTCGGTCCCGGACGCGGGGCGTTGACCGTTCCACTCGCCGGGCGTGTTCGCCGGATTGTCGCTGTGGAGATCGATCGCGACCTCGCGGGGATGCTTCAGGAGCAGCGCTGGCCGAACGTCATGATCGAGCAAGCGGACTTCCTGGACGTAGACGTCCATGAACTGCTGCGTGACGAACGCAAGCCAGTCCGAGTTGTTGGCAACCTCCCCTACAACGTCTCGTCGCCCATCCTGTTCAAGCTGCTGCACGCTGCGGCTGAGGGACGAGCGTTCTCGGACGCGACGCTCATGCTTCAGAAGGAAGTCGCGGACCGGCTCGCGGCGGTTCCGGGGACGAAGGCGTACGGGACCCTGGCCATCCAGGTGTCGCTGCTTGCCGACGTCGAGCGCGTGCTGACCCTTCCGCCAGGGGCCTTCCGTCCACCGCCAAAGGTCATGTCGGCGGTCGTGCGGCTTCGCTTCCGGCCGGCCCGGGAGGACGTGGGTGACCTCGCGACCTTCGAACGGCTGGTCCGCGGCATCTTCCTGCAGCGGCGGAAGCGGCTGCTCAACGCGTTGAAGCCGGTGGCCGACTCGCTCGGGCGATCAGCCGCGGACCTCATCACGGCGGCGGGCGTCGACGGGACGAAGCGGCCCGAAGAACTGAGCCTCCGCGACATCGCTCAGCTCAGCCGAGCTATGCTATAGTTTGCCCCGAAGTCATTGAACCTTCCGTAGTTGCGGGCGGTCCCAGCTGCCCACAGCCTGATGCAAACGTTGCGTCGGGCACCGTGTTCGAGCGGCCTGCCAGGGTCACTCAACATGTGACGTAGAACTCGACGTCCTCTGATGAATCAGACCACCGTACCCGACGTGTCGCCGGCGACGCTCGAGGTTGTCCCATTGGGCGGCCTTGGCGAGTTCGGCATGAACATGATGGCCCTCACGTGGGAGGACTCGACGATCCTCATCGACGCGGGCGTGATGTTCCCCGACCCCGACCAGCTCGGCGTCGATCTGATCATCCCTGACATGACGTACGTGGAAGCGCGCCGCAACAACGTCAAGGCGCTCGTGCTCACGCACGGACACGAAGATCACATCGGCGGCGTGCCGCACGTGATGCCGCTCTTCGACGGCCCCGTCTACGGCACCGCCATGACGCTGGCCCTCGTCGAGCCAAAGCTCGAGGAGCACGGCATCGAGGCTGGCGAGCGCCTGAAAGTCGTCGCGCCGCGGCAGACGGTGACCGCCGGTCCGTTCAAAATCGAGTTCATCCGCGTGACCCACAGCATGCCGGACTGCGTGGCGCTGGCCATTACGACCCCGGTTGGCGTGGTTGTCCACACGGGCGACTTCAAGATCGACCAGACGCCGCTCGACGGCGAGTATTTCGATCTCCATCGCTTCGCTGAACTGGGCCGCGAGGGAGTGCTGGCGCTCTTCGCCGACAGCACGAACATCGATCGGAAAGGCTTCACGGGGCCGGAGATCGAGGTCGTCGAGGCGTTCGAAGAGATCTTCACGAGCACGCAGGGCAAGCTCGTGGTGGCGGCATTCTCTTCGAGCATCTACCGGATGCAGGTCCTGGTGGACCTCGCCGCGCAGTTCGACCGCAAGGTCGCGCTCGTCGGCCGCAGCGTCGTCCGCAACGGCGAGATCGCGCAGCGGCTGGGCTACCTGCGCATTCCGGCCGGCGTCCAGATCCGCGATTCCGACGTGCCGAACTACTCGTCGCAGGACGTGCTCTGCATCACCACCGGCTCACAGGGAGAGCCACAGGCTGCGTTGTCGAGGATCGCGATCGACGATCATCGTTTCGTCAAGCTCGGACAGGACGACGTGGTCGTGTTCTCTGCGCGGGCCATCCCCGGCAACGAGAAGGCCATTGCCCGGACGATGAGCCACGTCGCGCGGCGCGGCGCGGACGTCGTGACGGCCGACATGAAGCACGTCCATGTGTCCGGCCACGGCTCAGCCGAAGAGCTAAAGCTCGTGATCTCGCTGATTCGCCCGCGCTACTTCGTGCCAATCCACGGCGAGTACCGCCAGCTCGCGCAACATGCACGGGTGGCGAAGCGCGTGATGTCCGGACCCGACCGTGAGCTGCAGGTGCTGCTCGCAGAGGATGGCGACATCATCCAGTTCGACCGTCAAGGCGCGCGCATAGCTGACAAGGCGCCCACCGGCCGCGTGCTTATCGACGTCACCCGCCTCGGCGAGGTCGGCGACGAGGTGCTGCGTGATCGCCGCCATCTTGCCGGCGATGGCCTCGTGGTTGCGGTGGTGGCCATCAGCCGTCACGGCGGGACGCTGGTCGGCGAGCCGGAACTCGTGGCCCGCGGCTACGTCGTAGACGAAGGCCAGGCCGAATCGCTCTTCGCCGGCGCCGCCGGCGTGATTGCCGAGTGCATCGAAGGCTCGAGCCACGAAGAGCGGACGGACCAGGGCCTGATGACGGAAAAGCTGCGCGTCGAGCTCCGGCGCTTCTTCAAGCGCCGTTCGGGCCGGCGGCCGCTCGTGCTCCCCATCCTGATGGAGATCTGACGTGAAGGACTCGACGTTGTCACGCCGCCTCAGCGAGTTCGTCGGCGTCGTGCTGTTTGCGGTGGGGTTGATCTGGCTGATCTCGCTGGTGAGTCACGAGCCGAGCGATCCGGTGTGGTTCTTCACGACAGACGGGACGCAGGCGCCGGCCAACTTCGTGGGCCGCGTCGGCGCGTTCCTCTCTGAGCTCTCGCTCCAGCTGTTCGGCTATGCCGCGTACCTGATTCCAGCCGTCATAACGGTAATCGGGTGGCACTACTTCTGGTGCCAGAAGCCTGACGCGGCCTACACCAAGGTCACGGGTGCGGCGCTGCTCTTTGCCTGCTCGAGCGCCTTCCTCAGCCTCATCTTCGGCAACGCGGATACCAGCGGCAAGGGGTTCGATGCCGGCGGCTCCATCGGCTCGTGGCTGGCGTCGGTGCTCTCGGACTATCTCAACAACACCGGGTCGGTGATCGTCCTGATGACGCTGATGGTCCTGGCCGTGATCCTCTCGACGCAGTTCTCGTTCGGGCGGATGTTCGGCAGCGTGATGACGATGACGCAGGACCTGTCCGCTCGTGGCCTCGGCCGCGTCCGCGAAGGACTGGACGCCCGCCGGAAGGAGCGATCGCGCCGCGACCTCGTTGCCCGCCAGGCAAGCAAATCGGGTCCGGTCGTCAGCAAGCCGGCTGCTGCAGGAGAGGAACCGGCTCCGCGTCCGTTGAAAGCGCCTCGGCCTGAGCCCGTGGACCCGCCGCCAGCGCGGCCTGAGCCGCCGGTTGTTGCGCGCAAGAAAGCCGAGCCGCAGTTGCCGCTCCCCGACCCTGAGCCGCTGAAAGCGCCGGCGCAGCGGAAGGGTCAGTTCACGCTGCCTCCGATGTCGCTCCTCGACGCCCCAAAGGCCGAGCGGAAGATCGACGAGCGCGAGCTCATGGCGGCGTCGCATCAGCTCGAGGAGAAGTGCCGCGAGTTCGCCGTCGAGGGTCAGGTGGCGCAGATCCATCCAGGACCTGTCGTGACCACCTTCGAGTTCAAGCCCGACGCCGGCGTGAAGTACAGCAAGATCACCGGCCTCGCCGACGATCTCTGCCTCGCCATGCAGGCGGAATCGGTGCTCATCGATCGGATTCCGGGCAAGTCCACCGTCGGCATCCAGATTCCGAATCCCAACCGGGAAGCGATTTCGCTGCGCGAGCTGCTCGAGGCCGACGCCTTCCAACGCTCGGCCTCCAAGCTGACGATAGCCCTCGGCAAGACGATCCATGGCGAGCCGTACGTCACCGACCTGGCCACGATGCCGCACCTGCTCATCGCCGGTTCGACGGGCACCGGCAAGTCCGTCGGCCTGAACTCGATGCTGACGAGCGTGCTCTACCGCGCGACGCCGGACGACGTGCGGCTGATCATGGTGGACCCGAAACGCCTGGAACTCGGGATGTACGACGACATTCCGCATCTGCTCACGCCGGTGGTCGTTGATCCAAAGAAGGCGGCGAACGCGCTGCGCTGGGCCGTGCGCGAGATGGAAGAGCGGTACAAGACGCTCGCGGCAGAAGGCGTGAGGAACATCGAGCAGTACAACCGGAACATCCGGAACGTCCTCGCCGAAACCGGTGCGAGCGATCCCGATGCTCCCCGCCCCCTCCCCTTCATCATCGTCGTCATCGACGAGCTAGCCGACCTGATGATGGTGGCTGGCAACGAAGTCGAGGAGTCGATCTGCCGGCTGGCGCAGATGGCGCGCGCCGTCGGCATCCACCTGATCCTGGCGACGCAGCGTCCGTCGGTTGACGTCATCACCGGGCTGATCAAGGCGAACCTGCCGTCCCGCATCTCCTTCCGCGTGTCGTCGAAGACCGACTCGCGGACGATTCTCGATTCGAACGGCGCCGAGCAGCTCCTCGGCAAGGGCGACATGCTGTTCCTGCCGCCAGCCTCATCCCGCTGCCTCCGCCTGCACGGGCCGTACATCTCGGAACAGGAGAGCGCCCGCCTTGCCAGTTTCCTGCGCAAGCAGGGCAAGCCGGTGTTCAACGACACGATCACCGCGGACGATGAGAAGGCCGGTCCTGGTGGCATCGAATACGAAAAGGACGACCTCTACGACGAGGCTTCCCGCATCGTGGTCAGCAGCGGTCAGGTGTCGATTTCGTACCTGCAGCGCAAGATGCGCATCGGGTTCAGCCGGGCGGCACGCCTGGTGGACATGATGGAGGCGGAGGGGCTCGTGTCCCCCGGCGTCGGCGGCAAGCCCCGCGAGGTGCTGGTGGATCGTGGCTACTTCGAGGAAGTCGATGCACAGCTTCGGTAGCGTCGTGTCCGGTTTCAGCCGGACGGTTGCGACCTGCATCCTGCTGGCGTCGCTGACCGTCGTGACGCTGCACACCCAGTCGTCCGATCCGGCGGCGCTCTACCAGCAGGCTCTTCGCCGTGAGACGTTGCTGCGTCAGGAGCTCGATGCCGCCCAGTCGGGAACCTCTGGCGGGATCCTTCTGGATCGGATTCGCATCCTCGTCGGCTCGTTCGAAGACCTGGCCCGCCTTTTCTCGAAGAGCGACACCACCGACGACTCGCTCTCGCACGGCGGCTTTCTCGCCGCGGACGCATTCGCGAAGTTTGGCGAGGCAGCCGACCGCGACACGGCGCTGCGTCTCCTCAAGCAGCTCCCGGTGCGCTTCCCCAACAGCTCGCTCGCCAGGCAGGCAGCGACGCGGATCAAGATGCTCGACGGCGAGAAGCCGGTGGCTTCAGCAGCTTCGCCGGCTGCGTCCGGCGCGGTCATGTTGCGCGCCATTCGCCGCGAGGCCCTGCCGGAGGCGCTCCGCGTCACGCTGGAACTGGATCGTGAGGTTGGGTACTACGACGAGCGAATCGAGGGTCCGCCTCGAGTCTTTGTCGATCTCCCAAACACGCGGGCGGTGGAGTCGCTGAAGGATGCGACGATTCCGTTCACGGACGATGGTCCGGTGAAGCAGGTGCGTATCGGCCGGCAGTTGAACACGCGGACGCGCGTGGTGCTTGATCTCAATGGCGCCGGGAAGCACAGCGTCTACGTGCTCTACAACCCGTATCGGATCGTCATCGACTTCGAACGCACATCGGACAGTGCCGCGGCCCTGCCCACGCCGGCGTCTCCGTCCGATGCACCGTCGCGCGCGCCAGGGGTGACTGCGTCGAGTGTGAGCAAGACCACCGGGTCTGCTCCCGCGGCGCCGCCAGTTCGTGCAGTCCCCGGCGCCGAGGCTCGTCCGGCACCGGCGACACCGTCCAACGCGAAGGGGAACTACTCACTTGCCAGACAACTCGGCCTCGGCGTCACCCGCATCGTTATCGATCCCGGACACGGTGGGCACGATCCCGGCGCGCGCGGCAACGGCATCTCTGAAGCCGAGCTCGTGCTCGAGGTCGCTAAGCGACTCGAAGAACTGCTCGCCAGGGAGCAGGAGTTCGAGGTGGTCCTCACCCGCCGCACCGACGCGTATGTCGCACTCGAGGAACGGACGGCGCTGGCGAACAAGAACTCCGCCGATCTGTTCCTGTCGATCCACGCCAACGCCAGCACGGCTCCCTCCGCACGCGGCATCGAAACCTATTTCCTGAACTTCGCGAGCAACCCTGAAGCCGAGGCGATTGCCGTGCGGGAGAACTCCGGATCGTCTCGGAGCATGCGCCATCTGCCCGACATCGTGCAGGCGATCGCGCTCAACAACAAGCTCGATGAGTCGCGGGACTTCGCCAGTATCGTCCAGGCCACGCTCTTCGAGCAGCTCAGGAAGACGAACGGCACGCTGAAGAACCTCGGCGTGAAGCAGGCGCCATTCATGGTGCTGGTCGGGGCGACGATGCCGAGCGCGCTCGCGGAGATCTCGTTCATGAGCAACCGGAACGAGGCGGCGCTGCTCAAAACCGATCGCTACAAGCAGCAGATCGCCGAGGCGCTGATGAGGGCGATCCTCCGATACCAGAGCTCGCTGAAGAAGTCTGTCCCGCGGGCAGAGTGACGCCCTGTTCAGATCTTCAGGCTGATGTGTGAGTGAGGTGTGTCCGTGGGCGGAGCCGATCCGTCCCGCCAGCGCTTGTAGAGGATGGTTGCCCCGGCGACGATCGCGCAGCCGATGAGCGCAGCCAGCAGGAAGATTCCGGCGACCGCGAACATCGAGAGCACGACCTCGATGCTGATGTCGCGCGTCGGCTCCGGCTGTTTCGTGAGATCGACGACGATCGGCTGCTGCTGCAGGAGGAAGAAGTTCATGACACAACGGCGTTGCTGATCAGTTCAGGGCACCAATCAACGCCGTAAATCCAGCTTAACCCACGTCCCCGCGTCGAGGGCGAGCTCGACCAGGGTCCGCACGCCGACGCCGGTCGCACCCTTCGGCTGATACGGCTTTGCGTCTTCGGCCCAGGCGGTGCCCGCGATGTCCATATGCACCCAGGGCAGGTTGCCGGTGAACTCCTTCAGGAAGAGCGCGGCCGTGATCGAGCCGGCGGGACGGCCGCCGGTGTTCGAGAAGTCGGCGATCTCGCTCTTGAACAGCTCTTTGTAGTCGTCGAAGGTCGGCATCGGCCATGAGCGGTCCCCGGCCCGATCGGAGGCGCGAAGCACTTGCTCGACCCACGCCGTCGGCGTGCCAAAGAGGCCGGTCGTGGTCTTGCCGAGCGCAACAACGCACGCGCCGGTGAGCGTCGCGAGATCGACGAGGTGCGTGGCGCCGAGCTCCCGGGCGTACCAGAGGGCGTCACCGAGAATGAGCCGGCCCTCGGCATCCGTATTGAGGATCTCGACCGTCTTGCCCTCGGCGCTCGTCAGGATGTCGCCGGGTTTCATCGCCCGGCCGCCGGGCATGTTCTCGGTCATCGGCACGACCGCCATGCAGCGCACCGGCACGTTCAGGCGCGCGATGGCCGCCAGCGCACAGATCGCGGCCGCGCCACCGGACATGTCGTCCTTCATCCGATCCATGTCCAGCGCCGGCTTGATCGAGATTCCGCCGGTGTCGAACGTGATCCCCTTGCCGACGAACGCGAGCATGACGCCGGGCAATGCATTCTTCGGTTCGTGCTTGAGGACGACCAGACGCGGCGGCTCCTGGCTGCCCCGCGCGACGCCAAGCAACAAGCCCATTTTGAGCGTGGCGATCTGCTGCTCGTCGAGAACGTCGATCGAAAGTCCGGCCGCTCTGGCGATCGCCTCGGCGCGCTCCGCGAAGACTCGAGGCGTCAGGGCGTTGCCTGGCTCGTTCGAGAAGGCGCGTGCGTGATTCGTGAACTCGCCGAGTACCCGGCCGCGCTCGACGGCGGCCTGGGTCTTCAGGCCATCGGGCAGGCTGATCTCGACACGATCGAGCCAGCCCCAGCGATCGTTGCTGGTCTTGTACGAGCCGCCGTCGAAGTTGGCAAGGCACACACCCTCAGCAACGACCTGGGCGGCGACCGCAGTCTCGAGTTTCGAGCTGCCCGGCAAAACTGCCAGACGTGCGATGTGCCGCTGGCGGGCGAAGAGCCCGGCCGTTGTCGCCAGGCGGCGCAGACGCTCGGCGTTCCACTCCTCGGTGCGTCCGGCGCCGACCAGCAGGACGCGGCTCGCCTTCCACGATTCGGCAGTGATCGGCGTCAGAAAGGCGTCGAAGAGCGTGCCGCGGAATTCACCGCTCGCCCGCGCTCGTGCGAGCGCGCCGCCACAAGCTTCGTCGATGGTGGCATCGTCCGCAGAGGCGTTCTCGAAGATCGGGACGACGAGCAGGTCGGCTTCGAGTTCGTCCGGCCGGCGTGCAGTGATGGCGACGTCTGGCGTTTGAAAGGCGCTTCGCATCACGTGGCTGGGTCTTTGTCCTTCACGTCTGTCACGAATGCACAGATGGCTTGTTCACCCTGGGGAACGGGCTTAAGATCGAGTCTGCCACGCCCCCTGGGGACGCATGATGACCCATAGACGACGCGCGGTGTATTTGAGTGTCGCAGCGGTGACCGCAGGACTCACGCTCGGCGTCCCAGCCGGCGCCGGACAACGTGCCGGCGACGACAACAAGAAGCCCAGTGTAACACTCAAGGCGACGCCGCCACTCGGGTTCGCGCCGCTCAAAGTGCGTGTCGTCGCCGACATCAAGGGCGGCGCCAACGACTACGCGGACTTCTATTGCGCCTCGATCGAGTGGGACTGGGCCGACGGGACCACGTCCGAAAAGAGCGAAGACTGCGAGCCGTATGAGGCGGGCAAGAGCACGATCGAGCGCCGGCTCTCGGCAGAACACACGTTCCGGCAGGGCGGCCAGTTTGACGTCGTGCTCCGGCTGAAACAGAAGACCAAGGTCGTCGGTCTCGGGAAGGTGGCGGTGCGCGTGCGAACCGGCCTCAGCGAAGACGACTTCACGAACATACCCTGAGCACCGACGGCTTCGACTTCGGCGGCGAGATCGCCTGGCGACCTACGCCGGAGTACATCGATCGCAGCCGCCTGAAGGCGTTTATCGATCGCCACGGCCTTCGCGGCTACGAGCATCTTCTCGCCCGCTCGATCGCCGAGCCTGAATGGTTCTGGCGCGCGGTACTCGACGACCTCGCCATCGAGTTCTACGAACCGTACACGAAAGTCCTCGATACGTCGCAGGGCATTCCCTGGACCCGCTGGTGCGTCGGCGGACGCCTGAACATCGTCCATAACTGCCTCGACAAGTGGATCGGCACGCCGGTCGAGCATCGTGCCGCTTTCCGATGGGAAGGAGAAGAAGGCACCGTCCGTCAGGCGACGTACGGCGAGCTCTGGCGTGACGTCAATCAGTGCGCCGCCGGACTGAAGGCCCTCGGCATCAGCAAGGGCGATCGCGTTGCGCTCTTCATGCCGATGTGTCCGGAGCTCATCATCGCGTTCCTGGCGGTTATCCGGATCGGCGGAATCGTCCTGCCGCTGTTTTCCGGCTACGGCGCGGATGCGGTCAGCACGCGGCTGCGTGACTCCGAGGCGGTTGCCCTGCTTGTGGCCGATGGGTTCTGGCGGCGTGGGCAGCCGGTCAGGATGAAGCCGGTGGCCGACGAAGCTGTGGCTGCCTCTCCATCCCTGCGCCACGTTATCGTCGTCTCGAGACTGGGCATCGACGTGCCGATGCAGTCACGGGACCACCGTTGGGCGGACGTGATGGGCCCTCGCGCGGTGGAGTGTCCGACAGAACAGACCGACGCCGAAGATCCGCTGATGCTGATCTACACGTCGGGTACGACGGGGCGGCCGAAGGGTGCCGTGCATACCCACTGCGGGTTCCCGATCAAGACCGCGCAGGACATGGCCCACTGCTTCGACGTGCACGAAGGCGAGACGATGTACTGGGTGAGCGACATGGGCTGGATGATGGGCCCGTGGGAAGTGTTCGGGATGATGCTCCTCGGCGGCACGTTCGTCCTCTACGACGGTGCCCTCGACTACCCTGGCCCCGACAGGCTCTGGTCGATCGTCGAGAAGCACCGCGTGAACATTCTCGGTGTGTCGCCGACGCTGGTGCGCTCGCTGATGCGTCACGGCGATGAGCCAGCCAGGGCACACGATCTCTCGTCGCTGCGAATTCTCGGGTCGACCGGCGAGCCCTGGAATCCGGAGCCCTGGCGGTTTCTGTTCGAGGTTGCCGGCGGAGGCCGCCTGCCGATCATCAACTACTCCGGCGGCACCGAGGTCTCGGGCGGGCTTGTCGGCGGCAATGTGCTGACACCGCTCAAGCCCGCAGCATTTGCCGGTCCCCCGCCAGGGATCGCGGCCGACGTGGTAGACGAGCACGGCCAATCGATTCGCAACCAGGTCGGCGAGCTTGTGGTGCGTGCACCCTGGATTGGGATGACGCGCGGCTTCTGGAAGGATCCCGGGCGCTACGAGGAGACGTACTGGTCGCGCTTCCCTGACGTCTGGGTCCACGGCGACTGGGCGGCCATCGACGAGGACGGGCTCTGGTACATCCTCGGCCGATCGGACGACACCATCAAGATCGCAGGCAAGAGAGTCGGGCCGGCGGAAGTGGAGTCGGTGCTGGTCGAGCACCCGCGCGTACTCGAAGCAGCAGCCATTGGCGTGCCCGACGAGTTGAAGGGCCAGGCGCTCGTGTGCTTCTGCGTGCTGCGGCCGGAGCCGAACCAACCCGACCCGACGTTCGACAACTACCTGAAAGCGATGGTGGCGGAGAAACTGGGCAAGCCGCTGCGGCCGGAACGGATCCACTTCGTGACCGACCTGCCGAAAACCCGCAACGCGAAGGTGATGCGACGAGTCATTCGTGCCGCCTACCTTGGCCAACCGCCAGGCGACCTGTCATCGCTGGAGAATCCTCTGGCGGTTGAGGAGATCGCGAGAGCTAGTCGCGACCGCTCATAAGCTCGGCCCGCCAGCGCGCGGCTTCAGTGAAGACCCTGGTGACCGCTTCTCCACTTTGAAGGTCTGCCCGCAGGTCCGAGAGCCGGTCGATCAGGACGTCGAGCGCTTCGCCAACCGCTTGGGCGTTCGTGGCGCAGACATCCCGCCATGTGTCCGGCGGGCTCGACGCGAGTCTCGTCGTATCGACAAGGCCGCGGCCTGCCAGCCGAAGCCCGTTCTCCCCCGCGCTGCTGCCGATGACGTCCATCAACGCGCTCGCCGCGAGCTGCGGCAGGTGGCTCAGGAATGCCATGACGCGGTCGTGCTCGGCGGCGTCCATGCTCGACGGGCGCGCGCCAAGGCCGCGGGCAAAGTCGAACACGCGCTCCAGCACCGTCGCCGGCGTCGAGGGGCCAGGCGTGAAGATCCATGGCCGGTGTCTGAAGAGATCGGGCCGGGCAAAACCGAATCCACCTTGCTCGGCTCCGCCAATCGGGTGTCCGCCGACGAAGGATCCGGTGCACGACAGCGCGGCCGCCGCGTTCACGATGCTCTGCTTCGTGCTGCCGACGTCGGTGACGATGGTTGTAGACGGAAGCCGCTGAGCGATTTCCGCCAGGAGCTTCAGATTCTGGCGGACCGGCGCAGCCAGGATGATCAAGTCTGCGTCCGCGACGTCGGCGGCGCTGTCGGCCGACCGGTCGATGGCCCCGCTGCCGAGCGCGTGCGCAAGGACTGCCTTGCGATCGACTCCGGCGATCCGCACGCCCGGCCATCGCTCACGGACGGCAAGGGCGATCGATCCGCCGATGAGCCCCAGCCCGACGACAGAGAGGGTCTTAAATGGAGGGTCGGGCACAGCGGCCTATCGTGCCCATCCTCGACGCGAGACCGGCTCCAGACAGATGCTCCGCCCGATCGCCGGCGCGATGATGCGCAGCTCCGCCATCAATCGATCGAACTGCGAGGGGAACATCGACTGGGCGCCGTCGCTGAGGGCGCGATCCGGATCGTTGTGCACCTCGATGATCAGGCCGTCGGCGCCGGCCGCAACGGCGGCGCGCGCCATCGGCGCCACCATGTCACGGCGTCCAGCTCCGTGGCTCGGATCCGCGACGATCGGCAGGTGGCTCAGCTTCTTGACCACCGGAATCGCCGAGATGTCGAACGTGTTTCGCGTCGCCGTCTCAAAGGTGCGGATCCCGCGTTCGCAGAGGATCACGTCGTTGTTGCCGCCAGCCAGCAGGTACTCAGCCGACAGCAGCCACTCCTCGATCGTCGCCGAGATTCCGCGCTTCAGCAGCACAGGTTTACGGTGGTATCCGAGCTCCCGCAGCAGCGTGAAGTTCTGCATGTTGCGCGCGCCGACCTGGAAGATGTCGCAGTACTTCTCGATCATCTCGATCTGGCTGATGTCCATCACCTCGGAGATCAGCTTCAGGTTGTGCGCGTCGGCGGCGCGGCGCAGCATCTGCAACCCCTGCTCGCCCAGCCCCTGGAAGCTGTAGGGCGAGCTGCGAGGCTTGAAGGCCCCCCCGCGGAGGATCTTCGCGCCGGCACGCCGGACGGCGGCGGCGGTGGCCATCACCTGCTCTTCGGTTTCCGCCGAGCAGGGACCGGCCATCATGATCACTTCGTCCCCGCCGATTCGCACGTCGTCGATGGTGACGATCGTGTCGTCCGGCTTGAACGTGCGGCTCGCGCGCTTGTACGGCTCCGAGATGCGCAGCACCTCGTGCACCCCGTCGAGGATCTCGATCAGCTCCTTCTCGACCTTGTGAGCGCCGACGACGCCCAGGACGGTCCGGGTGGCGCCGGACGAGCGATGCACGTCCATGCCGAGCTCGATGAGCCGAGCGATGACCGAGTCAATCTGCGCCTCTGTGGCGCGCTCTTTCATGACGACAACCATGACTGCTCTACCTCAATTCGTCGCGCTGAGAACTTGCTTCACGCTCTGCCCGCCGTGCCTCGTCGATGATCCGCTCGAAGATCCTGACCACCGCTTCGGCGGTGAGCGGGCCCGCCAGCTCCGTCGCCGAATTACGCACGCGCCCCAGGACCTGCGCCTCGCGTTCCGGCTGGTAGATGGGCATCCCGGCTTCGTGCTTCAGGCGGCCCACTTCCACGGCGCAGGCGACGCGCACGTTGAGCAGTCGCACCAGCTGCTCATCGATCACGTCGATGCGGGTCCGCAGCTCCTCGATTGTCAGGACTTCAGCCAACGCACATACTCCTCTACCCGTTGATCCAGATCGTCCGCCCCACCCGCGCCGGCGATGACGCTGACGAGGGCGCTGCCGACCACGGCGGCATCAGCCCAGAGGCCCACTTCGCGCACGTGCTCGGGTTTCGAGATGCCAAAACCGAGGGCGACGGGCAGTTCACTCACCTGCCGGATGCGCTGCACCATCTCCTGCGCGCCATCGGCCAGGGTCTCACGGGCACCCGTCACGCCCAGACGCGAGATCGCGTATAGAAATCCACTTCCGAGGGAGGCTGCCGTCCGGAGGCGCTCGTCGGTAGTCGTCGGGCTGAGCAGGAGAATTGTATCAATCCGCCGCGCGGCCAGCATGTTGCGGAAGCTTCCGGCCTCCTCGATCGGAAGGTCCAGCACCAGCACGCCGTCTACCCCGGCCGCCCGGGCGCGGTCGGCGAACCGCTCCGCGCCCATCCGCAGGATCGGGTTCGCATAGCTGAACACGACAAACGGCGCCCGAACCTCCGGTCTCAGACCCTCGAGCAGGTCGAGGACCCCGGCCAGGGTCGTTCCCGCCGCGAGTGCACGCTCCGTCGCACGCTGGATCACCGGGCCATCAGCCAGCGGGTCGGAGAACGGCACGCCGATCTCGAGTACGTCCGCACCTGCCCTGTCGAGCGCACGGAGGATGCCTCCTGTTCGCGGCAGATCCGGATCGCCGGCCGTGACGTAGGTCACAAGGCCGGGCGACTTGCCCGCGCGCAGCCGGCTGAACGTCGCGGCAAGACGGCTTTCCGTTGCCGGCGCATGGCTGCTCATCGAAGCGCCTCCGCCACGCTTTGCACGTCCTTGTCGCCGCGGCCGGAAAGGTTGACCAGGATCAGCGAACCATCGGGCACATCGCGCAGCAGTCGGGTCGTGTACGCGATCGCATGCGCGGATTCGAGCGCCGGGAGGATCCCCTCGAGCCGCGCCAGCTGCTGAAACCCTTCGAGGGCTTCCGCGTCGGTGACATAGCTGTATTCGGTGCGCCCGAGATCACGCAGCCACGCATGTTCCGGCCCGACCGCCGCGTAATCCAGTCCCGCCGAGATCGAATGCGTCAGCTCGATGTTGCCCGCTTCGTCCTGAAGAATGAATGTTCGGGTTCCCTGGAGAACGCCGGTGCTACCGCCGGCAAAGCGCGCGGCATGACGACCCGGGGCGATTCGTTCCCCGCCCGCTTCCACGCCGATCAGCCGGATGTTCGCGTCCTCGACGAAGGCGTCGAAGATTCCGATTGCGTTGCTCCCGCCGCCGACGCAGGCGACGACGATGTCCGGCAGGCGGCCGGCCTGTTCGAGGATCTGCGCGCGCGCTTCCCGGCCGATCACCGACTGAAATTCGCGAACCATCAGCGGATACGGGTGCGGACCCAGCGCCGACCCGAGCAGGTAATAGGTTTCGTGCACGTTGGCAACCCAGTCACGCATCGCTTCGTTGATGGCGTCCTTGAGGGTCTTGCTGCCCGAGTCCACCTGGCGGACGTCGGCGCCCAGCAGGCGCATCCGCACGACGTTGAGCGCCTGCCGTCGCATGTCTTCCGCGCCCATGTAGATGTCGCACGACAGACCCAGCAGCGCGCACGCGGCGGCCGTTGCGACGCCATGCTGCCCCGCCCCGGTTTCGGCGACAACTCGCCTCTTGCCCATGCGCTTCGCGAGCAGCGCCTGGCCGAGCGAGTTGTTGATCTTGTGGGCTCCGGTATGCGTGAGGTCTTCACGCTTCAGGAACACCCTGCTCCGCGCGCCCCCGGCAAGACGCTTCGCCTCGTACAACGGCGTCGGGCGTCCCACGTAATGCTTCAGCAGATGGGCGAGCTCGTCGCGGAACCCGGGATCCTCGCGCGCGGCAAGGTAGCCGACCGTCAGTTCCTCAATCGGCGCGACAAGGGTCTCCGGAACGAAACGCCCGCCGTAGTCGCCGAAGTAGCCGCGGTCATCAGGATCGCGCCGGCCAAAGACGGATCGTTCGCTCGTGGCTGTAGCCATCACTGCTCCACGGCACCCTTGAAAGAGCGCCCTACTGCGTTGCGCGGCTCGTCGAGCATCGCTTTCCGCGCACACGTCAGAAACTGCGAAACCTTGCCGGGATTCTTCACGCCAGGCGCATCCTCGACGCCCGACGAGACGTCAACGCCGTACGGCCGAACCCTGCCGATCGCGTCTGTCACGTTGACCGGCGTCAGCCCTCCGGCGAGCACCACGCGCCGCCTGCGCGCCAGAGCCGCCGCGGCCTCCCAGTCCACCTGCTGACCGGTGCCACCGCGCCGCTCGGGATCCGCCGCATCGAGGAGAAGCGTCGTGTCGTCGGGCCAGGCTGGCGCGACAAGGGACGCTGTCTCCAGCGTGACCGAACGCAGGATCGGCCAGGCCAGTGCTTCGGCGTATTCCACCGGCTCGTCGCCATGGAGCTGGATCGCGGTCAGGTTCGTTCGCTCCATCGTGCGCACGATCTCGTCGATCGACTCGTTGACGAACACACCGACCGTGGTCACCGTCGCCGGCAGCTGCGCAACGATGCGAGTGACCGTATCGCGCTGAACGACGCGCGGGCTCCGTGGCCACAGCACGAACCCGAGCGCCGTCGCGCCGTGCTCGACGGCATGCATCGCGTCGTCCAGATTCGTGATCCCGCAGATCTTCAGGAACACGGCAGCGCTCCAGTCAGGCCACGGATTGCCTGCGCGGGATCGTGGTCGGTCATGAAGCGTTCGCCGATCAGAAACGCCCGGTACCCGGCAGCCGTCAGCTTCTCCAGATCGGCGCGAGACTGAAGGCCGCTCTCGCTCACGCCCACGACGTCGCGCGGGATCCGGCGAGCCAGGCGGTAAGACGCCTCGACATCGACCGCCAGAGTCCGCAGGTTGCGGTTGTTCACGCCGACGAGGCGAGCGCCGCTCTCCACGGCGCGATCAAGCTCCTCTTCGTCGTGAACTTCGACCAGCGTCGCCAGACCAAGATCGTGCGCACGCTGCTGCAACTGTCGCAGACGGTCCTGATCGAGCGCCGCGACGATCAGAAGCACCGCATCGGCTCCCATGGCCCGCGCCTCGAGCAGCTGGTATTCGTCGACGATGAAGTCCTTCCGCAGGAGCGGCACAGTAACGGCCGCCCTCACGGCGGCCAGGTGATCGAGCGAACCGTCGAAGAACGTCGGCTCCGTCAGCACGGAGATGGCGGCGGCGCCGCCCGACGCGTATTGACGCGCGATCGCCACGGGATCGTACGTAGCGGCCAGCACACCTCTCGAGGGCGACCGGCGCTTGCACTCGGCAATGACGTTCACCTGTGAAGGATTGGCCAGGGCGGATTCGAAAGCAGAGCCGCGAGGCGTGCCCGACGCTGCGCGCCGTTCGAGCGCAGCGAACGGCTCGCGCTCACGCCGTACGTCGACGATTCGGTGTGTGGCCGCGACGATGGTCCGCAGGAGGTCCGGCGCGCTCATCTGTCCACCGTCGCGTCACCGGAGGCGGATGCGGCCACCTCCGCGTTGGAGGTCCTCACCATCCGTTCCAGCGTCGATCGTGCTGCCCCGGAGTCGATCGCTTCGCCGGCTCTCTTGATGCCGGAGCCGACAGAGTCGACACGTCCGGCGACAAAGAGAGCGGCGCCGGCATTGAAGAGAACGACGTCGCGCGGTGCCCCGCGCTGCCCATCGAGTACACGCTGGACGATCTCCGCGTTGGCCGCGGCATCCCCGCCCGCCAGCGCGCCAGGGGTCGCTTTGGTCAGGCCGACGTCAGCCGGATGCACGTAGAACGTGTGGACGGCGCCTTCCCGGCACTCTGAGACCTTGGTGTATCCCGTCGTCGAGATCTCGTCGATACCGTCCGCGCCGTGCACGACCCACGCACGCGACGATCCGAGCAGCATGAGTGCCCGTGCCAGGAGCTCGGTGAGTTCGGATCGCGGCACGCCGACGATCTGCCGCGTGGCTCCGGCGGGATTCGTCAAGGGTCCGAGCAGGTTGAACGCGGTCCGGATGCCCAGCTCTCGCCGCGTCGGCCCTGCGTGCTTCATGGACGGGTGAAACGTTGGTGCGAAGAAGAATGCGATGCCGGCGTCCTGAAGCGTTCGCTCGACGACGGGCGGTGCCGCCGCGATATTGACACCAAGGTGCTCGAAGACATCCGCGCTGCCACATCGGCTCGACACGGACCGATTCCCGTGCTTGGCCACCTTGACACCGCACGCAGCCACGACCAGCGCAGCGGCGGACGATATGTTGAAGGTGCCGGACCGATCGCCGCCGGTACCACACGTGTCGAACACCTCGCCCACCGGATTCGACAGCTTCACCGCGTTCGCACGCATCGTCTTCGCGAAGCCCACGATCTCAGACGGGCGCTCGCCCTTCATCGCGAGGGCCGAGAGCAGCCCGGCCAGTGCTCCAGCTGACACACGGCCGTCCATGACCTCCTGCATCGCTGCGGCGGCCTCGTCGGCTGTCAGGTCCTCGTGGCGGACGAGCTTCTCGATCAGGGCGGTAAACATCACAGATCCAGAAAGTTCCGCAGGATGTGACGCCCCTCGTCGGTGAGAACCGATTCCGGGTGGAACTGCACGCCGTGCACCGGATAGGTGCGGTGCCGAACGGCCATGATCGTGCCGTCTTCGCTCGTACGCGCAGCAACCTCGAGCTCGGCGGGCACGCGGTCGTTCGAAATCACCAGGGAGTGATAGCGGCCCGCGAGAAACGGGGCCGTGATGCCGTGGAAGAGTCCCTTGCCGTCGTGCACGATCGTCGATGTCTTGCCGTGCATCGGCGCATTGGCGCGGCAGACAACCCCGCCGTACACCGCGCCGATCGCCTGATGGCCGAGGCAGACTCCAAGAATGGGAAGGCTCGGTCCGAAGCGCCGGATGACATCCACCGACACGCCTGCGTCCTCCGGACGGCCAGGGCCCGGCGAAATGAGGATCTGCTCCGGCGCCATCGCTTCGATCTCGCCGATGGTGATCTGGTCGTTTCTCCGCACGCGGATCTCGGCGCCCAGCTCGCCGAGGTACTGCACGAGGTTGTAGGTAAAGGAGTCGTAGTTGTCGATGACGAGAATCATGATCGGTGTTCCCTACAAACCCGCCTGTGCCAGTTCCAGTGCGCGAATGACGGCGCGCGCCTTGTCGCGCGTCTCCTCGTACTCCGCTGTCGGATTGGAGTCTGCGACGATGCCGGCGCCGGCCTGCACGTAGGCGCGGCCGTCCTCGATCACGACGGTGCGGATCGTGATGCAGAAGTCGAGGTTGCCTGCAAAATCGACATATCCGATCGCACCGGCGTAGACTCCCCGGCGCCGGTTTTCGAGCTCGGAGATGATCTCCATCGCCCTGACCTTGGGAGCGCCGGAGACGGTTCCGGCCGGGAAACAGGCCACAAGCGCATCCAGCCGGTCGTGCTTGTCATCGAGCTTCCCTTCCACGATCGACACCAGGTGCATCACGTGCGAGTAGCGCTCGACCGTCATGTACGTCGGTACGCGCACGCTGCCGTACGAGGATACGCGTCCGAGATCGTTGCGTCCCAGGTCGACGAGCATCACGTGTTCGGCGCGCTCTTTCTCGTTCCGCTTCAGTTCCTCCGCGAGACGCATGTCTTCCTCTTCCGTCTTCCCGCGCGGCCGTGTACCCGCGATCGGGTGCGTCTGCATGCGGCGTCCCTCGACGCGCACGAGCATTTCCGGCGAGGAGCCGACAATCGAGCGATCGCCGACGCGCAGGAAGTACATGTAGGGCGACGGATTCACATGGCGAAGGGCCCTGTACACGGTAAACGGGTCGGCGCTGATGGCCGACTCGAAGCGCTGCGACAGCACGACCTGGTAGATGTCGCCTGCCGCGATGTACTCCTTTGCGGTCCGGACCATCCGCTCGAACTCTTCGCGCGACACGTTCGAGGTCACGTCGAGCGGCGACGCGGGGGCTGAGGTCGGCTTGGAGAGCGCACGCTCCAGCTCGCGCTCGACGAACTCGATGCGCGCGCAGGCGAACTGGTACAGCGATTCGAGGTCTTCGTCACCCGTGATCCGTGCATTGGCGATGATCAGGATGCGATGCCGGACGTGATCGAACGCCAGCACGGTATCGAAGAGCATGAAGCCGGCCTCGTCTGCATCCTCCGCCACGGATTGGAGCTTGACGGGCTCGAACCAGGCTGCGGCGTCGTAGCCGACATAACCGACGGCACCGCCGGTGAATCGAGGAAGGCCCGGAACGAACGGCGCATGGAATCCGGCCATCAGCTCGCGCAGCGTCGCCACGAACGGCTTGTCGGACTCCGTTCGCTCGCCGGCGCGGTCGATGATTGTCTTGCCCCCGCGCGAGCGGAGAAGCAGAAACGGGTCCTTGCCCAGGAACGAGTAGCGCGCAAGCTGCTCACCGCCTTCGACCGATTCGAGCAGGAACGCGTAGTCCGAATGCTCGGCGATCTTCAGGAAGGCGGAGACCGGCGTCAGCATGTCCGCGACGATCTCCTTGTAGACCGGCACGAACGTCCCGCGCTGGGCCAGATCCTTGAACTCTTCGAAGCTCGTTAAGTGCATGGCACGCTCCGCTCGTCACCGGTCTTGACGACGGCGTTCCGCATCACGCCCCGCCGCGGCGGCCGTCCGATCCACCACTCGAATTGACGCTCCGCCTGCGCCACCAGCATCGGCAATCCATCGAGGGTGCGGCACCCTGCCTCCCGTGCCTCGCGCACGAGCCGCGACTCACCATCGCCATAGGTCACGTCGTAGACCAGCTCACCCGTGAACGGTCCTCCAGGCAGCGGCGACTCATCCCTCATCGTCGGGCTCCCCAGCGGCGTGCAATTGACGAGGAGATCCCAGCCCTCCGTAACGGGCCATGGGCCAATCGCCGCTCCGAGATCCTCGGTGACCTCCTCGGCCTGTTCGCGGCGCCGCGTGTGAACGGTCACCTGTGCACCACGGGACAGCAGCGCAACGACCACCGCCCTGGCCGATCCGCCGCCGCCGAGAACCGACGCGCGGACGCCAGTCAGCGGCCGGCCAAGCGCCTGATCGAGCGGGGCGAGGAAGCCGGTGACGTCGGTATTCGTTGCCTCCCAGGCATCCTGCACGCGCCTCAGCGTGTTGGCAGCACCGACCTGACGCGTGAGGGCGTCGGCCTTCGACGCCGCGCGAAGAGCGTCGCCCTTGAAGGGAATCGTCACACTCACTCCCTCAACGCCGAGCGCCGACGCAAACTCGTCGAAGTCCGCGAACTCGGCTGTCTGCAACGGGATGTACACCGCGTCGAGCCCGTCGGCCGCGAATGCTGCGTTGTGCATGAGCGGCGAGAAGGAGTGGAGCGCGCTCACGCTGACCACGCCGAAGACGCGGGTGGACGGGCCAATCTCGCGGAACCTGTACTGCGACAACATCCGCTGGGCTGGAATCTGTCCGGGCGCGACGCCGTTCCCCGCGTAGCTCCAGCGTGACCCGTATCGCGAGGCAAGCAGGCGCGTCGGCACGCCCGAGTCCCCCATCCCGACGACGACCGCATCGCCGTCGCGTGCGATCTCACGCAGCGGCAGCGTGTCCCGCAGCGCATGCGGCATGACGGCCACCTTGATGACGGCTGCACCGTAGCCGCGCATGTCGCGGGCCCTGGCCTCGACATCCGCCGGGACGCCCTCGAAATCGTGCGAGGAGACGACAACCCGCGCTGGATCCGTGCGGACGATATCGTCGAAGCGCGGGCGATGGAGGCCGTGCAGTGACATCCATTCGACGTCCACGAACTCCGCGCCAAGGGTGAGCGCTTCGACAAGGATGCGATGGCGCTCCTCTTCGGTCCCCGCGAATCGTCCGCCTTCCCATTCAGGGCGGCACGTGACCACCACTGGCTTCCGACGTCCGTGGAGCGCGCCGGCGACGTCAACGTCAGTGACGCCATCGAGGCGCACTTCCACCATGTCGGCCACGGCGGCATCACGCGCGCGGCGCAGGTCGGCCATCGATTGGCCCGTCACGGTTTCGCACAACAGCGAACGGCTCATAAACAAAAACGCCTCTTCAACCGGCTGGCTGAAGAGGCGTTTGCGAGGTGCTGAGTTTCTGAACTTGTTTTCGTTGACTCGGCGTCTGCCCCTTCAGCGTGCAGTCCCGTACCACCACCAATAGCTGGCGGGAAACGGGCGCGCGAAGAAGCTAAACGACCTGTTCATATCAACAAAGCGAACAGTCAGCCTAGTCCACAACGCGAACACTGTCAAGAAATTACAGCGCTGATCGGCACTCAGGGTGCACCGATGCGGGCTGCGGAGTGCGGTGCGCCTCCGAAGGAGGAACGTCGCACCGCTTCGTGACCGCAGGAGGACCCAATGTTGGAACCGCGGCGCCCAGAAGGACTATTCGCGAGGACGACGAAACGGGCAACATGCGTGCTCTCTCTGGCACTTGTAACAGCGCTGATCGAGAGCGCTCCGGCCAACGCACAAAGCGATCCTGAGACTTCAGTTCACGCCCTTAAATCCAGCGCGGCGTTCGTCGCCGCGCCCACTCCGCAGGAACCGGATTCAGACTTTCAATTTGGCGCAGCCAGCAGTCAGGCCCTCGGCTTCACGGTCTTTCAGCATACGGTCAGGCTCAGAGAAGCGAAGACCAGGCGCGAGCTCGGTGGGGCGTTCCTCAAGGATTGGTTCAAGTCTGTATCGAACACCGGACGCACCTGGGACGACGGCGGCAAGTTCTTTACGAACTACATCGCACATCCCCTGGGCGGCGCCGTCTACGCGAACATCTACAGGCATAACGATCACCGTCGCAAGCGCCTGGAGACCGGCGAGCGTGGCTATGTCGGGATGATCGCCCGCGCGATGGTCTTTTCGGCGGCCGTCAGCACGCAATTCGAGATCGGACCGGTCAGCGAGGCGTCCATCGGCAATGTCGGCATGCGCAACCCGACGAATATGGCCTGGGTGGACTTCGTCATCACGCCGGTCCTCGGGACTGCGTGGATGGTGGGCGAAGATCTGATCGACGCGAAGATGCTCGGCCGGCTGGACGGCGGGACATTACGCAACACGCTACGAACCGTGCTGAATCCTTCGCGGTCCGCCGCAAACATCTCGCGCCGCAAATGGCCGTGGTTCAGGGAGCGTGACGCGTAGGCGCCGGGCCGGCCTCGGGCCGGCTTTCCGCCGTAGACCCTAGCGATTCAAAGGGTTTACCCGTATCATCAACGTGAGTCTGCACATGAACGTTCGTGCCTGCGTCACGTTGTTCGCGTTCCTCCTCTGCCTGGCTGCCGGACTGCCAGCCCAGAGCCGGTTCCTGCCCGTCGAGGAAGTCCGGCCGGGGATGACGGGGATCGGGCGGACGGTCTTCGAAGGGGATCGCCTGGATGAGTTCAAGGTGCACGTACTCGGCGTGCTCCACAACGTCATCGGACCCAGGCGTGACCTGATCCTGGCGCGCCTCGAGGGCGGGCCGCTCGCCAACGCCGGCGTCATCGCGGGCATGAGCGGAAGCCCGGTCTATATCGACGGCCGCCTCGTTGGTGCCGTCTCCTATTCGCTTGGCGAGTTCTCGAAGGAACCGATCGCCGGCATCACGCCGATTGCCGAGATGATCGCGGACGCGACGCTGGCCACGCCGCGCCGCCAGCTGGCGCGGATGGATGTCCCGGCCGCTTTGACGCCCGAAAGTCTCCAGGCCTCGCTCCGTCAGGCCTTCTCCTGGTCACGGCCGTTCGCACAGAGTCCATCGGATGTGCAGGCGTTCGGCAATGTGACCGCAGGGCTCGGCACGCTGCTGCGTCCCATCGCGACCCCATTGACGTTTGGCGGGTTCGACCCGACGGTCCTCGGCTCGGTCACGTCCGTCTTCCACGATCAGGGTTTTATCCCGATGCTCGCCGGATCTGCGCAGACGCCGCGAACGGCCACCGCCGCAGCTCCTCGACTTCGTCCAGGCGATCCGCTCGGTGTGGCGCTCATGAGCGGCGACCTCGAGATCGGCGCCACCGGCACCGTGACCGACGTGGACGGTGACAAGGTCTATGCGTTCGGACACCCCTTCTATGGCCTCGGCCCGACGCAGTTCCCCCTGACGCGCGCATACGTCCTCACGGTGCTTCCCAGCCTGCAGGCCTCACAGAAGATCGCAAGCACCGGCGAGGTCATCGGGACCATCTCTCAGGATCGGGCCACGACGATTGCCGGCACGCTTGGCAAGGGCCCCGCGATGATCCCGCTGCGGCTCACGCTGAAGAACGAGGAACGCGGTTTCACCAGGACGTTCAATATCTCGCTGGTGAATGACGAGCTGTTCACGCCGATCCTTGCCTACACGTCGATCGTCACGACGCTGCAATCCTACGAGCGCCAGAACGGCGTAGGCACCTACGTGCTCCGCGGGAGCGCGAACATCAAGAACCACGGAGCCATCTCGTTCGAGGACCTCTTCACCGGGGATCAGCCATCCACGGGCGCCGCGTCGTCGGTCGTCGCGCCGATCAACTTCCTGCTCCGGAACTCCTTCGAGGACGTCGAGTTCGAGGGTCTGACGCTTGAAGTCGACGCCAGCGAGCAGCCTCGCAGCGCGACGCTCGAGCGTGCCTGGGTGGACGGTACGCGGGTGAAAGCAGGGACGACGGTTGACCTCAAGGTGCTGCTGCGGACCTACCGCGGCGAAGAGATCACCAAATCAGTCCCGGTCCGGATTCCTGCCAACGCGTCCGGCAGCGTGTCGATCATGGTTGCCGACGCCGCGCGGCTGTCGCAGTGGGAAGCGCGCGAGCTTCAGGTGCAGCCGGCGCAGACCCGCGGCGTGTCGCAGATGATCCGGCTGCTGAACGACGCCAAGAAGAACAACCGCCTGTACGTGCGCATGGTCACGCGCGACGGAGGCGCCGTCGTGCGCGGCGAGTCGCTGGCGGCCCTTCCGCCCTCGGTGCTGGCCGTCATGGAGTCGGATCGCAATGGAGGCAGCTTCAGGCCGCTGCAGAGCGCGCTCATGGGCGAATGGGAAATCGTGACCGGACACGCGGTTACCGGCTCGCGCACGCTCACGCTGCCGCTCGACGAGTAACCGTGCGCTCCCGCTTCCTCCTCGGATTCCTCGTCGCGGCGACGTTCACCGCTGGTGCGTCGGCCGCGCTCCCGACCTTCTGGCAGGTGTCAACCGAGGCCGACTTCCTTCGCGGCGAGGTCGAAAACCTTTCGATCGATACCTACGGCCGCCTGACGCTCGGGCCCACATCGACGCCGGTGTACGAGTCGAGCGCACCGTTCATCTGGACGGCGATCACTCTGCCCGACGGAACGGTGTACGCGGGCAGCGGCAACGAAGGGCAGGTCTTCCGCGTCGACCCGGCCGGCAAGGGCTCGGTGTTCTTCGACAGCGAAGAGCTCGAGGTCCATGCGATCGCGCCGGTACCCACCGGCGGGATCTATGTCGGCACGTCGCCGCAGGGAAAGATCTACAAGGTTGATCCAACCGGCAAGGCGTCGGTCTTCTTCGACCCTGACGACCGGTACATCTGGAGCCTGGCGGTCGACCGCAGCGGCAACGTCTTCGCCGGGACGGGCGACAAGGGCGTCATCTACCGGATCACGCCGGACGGCAAGGGCAGCGTGTTCTACGAGACCAAGGCGACGCACGCCATGACGCTGGCCTTCGACCTGCAAGGGCGCCTGCTGGCAGGCACGGAGTCGCCCGGGCGCGTCTTCCGGATCGACTCGACCGGCAGGCCCTTCGTCATCCTCGACTCGAGCTTCAATGAAATCCGCACGATCCGGGTCGATCGCGACGGGACGATGTACGCGATTGGCGTGAGCAACCGCCAGGGCGCGGGAAGCAGCAGCGCTTCTTCGCCGTCGAGCGACTCCTCCGCTCCCACGCCGGTCGTGACGGTGACCGCCGAGGTGACAGCAATCGGCATCGCGGAGCCATCCGGCGGAGGGACGCCCCAACAGCAGACGCCGCGCAGCACCGGACCCGTCACCGGCGCGATCTATCGCATCAGCCCTGATGGCGCGTGGGATCTCGTCTGGGAGCTGCGCGAGGACACGCCGTACGACATCGCATTCGAAGGCAATGGCAGCCTGCTCGTCGCCACCGGGAACAAGGGAAAGATCTACCGCCTGTCCGGCGAGCCGTATCAGCCGACGCTTGTCGTGCGTTCGAACGTCCAGCAGGTCACCACGATCCTCCCCGAGCGCGACGGCCGGATGCTCTTTGCGACGGCCAATCCGGGCAAGCTGCTTCGCTTGTCCGCGGCGCGCGCGGAAAAGGGCGTCTATACGTCCGATGTCCGCGACGCCACGACCGTAGCCGCCTGGGGCACGATTCGCTGGCGTGCTCAGACGCCGGCGGGTACGCGTGTCGATCTCTCCACGCGCTCCGGCAACACGCGCACGCCGGACGAGACATGGAGCGAATGGACGTCGGCATACGCAAACCAGGCTGGCAGCACAATCACGAGCCCCCGTGCCCGCTACCTTCAGTGGCGCGCGACGCTGACCGGCGCGCGCGGTGAATCACCCGCGCTCACCTCGGTGTCGGCGGCCTATCTGCCGCGCAACCTCAGGCCCCGCGTGACGTCGATCACGATTCACCCGCCGGGAACGGTGTTCCAGCGTCCATTTCCCACGGATCCCGAAATTGCGGGCTTCGACGGAGACACTCCCGAGCGCCGGCTGGCAAACCCTTCAGGGGGTACGCCAAGTCTCGGACGCCGGGTCTATCAGAAGGGCCTGCTGACGTTTGCCTGGCGCGCAGAGGACGACAACAAGGACGACCTCACGTTTGACGTGTTGTATCGCCGCGAGGGAGAGACGTCCTGGAAAGTCCTCAAACGCGCCGTGACCGATCCCATCCTCGTCTGGGACACGACGTCCGTCCCGAATGGGAGCTACTTCCTGCGCATCGTTGCCAGCGACGCTCCGTCGAATTCGCCGACCACCACGCTGACGGGTGCGCTCGAAAGCAGCGCGTTCGACATCGACAACACGCCGCCCGACATCATGATCACGGCCGTACGGCGCGAAGGGGCCCGTCTCGTGCTCGAGTTCGACGTGCGGGATGAGTACTCCGCCGTGCAGCGCGCGGACTACTCGCTCGACGGCGACAAGTGGCAGATGATCTATCCGAAGGACGGTATCGCGGACTCGCGCGTCGAACAGTTCGAGCTCGTGCTGGAAGGGGAAGCAGCCGCCCGCGGTGTGATTGTCCGGGCGACCGACGCGCTCAACAACTCCGCGAGCGCCAGGGGCGAGGCGCCGGCGGCAGGTTCAGGCCGTCGCTGACGGACGCTCCGACGGCTGGCCGCTGAGCGGCGGCGCCGCCGGCCCGCGTGTCGGAGGCTTGGCTCCGTCCTTGGTCCTGACGTCAGAGGTAGATCGGCCGCGGATCGCCTCAACCGGGCCGGCAACGACCGTCGTCTTCGCGATCAACCACACCATGTCCACGGCAACCGCGCGGCCCATCGGCGTCTCTGCCGGCATGAACCGCGTCTTGCGCACGGCGTTGAGCACGGCATTTTCCTGTGCCCTCGTGTCCGCGGGGCCCTCATCGGAGAGCAGAAGCTCATAATCCGCCACGCTTCCGTCGCGGTTCACCACCGTCCGCACGGTGTAGATCACGTCGTCTTCCGGCATGAGCTCGAGAGCGCTCCACGCGCGCTCGGCTTCATCTTCGGTCAGACGCGGGATGGTGACGCCGTTGTCGGCGGGCCGGACCGGGCGGCCGATGGATCCCGGCGGGCTGCCGATCGCGGAGATCATTCCAGCGAGCGACTCCGGAGACTGCGACGTCGAGAGGTGCAGCACGCTGGATGCGGCCGCCACGCACAGGAGCACTGCGCCGGTGGCGCCGAGCGCCGGCCAGAGCAGACGGCGATCGGTCAGCATCTCCTGGATACGTGACTGGAACGATTGCGCACGCTCAGCGCGCACACGGACCAGCACGCCTTCGGTGAGCGCCGTGAGCGATTCGTCCGCGCTACGTGTCAGCGGCCTCGATACAGAATTGACGCGCAGCGACGCGCCGATCGTCCGCATGTCTTCGACTCGCAGCGCGCAGGTGTCGCACCAGCGGAGATGCGACTCGACGGCAAGCTGATCCGCCATCGACAATTCGCCGTCGATCAACCCTTCCAGCAGGGTGCGCGCGTGATCGCAGCCCACGTACTGAGTCATCCCCGCAATCCCAGCAGTTCCTGGCGGAGCGCCTGGCGCGCACGCGTCAGCCGCGACTTCACCGTACCCACCGCT
The DNA here is from genome assembly GCA_035537775.1 of Vicinamibacterales bacterium. Classification (GTDB taxonomy): domain Bacteria; phylum Acidobacteriota; class Vicinamibacteria; order Vicinamibacterales; family UBA2999; genus Gp6-AA40. The sequence continues at coordinate 52,288 of DATLLQ010000214.1, read as the reverse complement.
ACGCCAAGCGAGAACGCGATCTCTTCGTACCGGAGCCCGTCGATCTCGCGCAGGATCAGCGCCGTGCGCTGATCGAACGGCAGATGCTCGAGCGCCCGCCAGATCCGCTCCGCCGTCTCCTTGCTCGCCAGGGCGCGGTCCGGCAGGACCGTCGACGCGGATTCGAAATCCCCGCACTGCTGCATATGCTCGTCGAGCGAAACCTGGCTGGCGCGATGGCGCCTTCTCCACCAGCGTTGCCGGTTGCGCGCCTGGTTGATGACGATGCGGTAGATCCAGGTCCGCAGGGCGGATTGGCCGCGGAAGCTCGGCAGCGTCCGGAAGACCCGGAGAAACACTTCCTGGGAAAGGTCGAGGGCTTCGTCACGGTCGCCCAGCAGGTGAAGGGCCAGCGTAAAGACCATCCGCTGGTGCTCCGCGACGAGCTCGGCGCAGGCCTCCTCGTCTCCGGCTGTGCAACGTCCTATGAGAGCAGCTTCGCGGCCGTCGACTTCCGACCAGCTCAGGGTGCCGGCGTTCTTCACAGTCTCTCCCCCAAGGTTTCCCCCGAGAACATCTCCCGCAAGAACCTGTCCGCCAAGGACATCGGCTGCAAAGGGTCTCTGCATGAAGTCTACACCCTATGGAGCATTCGACACCGCGACGGTATGGATGTTCCCTCGGGGTTCTTGGGGGTTGGGAGTTCTGGGGGCTAACATCCCCGGTTGTGAAATGGTCCGTCGTGCTGGTCACGACCCTGGCCGCTCTGGTCACGGTGACGACCGTGGTCTGGATGGAAGTGCGTCAGGAACGGGAGTTCCGGCGCCTGGTCGCGGAGGGCGACGCCGCACTCGACGCCGGCCGGACATCCGAAGCCATCGAGGCCTTCAGCGGCGCCCTCGCCTTCAAGCCCGACTCCATGCTGGCCCACCTGCAGAGGGCCGAAACCTACCGCCGCCGCGGCGGCGACGACCTCCAGGCTGCCCTCCGTGACGCCCGTGAGGCAAACACACTCGACCCGACCGCCCCGCAGCCGATCGAACTCCTTGGCGACATCAGCAGCGCCATGGGCCGCTATGACGCGGCGGTCGAGTACTACAACAGCTATCTGCAGCTGGACGACGACGGTACGCGTGTCATGTACAAGCTCGCACTGGCGCTCGTACGGCAAGGACAGTCGCAGGCAGCCGTCGAGCAGCTTCAGCACGCGCTCGCGCTGGACGATCGATTTGTGGAAGCCCACTACCTCATGGGCGTTGCCCTTCGGGACAGCGGAAAACCGGATGAAGCCGTGAAGAGGCTCCAGCAGGCCGTGGCACTGAACGCAGCTCTCGTCCCCGCGCGCGAGGAACTGGCGGAACTGTTCACCGCGCGTGGCCGTGCGCGCGAGGCGATCGAGCAGTGGGAAGCGATCGCGGCCCTCGAACCCGAACGGCCTGAACGCGTGGTCTACGTGGCCTCCGCCCTGGCTCGAACGGGCTTTCCCGAAGCCGCCGTGCTCACGCTTCGCCGGGCGACGGAACGCCACCCGGACTCCCCCGCCCTTTTTGCCGCCCTTGGGCGGATCTGGCTGATGGTCGCCGCCGAAGACGACGACCCGATAGCCCTCGGGAAAGCGATCGAAGCGCTTCAGCCACTGGCGAGGTTGCCGGATGCGGCAAGCGAGACGCTCACGCTTCTCGGTGAAGCGCTGATGATGGCGGGAAGAGTCGCTGATGCTGAGCGTGTCCTGCAGCAGGCCGTTTCGCGCCAGCCTGTCACGCCGGCCGCCTACAGGTACCTCGCTCAGGCGGCTCGCCGCCGCGGCCACACCGACGTGGCGCGCGATGCAGAAGCGCGCTATGCGCGCCTCGCGATTCCTTAGGCCCTAGCCTTGGGTGTCAGGTCTTCAGACGCGACTGGGTCTGAGGATCGAGCGCGTCACGCAGGCCGTCCCCGAGAAAGTTGAATCCAAGCACGAGAATCGCGATTGCAAGGCCAGGGAAAATCGTGAGGTGCGGCGCCTCGAGCAGGTGTGCCTTCCCGTAGCTGAGCATCGTCCCCCAGCTTGGCGTGGGCGGCTGCACGCCAAGGCCGAGGAAGCTGAGTGACGCTTCCGCGAGAATCGCGCCGCCCATGCCCAGCGTTGCCTGGACGGTGACCGCCGGCAGCGCCGTAGGGATGACGTGTCGAGCCAGGATGCGAGGCGTGCCTGCGCCGAGCGCCCGTGCCGCCTGCACGAACTCGAGCTCACGTGTGCGCAGCACCTGCCCGCGCACCAGGCGCGCGTAACCCACCCAGCCAATCAACGAGAGCGCGAGGATTACGTTGGTGAGGCTGGGCCCGAGCACGGCCACCATCGCGATGGCGAGCAGCAATCCGGGAAACGCCAGGAGGATGTCCATCACGCGGCTGAGGCACTCGTCGACCAAGCCACCGAAGTAACCGGCAATCGAGCCGAGCAGCGTGCCAACAAGCGACGACACGCCAACGACGACGAGCCCGACGAGAAGCGAGATGCGGGCACCGGAGAGGACGCGCGCGAAGATGTCGCGACCCAGCTCGTCGAGGCCGAACCAGTGCTGCCCGGTCGGACCTTCGAGCCTCAGCGCAAGCTCCTGATCGGCAGGATCGAACGGCACGATTACCGGGCCGATGATCGCCGCCAGCACGGCAAGCAGGACGATCGCTGCACCGACTCTTGTCATTCGTAGCGGATGCGCGGATCGAGGACGCCGTAAATGACGTCGGTGAGGAGATTCACGCCGACGTAGGTCAGCGCGATGAGCAGAATGCAGCCCTGGACGAGCGGATAGTCGCGAAACCCGATCGACTGGATCAGCAGCCGGCCGATGCCTGGCCACGCGAAGATCGTCTCCGTGATCACGGCCCCGGTCAGGACGGCGCCGAATTGCAGGCCGAGCAGAGTCACGACCGGGATGAGACTGTTGCGGAAGGCGTGCCGCAGAATCGCCCGCATACGCGACACGCCGCGCGCCCTCGCCGCCTGGACGTACTGCTCGCGCAACTCCTCCAGCAGCGTCGCCCGGGTCATCCTTGCGAGGATGGCCGCCAGCGCCGCTCCAAGTGATATCGCCGGCAGCACCAGATGCGCCCAGGTACCGCGGCCCGATACGGGTAGCCAGCCCAGTTCGACCGCGAACACAATGGCCAGCAGTGGTCCGAGCCAGAAGTTCGGGACCGAGACGCCGGCCAGCGAAACCGTCATGGCCGCGTGGTCGACGGCTGTTCCACGCCGTACCGCCGCAAGGATTCCGAGCGGCATCGAGAAGGCGATTGCCACGAACATGGCCGCCGCTGCCAACTCGAAAGTGGCGGGCATGCGCTCCACTATCTGATCAGTTACCGGCTCGCCGGTTCGCAGCGACGTCCCGAGGTCGCCCTTCACCAGTCCCTGCAGGAAGACGCCGTACTGCTCGACGAGCGGCTTGTCCAGGCCGAGGCGGCGGCGGAGCTCTTCGACATCGGACTGGGGGGCGGCTTCGCCAAGCATCGCCTGCGCCGGATCACCCGGGATCAGGTGAATCAGCGAAAAGACCAGCGTGGCGACGCCCAGGAGAACCGGGATCGTGAGGACGAGACGGCGTGCGAGAAAGCGACCCATCGTGTCGCGGTGATCGAACGATTCTACTGCCTACGACGCCCGCGTCACGTTCTGGAGCGAGATCACGACAGTCTGCGAGCCGATACCGGAGTTGTCGGGAACGATGGTCATTGTGAAGCTCCCGCTCATCGCGTTACCGCTCCGTGTGGTGCTCCAATTCGTCAACCTCCAGGTGGCGCCGAAGAGATTTGCCGACCCTGCCAGCCGCAATGTGCCGTTGTTCACCGGCCCCGAAGCCGGGATGATGACCTGCCCGAACTCGACGCTCCCCTCGACGTTGGAGCCGGATTGCGAGAGCGTCAGCCTCAGTGCGCCCGTGTCCGGGGTCTGGTTGCACGCGTTCCCAACCGCGCTGCCAGTCTCCGAGCATGACGTTCTCTGCCAGGTTCCCTGCCAGGTGCCCTGAAAGCTGGCGCCATCGGGCGACGTCGGCCCATCGTCACCGCAGGCAACAGCGATCAAGGTGAGCGCAAAGATGCATACGAACAGCGTGCTCCGTCGGCTGGTCATGGTCACCCGTCGTTTATAGCACCCGATCGCGCCGGCTCAGCTCAACCGCAGCCGCTCGAGGATCTTCAACAGCCCCTGCCGGCTGAGTCCGAGATCGCGTGCGGCGCGTGAGCGGCTGCCACCGGCTCGCGCGAGTGCGACCTCGACAAACCGCCGTTCCCACTGCGACCGCGCTGCGCTCAGGCGGACCGACGTGACCGGAGTTGCGCCGGTAATCACCGCTGGTAGCAAAGCCGCACGGACCTGGCCACGCGATGGCGCCGCGACTGCGAGAGCTGAGAGCACGTTCTGAAGCTCCCGCACATTCCCGGGCCAGTGGTAGCGCGCAAGCGCGGCAAGCACGCCGTGCGAGAGCGAGGCCTGTGTGTTCACCCGTTCGGCCGCAGCCCGCCAGAAGTGTTTCGTGAGCGCCGGGATGTCTTCAGGACGCTCTCGCAATGACGGGATGCGGACTCGGATCACGTCGAGGCGATAGAGCAGGTCCTGCCGAAAACGGCCCTGCTCGCACTCGCCGCGCAGATCGCGATTGGCGGCGCTGACCAGACGTACCTCGATCTTGCGACTGAAAGTCTCCCCCACCCGGCGGACCTCCTGCTGCTGCACTACGCGCAGCAGCTTGGCCTGGGCACGTGCCGACAGGTCGGCGACCTCGTCGAGAAACAGCGTGCCGCCGTCGGCCTCCTCGACGAGTCCGGCGCGATCGCTGACGGCGCCTGTAAAGGCTCCTCGCGCATGGCCGAACAACTCCGACTCGAGGAGATCATCCGGAAGCGCCGCACAGTTCACGTCACAGAAGCGCCGGTCGCGTCGCGGACCGAGCTGATGGATGGCCCTCGCCACGAGTTCCTTGCCTACGCCGCTTTCGCCCTCGATAAGCACTGCGAACGGCGCCGAGGCTGCCCGTGTCACGGCCCGCCGGACCTCCGTCATCGCAGCGCTCACGCCGACAAGTTCCGGAATGGCTGTTGCCGCCACCGCGGATTCCCTGGCAGACGCAGTGAGCGATTCGACACGCGGCGCAGCCACCGCACATGCCAGGTTCACGATACCCGCCGCGTCGTCGCCGCTCGTTCGGTCCGCCGGCCATCGAACTGTCAGCGCCCCCACGATGCGGGTGCCAAGCCGAACGGGCATTGCCAATTCCCAGCCCGACTCGACCACCTCAGGGCCGATCAGGCTTCCAGATTCAAGCGCGCGCTGCCCCAGGCGGGTCGGCAGCCCGGCACCGCACGTGATCACCGCGGTGACCGCACCAGCATTCTCTGTGCAGAGCTCCACGCGTGCGGCGCGCACGGCGTTCTGGACGAAGCCGCAGATCTTTCGGAGCGCCGAGCGGTCGTCCTCATCACTCTGAGCGAGTTCCACGAGGTCCGCAGCCTGGACGGTTGCCCCCGGTCGTACCTGGGGCTTGCTCGACCTGGCGTGTAAGGGCGTCTTGAGGCTGCGGTCGATCGCGGTGCGCAGCAACGCCGGGAGTGCCGAACGCAGACGCGTCAGTGAGCGAAGCTCACGGTCCGCAGCCCGCACATTGCCGGCCCGTCGGAGAGCCTCACTCCAGAGGAGCCGCATCCGAGCCAGCCGCAAGGGCATCCGCGCAGATCGAGCAGCTTCCGTGAGTGATCGCAGCCCCTCCTCGGCGAGGGCCAGGTCGCCCGCTGCCAGCAGTACCCGCAGGTGGGCGCACAGGGCTATCACGCGCGAGGCGGCGTCGCCGGTTGCAGTCGCGGTGAGGAGTCCACGTGCCCGATTGCCCGCGTGAAAGAGGTCGCCACCCTCGAGAATCACTCGAATCGCAGTTGCCTCGACGTAGGGCGAAGCCGACGGAGTACGGAGGAACGTGAGTGGAGCCGCGTCGCCGATCCTTCCCTGCCAGGAGAGAACGCGGCCTAGTGCCGCCTCAGCGCGTGCCCGTTCCTCATCGCCCGGGTCTGTGATCAGCACCGCGCGACACAACGACTCCGCGGCTGCCAGTTGTCCCCCATCGGTTCGCGCAGCCGCCTGCCATAGCCGCGCCGACACAGCCAGTCGGTGTTCGGTACCCTCCGCCAGGACCGCCGCTTCGGAGAAAGCCGCGTCCGCGCTGGAGACGCCGCCCCGCTCGAGCAGCATCCGGCCGAGCGTGATGTAGATTCCAGCCGCCGGTCCAGAGGCCCCGCGACGCACCAGCGCTGCGGCGGCCTCGCGCAGTACACGTTCCGCCGCCGCATGCCGGCCGCGCCGCACGAGTTCGTCCGCGCGGTCGGCGCGATCGATCAGCTCCGCGATCTCGCGGGAGTGCGAGGTCCGCGCCACCGCGTGCAGCTTCGTGGACGAGTACGTCGCCCGCGCCTCGGCGACCCGCCATTGTTTCGACACCCGCCCGCTGCCACGTGTGGTCAAAAGCACATGCGGTCCGGATGACATGGCCGCTGCATGCAGGAGCGCGATCCTGGTCACGTCGGGTGGTGCATCCGGCCTCGCGATGAGCACCATGGCCCGCGTCCGCAATTCGTCGACCAGCAGCAGGCGAATGCGAAAGAAGACGTCCAGTGCCACCGCGACGTATCCGCGGCGGCGGGCCTCTGCCGCCGCCATACGTTGATGCTCTCGCCAGGAGAGCCTCCCGAGGTCGAGCGTGAACCGGCGCGGCGAGCCTTCCGCTCCGTGCTCGAGCAACTCGACGTAGGCGGCAGGCGGCGCTTCGCTCGCGCGATCCTCCCCGTCCTCGCGGCCGGTCGATACCGCTTCCCCCGTCACCAGATCCCATGCCCGATTCGGGGCGTACTCGAAGTAACGATCGCGCAGCAGTCCTGCCATGCACGCTCCTGATGCAAGCGTGCCGACGGGTGGATTCCTTAGATAAGTCGCGTGAGCGCGCGGGAAGTACGCAGATCCTTCAAATGGAATCGAGGGCAGAGGTTGAGGTTTTTGACGCCTATGAAGCCCGCTGAATGCCCGAATGCACGCCACCTGCTGGCAGCGTGAAGGAGAAGGTGGTTCCGTGGCCCAGCTCGCTGGAGACCCAGACGCGCCCGCCGTGATCCTCAACGATGCGCTGGACGATGGACAGTCCCAGTCCGGTGCCCTGGCTTTCAGCCCCTCGATAGTACGGATCGAAGATCCTGGCCTGGTCCTCTTCGGCGATACCCGGGCCCGAATCGCTCACCGACACGCACACTTCCTTGTCCCATTGCGCCGTGCTGACGGTGATCAGTCCGCGTTCAGGCGTGAACTTGACGGCGTTGCCGATCAGATTCGTCAGGGCCTGCAGCACCTTTTCGCGGTCGGCAAACACGGTCACGTCCGGATGGCTTTCCTTGCACACGATCTGAATCGATCGCCTGGCAGCGTCGAACTCGGAAAACGAGCAGGCTTCCTGAAGGATGGGAGCAATCTGGTGGTTGGCCGTCTTCAGCACCAATGAGCGTCCGGACTGCGCTATGCCAACGTCGAGAAGGGTCTGAATAAGGCGATGCATCCGATCTGTCGAACGGCGAATGATGCCGACCAGCCGCAGCCGGGCATCGTCCTTCACCTGGGGATCGGCCAGCTGGTAGCTCGCCATCGACAAGACGTTGATCGGGTTGCGCAAGTCGTGTGAGACGATTCGCAGCACCTCGTCACGAGCGGCCGTGGCCTGTTGCGCTTCTTCCCGTCGCAGTTCGGATTCCCGTAAGGAACGTGTCAGGCGCCTGGCAATCTGGATGATCCCGAGCGAGGCCAGCAGCGCGAGGAGAGAGAGAGCCACCACAACGGTGGTTTCCCGTTCCTCCAGCGCAAGAATCACGCTTCGCTGTTGTTCGAGCCTGTTCTCGATGGCACGCTGCAGGTTGTCCAGGCCGTCGTAGATGGAATCTACCGTGCGGTTCTGACGCAGCACGGATTCATCGGCAAAGTCCGCTCGAGTCGGAGTGGTCGGTCCGACCAGCTGGCGCCATTCCGCCAGCGACCGTTCCAGTGCTGCATCCGCTTCCAGAACCTCGTTCCCCATCTGAGGCGCGAGACTCTCGATCTCCTGCATGAAGCGCTCGACGTCTTGCCGATGGTTGACGAACTCCTGGAGGTAGTCGGGTTCGCGTGTGATTCGCCAGTAGAGGAGATCCGAAATTTCGTTCAGGAACGACCGCCGCGCATCCTGCACGTGCTGCAGGGCGGGACGCGAAATCCGGTCGATCTCGTCGCGAATTGTCAGGGCTTGCCGGCCATTGACAAGTGGCCACACGATCAAGAGCACGAGAACCGCAACAATGAATCCCGCCGACAGCCACACAACGGCTGAGGAATGGTTCCGGACTCTTTCCATCGCTCTCTTCTCCAGTGTCCCGCCGCGCACGTTCTCAATCAAGCGAGCCGACGGATTCCTTCGATACGCCGCGTGAGCTGACCGGAGACACGCAGATCCTTCATATAGAATTGAGCGTAAATGTTGAGGTTTTTGACCGCCGGCGAGTCGCACGGGCAGGCGCTGGTGATGACGCTCGACGGTATGCCCGCCGGCCTGACGATCGATATCGACGCGCTCAACGCCCAGCTGCGGCGGCGACAGGGCGGTTATGGCCGGGGTCGCCGGATGCAGATTGAAAGCGACCGCGCCGAGATCCTGGCGGGAGTCCGCCACGGCGTCACGACAGGCGCACCGATCTCGCTGCTGATTCGCAATCGCGACTGGGTCAACTGGCAGCAGACGATGTATGTCGAACGCGAGATGCCAGCCGAGGCCAGTGGCACCAAGCGCGCCGAGGTCACGCGGCCACGTCCCGGTCACGCCGACCTCGCCGGGGCGCTCAAGTACGGCCATGACGACATTCGCGACGTCCTCGAACGCGCAAGCGCCAGGGAGACGGCGGCGCGCGTTGCGGCCGGCAGCCTGGCGCGCCAGCTGCTCTCCGAGTTCGGAATCAGGCTGGCGAGCCACGTCTCAGCGATCGGCGACGTCGTTGTCCCGGCCGACCGCGTTGTCTCTTTTGACGAGGCTCAGGCCCTTCCAGATGACTCCCCGCTTCGCTGTGTGGACGCCGGCCTGCAGCAGCGGATGATCGCCTACATTGACACGGCCCGTGACGCGGGCGACACGGTGGGCGGGGCGTTCGAAATCATCGCCACCGGTGTGCCACCCGGCCTCGGGTCGTACGTCCAGTGGGATCGGAAACTGGACGGCCGGCTGGGCCAGGCGATGATGTGCATTCACGCAATCAAAGGGGTCGGCATCGGCATCGGCCCTGAGGTGGCGGTTCGTCCGGGTTCACGCGTGCACGACGAGATCCTGCCGCCGCCGGGCTCGGGAAGCGCCATCGCCCTTCGGCCCACCAACAACGCCGGCGGCCTGGAGGGCGGCGTCACCAACGGCGAAGACGTGCGGGTCACCGCCTTCATGAAGCCGATTGCCACGCTGATGAAGCCGCTCAGATCCGTCGATCTGAACACGCTCACCGACGCACCCGCGGCCATCGAGCGGAGTGACGTGTGTGCCGTGCCCGCGGCGGCGGTCGTCGGCGAGGCGATGGTGTCGTTCGTACTCGGCGACGCGTTTCTTGAAAAGTTCGGCGGCGACTCCATCGACGAGATCCGCGCGCACTACGCCGCCACCTCGGAGATCCTGCGCGCGCGCTTCCATCGCTGATCATGGGAAGCCGGGCGTCGCGATGATCCGCCCCATCCTCCGCTACGGCGAGAGCGTGCTCCACACGCCGGCGAAACCTGTCGGCGACGTCACACCCGAGATCCAGCAGCTCGTGGACGACATGATCCAGACGATGTACGCGGCGCCTGGCATCGGGCTGGCGGCCACGCAGATTGGCGTGGGGCTGCGGATCTTCGTGTGCGACATCTCCGCCGGACGTAACCCGTCCGATCTGATGGCGTTCATCAATCCGGAGTTCGTCGAGCGGGACGGGATGCAGCTCGAGGAAGAAGGCTGCCTCAGTATTCCCGGCTTCAACGCGACCGTGGCCCGCCCGTCACGCGCCGTCGTGAAGGGGCTGAACCGGGACGGCGAGGAACAGACCGTCGATGGCACAGGCCTGCTGGCTCGCTGCTTCCAGCACGAGATGGATCACCTCGACGGCACGCTCTTCGTGGACCGCCTGCGCGGGCTGCAGAAAGACCTCATCCTCCGCAAAGTACGTAAGCTGTCCCGAGCCGGGAAATGGTGATCGTGTTCTTCGGCACTCCGCGCTTTGCAGTGCCGTCACTCGAAGCGCTGATCGCATCACGCCATCAGGTGCCGCTCGTGGTCACCCAGCCCGACCGCCGCCGCGGCCGCGGGCAGAAAGTTACCGATTCTCCCGTCAAAGCAGCGGCCCGGGCGCACGGTATCACCGTCTACCAGCCTGATCGGCTTCGCGACCCCGAGGTTGCCGACACGCTGCGCACCTGCGCTCCCGATCTCGCGGTCGTGGCCGCGTACGGAAAGCTGATTCCCAGAGATCTCCTTCTGCTGCCCCGTCTGGGGATGATCAACGTGCACGCGTCGCTGCTGCCGAAGTACCGCGGCGCGGCCCCGGTGCACCGAGCCGTCATCAACGGCGACGAGCAGACCGGTGTCACGATCATGCAGGTGGTCGAGGCGCTCGATGCCGGCGACATGCTGGCCAGAACCATCCGCGTCATCGGACCCGACGAGACAAGCGAGGACGTCGAGAACGGACTGGCGGAAGATGGCGCCCGGCTGTTGCTGGAAACGATCGTCCGCCTCGAGGCAGGCACGGTGCGTGCTGAACCGCAGAACGCTGCGGTGTCAACGTACGCCCCGCGGCTGACGAAGGCGGAAGGCGAGATCGACTGGACGCTGCCGGCCCGTCAGATCCACAACCGTGTCCGTGGGCTCTTCCCATGGCCGCATGCCTACTCCTCGCTGGACGGTGCGCGGCTCATCATCCTGAGGACTCACGTCGGCGAAAACCGAAACACTCACGCGCCGGGCGACGTCGTCGATGTCACCCGCGACGCCATCGTCGTCGCGACCGGTCAGGGAACGCTTGCCATCACGGAGCTGCAGTCCGAGGGTCGCCGGCCGATGCCGGCGCGTGATTTCCTGGCAGGCCACCCGCTGCAGCCGGGAGCGAGATTCGGATCGCCTTCGCCGACACTCGGCTCCGGCGGTCCATGATCGCACCCGCACGGACGGCTGCCCTTCACGGCCTGCGTGCGGTCACCGCTCGCCGCGTCGACCTGCCGGCCGCGCTGGTCCAGGCCAGGGCTCACCTGACCGACGATCGCGATCGGGCGCTTGCCACGGAAATCATCACGGGCACTCTTCGCTGGCAGCGCAGTCTCGATTTCCTGATCGAGCACTTCGCTCATCGCCCCGTCGCAAAGCTCGACGCCGACGTGCTGACGATCGTGCGGCTCAGTCTGTATCAACTTCTCCACCTCGATCGCGTGCCGGCCGCGGCGGTGGTCGATGACGCGGTAGACCTGACGCGAGGCGCGAAGAAGCAGAGCGCCTCTGGCTTCGTGAATGCCGTGCTGCGTGCGACGCTCCGCGGCCGACATCGCCTGCCCTTTCCCCCAAGGCCTGATGATGCGAGCGACCTCTCCGCCGCACTCGCGTACCTGGGCGTCACGCATTCGCATCCCGGCTGGCTCGTGTCGAGGTGGCTCGATCGACATGGACTCGCGAACACGGAGAAGTGGGTAAGGTTCAACAACGAAACGCCACCATTGACCATCCGCGCCAACCGCCTTCGCCTCACGCGCGAGCAACTCGCCGCGGCGCTTGCGCAAGAGGACATCGAGACCGAGCCCACGCCGTATGCCCCGGACGGACTGATCGTGCGATCGGGAAATCCGCTCCGGCTGCCACCCACCGGATCCTTCGTGGTCCAGGACGAGGCGTCGCAGATGGTCCCGCTCGTCGTAGATGCGCGCCCGGGATCATGCGTGCTGGATCTCTGCGCGTCCCCCGGGGGCAAAACCACCGCTATCGCTGCCGCGATGTCTGATCGGGGCCTCATCGTCGCCTCCGACGTTCGAACCCGTCGCCTTCGGACGCTTGCCGAGACAGTGCGCGCGGCCGGAACGCAACACGTCCACGTGTTGCAGGTTCCAGCATCTGGCTCTCTGCCGTTCAGGCCGGTATTCGATCGCATCCTCGTGGACGCGCCGTGCTCGGGGCTTGGCACGCTGCGGCGGGACCCGGACATCCGCTGGCGCCGGACCGAGTCGGAGTTGCCCGAGATGAGCGCCCGGCAACTCGGATTGTTGCAGCGGGCCGCTGCGGTTCTCGCACCGCGCGGCCGTCTCGTCTACGCGACCTGCTCGAGCGAGCCCGAGGAGAACGAGAGCGTCGTCGAGCGCTTCCTGGAGGGCGCACCCGACTTTTCGCTCGTCGATCTTCGAGGTGCTGATCCGCTGCTTGATCCGCTGGTCGACGGCCATGGCATGCTTCGCACGCTACCATTCGCGCACGGCCTGGAAGCCTTCTTCGCTGCCGCCCTCGAGCGGCCCTGACCGGGCGCGGCAGGCGTACGTGGTACGATACTGGCGTCAATGCGCCTCGGCACTCGCGTCTGGGGAATCGGCAAGTTTCTCCTCCTCGTCGGCGCGCTCAGCCTGACATTCCTGGTCTTTTTTGGACTTGCCATGCGGATGACGCTGCGCGCGCGCGAGGTCGAGGTGCCGTCGCTGGCGGGAAAGACGGTTGCCGAGGCGACGCGGATCGCCGCGGCGCTCGGCCTCGGCCTGAGGGTCGATGACAATCGCCGCTCCGACGAGAAGATTCCGACCGGCCAGATCATGCAGCAGGACCCGCCGCCCGGCGTCCGCACGCGTCAGGAGCGGACTGTACGCGTCTGGGTCAGCGCCGGCGTCCGCTCGACTGTCGTGCCCGCATTGGTCGGACAGACGGATCGGACGGCTCGCATCAAGCTGGAACAGGACGGCATCGAGGTCGTCTCGGTCACCGAGGTTCGAACTCCGGACTACCCGGCCGACGCCGTGGTCGCCCAGGATCCCGCTCCGCAGGTTCGTGCGCCTGGCGTGTCGCTCCTCGTCAACCGCGGCGAGGAGGCGGCAACGTTCGTCATGCCGGACGTGATTGGCACCGAGGGCGACCGCGCGGCCTCGGCTCTTCGCACCCGAGGCTTCCGTGTCTCCATCACAGGATCGCAGCCCTATCCAGGTGTCCCCGCTGGTATCGTCATCCGCCAGACTCCCGCGGGCGGCTTCCGAGTGAGCGGCGGCGATTCCGTCTCTCTGGAGGTCAGCCGGTGACGACGCCCAGGCCAGTGTTGATTGCGCCGTCGATCCTGTCCGCCGACTTCGCGGCGCTCGGCCGCGATATTGCGGCCGTCGAGCGCGGCGGCGCGGATCTGATTCACATCGACGTGATGGACGGACATTTCGTCCCGAACATCACCATCGGACCTCCGGTCGTCCGCGCGATCAAGAAGATCGCTACGCGGCCGCTCGATGTGCACCTGATGATTCAGGACCCGGACCGCTATATCGACGACTTCGTGGATGCGGGCGCCAGCATGATCTCCGTGCACGTCGAAGTACTGCCCCACCTGCACCGTACGATTGGGTACATCAAGAACCGAGGCGTCAGGGCGGGCGCCGTGATCAACCCGTCCACTCCTGTGACCGCGCTCGAGGAGGTCGCGAAGGATGTGGATTTCGTACTCGTGATGTCGGTGAATCCCGGCTTCGGCGGACAGTCCTTCATCCCGCACAGCCTGGACAAGGTGCGGCGCGTGAAAGCGCTGCTTGCCGCGGCGGGTTCAGGCGCGCAGATCGAGATCGACGGCGGCGTTGACGGTTCCAACCTCGCCGACATCGTCTCGGCCGGCGCGAACATCCTCGTGGCGGGCAACGCCATCTTCGGCACGGCGGATGCTGAAGCGGCCACGAAGGCGCTGCGCGCGGCAGCGAACAGCGGTGCCGTGTCCCGAGTGTGAGAACCCGCTCCGCCCATATCCGTGTCCGGTACGCTGAGACCGACCAGATGGGCGTGGTGTATTACGCCAACTACCTGGTCTGGTTCGAGGTCGCGCGTACGGACTGGCTCCGTCACGCGGGTGCGACGTACCGGCAGATGGAACGGGACGGCGTGTCGCTGCCGGTGATTGAAGCGCATGCCGAGTACCGCCGGGCGGCGCGCTACGATGACGAGCTCGAGATTCGCGCTGCGGCAACTCTGCTGACGCCCGTCCGGGTCCGTTTCGACTATGAGGTCTGGCGCGCCGGGGAGGAAGGTCCCCTGGCGACGGGCCACACCATTCATGCAGCCATGGACCCATCTGGCCGTCCCTGCCGCCTCCCGCCGGCGGTCCGGGAGCTGATCGGAACGGCCACCGGCTCAGCTTCTTCGTCTATGTCAGAATAGAAGATTCAGCCGGGACTTAAATAGATTTTCTGAATGATTCGACACCTCCTTGGTTCCTGCGCGCTCCTTGGCGCGCTCGTCACGGTGGCGGCGTGCGGTGGCAAGACCGTGATGCCGTCGAACACTGCAAATCCGGATCGGTTTCTCTTCGACCGGGGTGAGGCGTCACTCAAGGAGAAGAACTGGCTGGAGGCGCGGGAGTACTACCGGCAGGTCTTCGACAACTACCCGCAGAGCCCGTTGCGTCCGGACGCGAAGCTCGGGATCGCCGACACGTACTTCGGCGAGAAGTCGGCGGAGTCGCTCGTGCTGGCCGACAGCGAGTATCGCGAGTTCCTCACCTACTTTCCCCGGAACCCCCGGGCGGACTACGCGCAGTTCAAGCTGGCGATGACCTACTTCCAGCAGATGCGAAAGCCCGAGCGCGACCAGACGCCAACGCGCGAGGCGCTGACGGAGTTCCAGGTCTTCTTCGACCGCTTCCCGAACAGCCCGTTGATGCCGGAGGCGCGCAAGAACTGGCGCATTGCACGTGATCGCCTGAGTGACAGCGAACTGCACATCGCGACGCTGTATCTGCGGATCGGCGTCCTTCGGGGAGCGATACTGCGTTTACAGGGAGTCCTCAAGGAAGACCCGGAATTCACGCACCGCGACGCGGTCTACTTCCAACTGGCGGAGGCTTACCTCAAAGCCGATAACAAGGCACAGGCGATCCCGTACTACCAGCGGATCGTGGACGAGTTCACCCAGAGCGAGTTTCTGGAACCGGCGCAGAAGCGCCTGAAAGAACTCACCACCAAGTAGTTATCGGAGAGAGGTCATGAGAGCGGTGTTCCTGAATGCGGGAGCCTGTGTGCTTGCGGCTGCGCTTCCTGCTTATGCACAGCGAGGCCCCGCACCGGCGCCCTCCGGTCTTCCGGCGGAAGTGCTGTCGCTAGCCTGCGCGCCTACCCTGGCGTACCGGGTTCCTGACGTGAAGCTTCGGATTTCAGGCGGCCAGGACTCAGCGTTCCGCATCAGCCACGCGCCAGGCGACCTCGTGACGATCAACGCCGGCAGCCGGGACGGCATGACCGTTGGGCAGGAGTTCTATACGCGGCGTGCGCTCGCCGGCAGCTACGAGCGGGTCTCGGAGGCCAATCCGGCCACGATTCGTACCACTGGCTGGGTTCGCGTCTGGGCAGTCGAAGACGACATGTCGCTGGCGACGATTGCGCACGCCTGCGAGACGGTCGATGTCGACGACTACCTCGAGCCCTTCGCGCCGCCGAGTATTCCTCCCGTCTCCGGTGCCACCGGGAAGCCGGAAAAAGGCAATTACGCAAACGTGCTTTCAGGACAGGACCGGCGCACGGCATTCGGACAGAACGACTACCTGCTGATCGACCGCGGCAGCAGCCAGGGCGTCACGCTGGGTGCCCG
Organism: Vicinamibacterales bacterium; assembly: GCA_035537775.1. Taxonomy (GTDB): domain Bacteria; phylum Acidobacteriota; class Vicinamibacteria; order Vicinamibacterales; family UBA2999; genus Gp6-AA40. The sequence goes on along the minus strand of DATLLQ010000214.1, from coordinate 36,464 downwards.
CTTCGTCCTGTACCGCGACCAGAGAGCCCCGGGAAACTTCCTCTTCGAGATCGGTGAAGGCGTGGTCGTGGACCTGAAGACCGACACGTCTACGCTCCAGGTGGTTCGGGCGCTCGACGCGATCGCGGCCGGAGACTACGCGGGGATGAGAAAGTAACGCCGGACGCTGTCAGCGTTCCGCCGTTCGACGTTCTCCCTGACGGCGTTCGCGGGCAATGTTCAGGTCGGTGACGCGGGCGTTCACGAGCCGCTGGAACCGACGGTAGTAATCGACGGCCGACACCACAGCGGCTCCCATGACCACCCAGAGCGCCGCATGCCCCAGTGGCGCCAGCATCGGAATTGGCCCCCAGCCGACGATCAGCAGCAGGATCGCGGTCACCTGCGACCCCATTTTGATCTTCCCCAACGGTGAGGCCGGAATCGTCACGCCGCGCGAATAGGCCAGGCTGCGCAGCGCGGTAATCGCAAACTCCCGCCCAATGATGATCGCAACCATCCAGGCCGGCGCGAGGTTCAGCTGCACCAGCGAGATGAACGCCGCCGAGGTCAGAAGCTTGTCGGCAATGGGATCCAGGATCTGGCCCAGCCACGTCACCTGCCGGCGCCGGCGGGCGAGGTAGCCGTCCAGCCAGTCCGTGATCGATGCGATGCCGAAGATGGCCGCAGCCACGAGCTCTTTCGGCATGCCGGCAATGCGGGAGCCTTCGAACTCGGTGAGGAGGACCACGACCAGCAGCGGAACGAGCACCATCCGCGCGATGGTCAGACTATTCGGTAAGTTCATGAAACCGGGGACGACCGCATTCTACTGTAAAATCGGGGTTTGTCATGAAGGCGATCCTTCTCGCTGGTGGGAAGGGGACGCGGCTGCGCCCCCTCACCATCCACACGCCAAAGCCCATCGTTCCGATCTTCAACCGGCCTTTCCTGCACTATCAGATCGACCGGCTGAAGCAGGTGCCCGAGATCGACGAGGTCATTCTCAGCCTCAACTACCAGCCGAGGCGTATTGAAGAGATCTTCGGCGACGGCTCCGACGTCGGCATCAAGATCCGCTATGTGGTCGAGCCTGCCCCACTCGGCACAGCCGGCGCGGTCCGCTACGCGGGCGATAACCTCACCGACTCCGTCGTCGTGTTCAACGGCGACGTGCTGACGCAGATTGATTTGGCGGCCGTGATCGCTCTCCACCGGGAACGGCAGGCCAAGGCGACCATCGTCCTGACGCCGGTCGAGAATCCGTCGGCGTACGGCCTCGTGGAGACCGACGCAGCAGGCAACATCACCCGGTTCCTGGAGAAGCCGAAGCCCGAGGAAATCACGACGAACCACATCAACGCCGGCATCTATGTGCTCGAACCCGATACGTTCGACCGCATTCCCCCCGACGTGTCGTGGTCGATCGAGCGGAGCTTCTTTCCGTCCCTCATCGAGCGCAACGAGACGTTCGTCGCCTACGTGTACGACGGCTACTGGATCGACATTGGCACGCCGGAAAAGTACACGCAGGTGCACCGCGACATCATGGATGGCCGTTTCGTTGCCGCTCCGTTCGCAGGGCTCTCTGGAACGCGGACGGCTGTTGCGGCGGACGCACGCATCGAAAGCGGCGCCACCATCGAAGGCCCCTGCTTCATCGACGAAGGGGTGTCGGTGAAAGCAGGCGCTCGCATCGGCCCCTATTCGGTGATCGGACGCCAGACGCAGATAGAAGAGAACGCCGTCGTCGAAGGCTCCATCATCTGGCCCAACTGCCGGATCAGCCGCGAGGCCGGCGTCCGCAACGCCATCGTTGGACGAAACTGCCATGTCGGGCGCAACGTGACGCTCGATCAAGGCGCGGTTCTTGGCGACAAGACCACACTCACGGATTTCACACGGGCATGACCATCAATCCAGGCATTTTCAAGGCATACGACATCCGCGGTCTGTATCCCTCCGAACTGAACGAGGAGATCGCCAGGCAGATCGGCCGCGGCTATGCCGCGTACCTCCAGCCGAAGGTCGTTGGTGTCTCGCGCGACATGCGCGTCTCATCGCCGTCGATTGCTGCCGCCTTCATCGACGGCGTCGTGATGCAGGGCGTTGACGTTGTCGATTACGGGATGCTCGGCACCGATCAGCTCTATTTCGCCGTGGTCGAGGATGGGCTCGACGGCGGTGCGCAGGTCACAGCGTCGCACAATCCTGGCGAGTACAACGGCGTCAAGATGGTGCGCAGCGGTGCGCTTCCGCTGAGCGGTGATGCGGGCATTGGCGACATCCGCGACATGCTGGCCGCCGATCGCCTCCCCTCGCCTGCCAGGACGCCCGGAACCGTGGTGTCGCGCGACGTGCTCCCCCGCTACGTCGACAAGGTGATGTCGTTCATCGACCCCGCCGCGATCAAGCCATTCACCGTCGTGCTCGATGCGGGAAGCGGGATGGCGGGGCTGGTAGCGCCGAGGCTCTTCGAGCGCCTGCCGTGCAAGGTCACGTCGCTGTGTTTCGAGATCGACGGCACTTTTCCGAATCACGAAGCCAACCCGCTCCTCGAGGAGAACCGGCAGGACATCACCGCCGAAGTGATCCGGCAGAAGGCCGACATCGGGATCGCGTGGGACGGAGACGCCGACCGCTGCTTCTTCATCGACGGCAGCGGGGAGTTCATCTCAGGGGATTTCGTCACCGCCCTGCTGGCGGAAGCGTTTCTGCTGAAGCACCCTGGCTCGACTGTCATCTACGATCTTCGGGCAAGCCACGCCGTCAGGGACACGGCGGCCCGGTATGGCGGCAAGGCGCTGATGAACCGGGTCGGCCATGCCTTCATCAAGCAGCGGATGCGTCAGGAAGACGGCATCTTCGCCGGCGAGGTGACCGGGCACTACTACTTCCGGGACTTTTACTACGCCGACAACGGGTTCATCCCGGCGCTGCTCATCCTGGAGCTGATGTCGAAGAAGAAACAGTCGCTGCGCGATCTCCTGGCGCCGTATCGGGAGCGGTATTTCATTTCGGGCGAGATCAACACGAAGCTGGCGAGCATGGACGAGGTGCCGACAAAGCTGGCGGCGATCGAGGCGCGGTATCGCGATGCCCAACTCGCCCGGATGGACGGCATATCGGTCGACTACTCCGACTGGCACTTCAACGTCCGCGCCTCCAATACCGAGCCGCTGCTCCGCTTGAATCTCGAGGCGGCGACACCGGAGTTGATGGAGAAGCGCCGGGACGAGGTGCTTCAGCTCATCCGGAGCTGAACGCGGTAAGATAGGCCTCTCCTACCGTCGCGGGAGTAGTTCAGCGGTAGAACGCGAGCTTCCCAAGCTCGATGTCGCGGGTTCGATCCCCGTCTCCCGCTCCACCCCTAGCCCAACGACGCGATGAAGAATCTGGCGAGAAGGATTTACAACCGGCTGAAGCCGTCTCCAGGCCAACCGGGGCCAGTTCAGTACAACAAGCTCGACTATCTGACGACCTACCGGGGCATCGTCGATTCGCTCGAGCATGTCTTTCCCCACGACGAAGCCATGAAGAGAGCTGTCGGCGGGCAGTTCGAGGCCATGGGTCTTCTCGAGCTTGAAGCACTCAGGCACTTCGGCCTTCGAGAACACGACTACCTCATCGACGTTGGATGCGGCTCGGGACGGTTGGCCAAGCCGTTATCGGGCTACCTGACCGGGAGGTATCTGGGCATCGACGTCGTGCCCTCACTGCTTCAATACGCCCGGGAGATTGTCGGCCGGCCAGACTGGCGGTTCGAGACGGCGACCGGACTGACCATTCCCGAGGCAGATGAGGCGGCCGACATGGTCTGCTTCTTCTCCGTGCTGACGCATCTGATGCACGAACAATCGTTCCTGTACTTGCGAGAGGCGACGCGAGTGTTGAAGCCTGGTGGCGGGATCGTCTTCTCGTTCCTCGACTTCACGATGCCGCATCACTGGCCCGTCTTCGAGGATACGTTGCAGGACGTCGGGGTGAATGCTCAGCACCTGAACGTCTTCCTCAGCAAGGACGCCATTACCGTCTGGGCGGAGCGCCTGGGCCTGCAGCTCGAGGCGACTCACGACGGAAGCGACGCGTTCATTCCGCTCTCGCGGCCGATCGCGTTCGAAGACGGCCACTCCGAGCAGACGCGCGGCGCACTCGGGCAGTCCGTCTGTCTCCTGCGAAAGCCGCTGCGGAGCGGCAGCCTAGCGGATCGATAGTCCGGCGCTCACCGACGTCACCGTAGACGCCGGCGTTGGCGTTGTCCCCGTGCCGGCGGCGATCTTGTGGGCGCGCACATCAAACCCGAACGCGAGACGCGGCTTGATGAACCATCGCGCTCCACCCCCAAAGTTCACGGAGCGCAGCCACCCGGACTCGACGGACCCGGACGCCGCGCCCTGCGTCTCGGTCGCGATACTGGCGACGCCAAGGCCGGCGCTCAAGTAGCTCCAGCCGTCCCGGGAGCCGAAGTTGAATGAGATCTGAGGCGAGATCGTCCGCAGGTTCACCGTCAGCCGCTGTGAAGAATCCGGGTCGGCGCTTGGTGCCGCGGCCGTGGCGGTGGAGCGGATAATCAGCACGTTCGCGCCGAAGCCGACGCGCCCAGGGCCTATCGTGAACGCGTAAAAATGTCCCCCGATGTCGGCTCCGTAGCCTCGCGATGGCACGGCGGCGGCGGTCAAGGTCGGATAGAACGCAGCGTCGCCAGGCACCCCGCTGGTGGCCGCCCGGACGTCCAGCACCCAGGGCCCTGGCGCTGATTGCCCGGCGGCGGGCGTGGCCGCCATTACGGCCACGGTCAACACGCCGGCCGCCGCACAGCGCACTATTTCGCGCTCGCCTTCCGGCGCTCCGCCCAATACTTGCGCATCCGCTCGGACACTTCCTTCCGCTGGGCCGCGCTCATCGCACGACGCCGGCGCGCGCGCGCCGGCGCTTCTTTCTCCGCGGCCCTCCCGTTACCCCGCCTGCCGCCAAACAGCTCGGGGAACTCCGCACGGATTGCCGATTCCTCCTCACGAAGCTGTTCGAGCCGCGCCACGGCGCCCAGACGCGCCAGGCGGCGCAGTTGTTCCTGATTCAAGTTCGCCACTCGTGCTCCCCCATCAAGTCAGTAGCCCTTCGCCGCGCCCGCCGCCGGTTTCTCGCCCCGCAACTCCTGCACGATCCGGACACCGGCGCTGGCGCCGATTCTCGTAGCGCCGGCGGCGACCATTGCCTTCAAGCCTTCCAGATCGCGGACGCCACCAGCCGCCTTCACGCCCATCTCCTCGCCGACGACGCGGCGCATCAACGCGACATCGGCCGCCGTAGCACCACCCGGACCGAAGCCCGTGGACGTTTTTACGAAGTCCGCCCCCGCGGCCTTCGCCACGGTGCACGCCGCGATCTTCTCCTCGTCGGTCAGCAGCGCCGCCTCGATGATCACCTTGCTGATCGCGCCAGCATCCCGGCACGGCGACGCGACGGCTTCGATATCGCGTTCGACCAGCCGCAAGTCGCCGGACTTGAGCGCGCCGACGTTGATGACCATGTCGATCTCGCTCGCCCCGTCGAAGATCGCCCGGCGCGTCTCGTAGTGCTTCACGTCCGCCGTCGTCGCCCCGAGCGGGAAACCGACTACCGAGCAGACCTTGACGGGCGACGCGCGGAGCGCACGCGCACATTCGGCGACCCACGTGGGGTTGACGCACACGCTGGCGAACCCGTATTCGGCCGCCTCGCGGCAGAGCGCCAGGACGTCCTTCCTCGTCGCATCGGGACGCAGCAGCGTGTGGTCGATCATGGCCGCGACCTCGGCGCTGGCGCCGCCGGCGGCATGTAGGCCGAGACGGGTGGCGCCTGCCTCGATGACTCCGCGGAGGCGGTTCGGGCAGCACTCGTACAACAGCGAATGGCAGCTGCACCGCTGAGGAGGAGCCTGTGCCGCTGCCAGCTCTTCGACAATGATCTGAACCAGCCGCTGGAGGTCCGCAGGTTCCATCAGGTCACGGCCTGGATTCGAGCTCGCGGATCTTGGCGAGCCGTCGGATGTATCGCGCCTCGTGCATCGGCGTCCCGACGAACACATCCACGATCGCCAGGGCCTGCTCGGTTGTCAGGATCGTGGAGCCCAGCGTGAGGACGTTGGCGCCGTTGTGCTGACGAGCGTACCGAGCCAGCGTTTCGTTCAGGCACATGGCAGCCCGCACACCGGGAATCTTGTTTGCTGCGATCGCGGAGCCCAGGCCTGCTCCGTCGATGACCACGCCGGCGTCGGCTTCTCCCCGGGCGACCGCTCTCGCCGCGGCCGCCGCGGTGTCTGGATAATCGACCGGGTCGCTGGTCGTCGTGCCCAGGTCATGAACGGCCCGTCCACCGCCGCGCAGGTGCGCGACGATCGCCTTCTTCATCTGAAGCGACGTGTGATCTCCGGCAATCGCAATGGTTCTGACATCCGCGGCCGGCGTCAGAGAGGCTGCGTCCCCGGCGGCCCCCTCTGCGATCACCGAGACGCGACGCGCTCTCAGCGTGTCCTGTGCCAGCGGCGTGATCAGTCCGCCGGCGACGAGGACGACAGTGCTTCCGAGTTCGAGCACGCGTGCATCCGCCTCCGTGATCATCTGAAACCGCCGCACGGGGCCGTATGTTACTCTCGCGCCAATGAGCGCTCAAGACGTACGCCCACTCATTTCCGAAGCGGAGATCCACGCGCGCGTGCAGGCACTCGGCCACGAGATCCGGCGCGACCATCCTGACGGCGTGCATCTCGTGTGCGTGCTGAAGGGCGCGTTCATATTCCTGTCGGACCTGGCGAGAGCGATCGGTGGATCGGTGACGCTCGACTTCATCGCGGTCTCCAGCTACGGCTCGAGCACGAAGTCATCCGGACAGGTGCAGCTGCTGAAGGATCTCGATTCGCCGCTCGAAGGGCGCGACGTGATCATCGTCGAAGACATCGTCGACACCGGGCTGACGCTGAACTATCTGCAGGAGATCCTCCGCGCCCGATCGCCTCGCAGCTTGCGCACGGCGTGCCTGCTCAGCAAGCCATCGCGACGCAAAGTCGACGTGCCCGTCGAGTACGTGGGTTTCACGATCGAGGACAAGTTCGTGGTCGGGTACGGGCTGGACTACGACGAGCGCTACAGACATCTGCCCCACATCGCCGTCATCGGCGACTAGGGCTTCGCGGGAGGCACGTCCACCAAGGCATCGGTGCGGACGGTGAAGCGCCGGAAGTTCGAGTATTTCGCCACGCCGATGAAGTCGTCGCGCCCCCGCGGGAACTCGTCCCGCATCTCGATGGGAACGGGCATCTCCAGCGTTGCATCCATCGCGAATGTCGTCGTGGTGATTTCCGAGCGTACGCCAAAGCCCGATCGCAGTTCTGTCTTCAGAACTGCCCCTGTGTCTTCAGCCACCCAGGCCCGCGCCGGCTTGAACGGGCTTCTCGAAAGCACTGCCCGGCCATCACGGTTGGGCCCCGGATTCTGCATCGGTGTCAGCGTGATCTCACGGACGAAGGGTCCGAGGCTCTTGGCCAGTCCACCGCGGGACACGCGGAAATTCCCGAGGTACGCAGGCTGCAGATACCCGATGACGGTCAGCGGATCCATCACGCGGCCGTTGTCGATGCTATGCCGCAGTCCGTCACGATGAATCTCCTGGGCTCTCCGGATCGCGCTCTGGAACGGCTCGAGGAAGAGCTGGGTGATCCGCTCCTTCTGGTCGCCCACGGGCTTCCCGTCCACTTCGCGTATGTCGCGGAACGTCATCAGGGCTTCGGTGCTGCCCGGATACCCCACGAGCATGAACTCCGACTTCAACTGACGGCGCCGTGAAGCGCCTGAGAACTTCTGCTCGTACACTTCCTCGCTGACGACGTTGCTGAACCGGTTGACGAACCAGTTGGCGTAGATGCCGACCTTCCGCATCAGCGCTGTGAGCTCCGGCGACTCCTGAGCCTGAACACCCGTCCAGGCCACACACTCGACCATCACCACCGCGATGGCTGTCAGGGCAATGCGCATTCGGCCTACCTTACGGCCGCCCGCACCTTCCCGGCCCACGTACGGGCGTCGCGAAGGACGTCGGCGTCGTTCAGTGTCAGCACCTTGCGGTCGCGCATCAGGATTCGGCCGTTCACGATGGTCGTCCGGACATCATCACCCCGCGCCACGTACACGAGATGGGATACCGGATCATACATGGGCGTCTGGCGGGCGCCCGAGACGTCCACGAGGATCAGATCCGCCCGCTTGCCTGGTTCGATCGATCCGATCTGCGCGGCCATGCCGAGCGCCCTGGCGCCGCGAATCGTCGCCATCTCGAGCGCAACCCGGGCGGCGACAGCACGGGGGTCGCCAGACTGCAGTTTGTGCAGCAGCGACGTCATGCGCATCGCCTCGAACATGTCCAGATCGTTGTTGCTGGCCGCGCCATCCGTGCCCAGACCGATTGCCGCATCGGCGCGCAGGTAAGCGGGCACCGGCGCCGTGCCGCTAGCCAGCTTCATGTTGCTCTCCGGATTGTGAGACACACCCACTCCGCGCATCGTCAACAACGCGATGTCCGGTTCGCTCACCCAGACACCGTGCGCCGCCAACACGCCCGGCCCGAGAAATCCCAGCCCGTCCAGGTAGCGGACCGGGGAACTCTTGAACTCCTTCTCGGCGTTCCGAGATTCTTCCTGCGTTTCCGCGAGATGAATCAGCGTTGGCACGTTGTGGCGACGTGACAGGTCGCGGGCGGCACGCAACGTGTCGGCATCAAGCGTGTAAATCGCGTGCGGCGCAACCGCCGGCGTAATGAGCGAGTCGCCCTTGTAGGCCTTGATGAACGCCTCGGCTCGCGCCAGGCTTTCTGCGGGGGTCTTTGCGTCGGCCACCGGAAACCGAATGACCGTCTGCCCGAGAACTCCACGCAGGCCGGCCGCCTTCGTCTCCTTCGCGATCTCTTCCTCGAAGTAGTACATGTCCGCGTAGGTCGTGGTGCCGGACTCGATCATTTCCAGCGCGGCCAACCGTGTCCCGGCACGGACGAATGCAGGAGAGACTGTCTTCGCTTCAGCCGGGAAGATGTAATTCTCCAGCCATTCTGAGAGGGCCAGATCGTCGGCAAGGCCGCGATAGAGCACCATCGGCGCGTGCGTGTGCGTGTTGATCAGGCCCGGCAGGACGATCTGCCCGGCCGCATCCAGCGTGTCCTGCGCCCGGATCCTGGCGGTCACATCCGCCGTCGGGCCGACGGCGACAATCTCGGAGCCATCGATAGCGACCGCTCCACGCTCCAGGACCTGCCGTTCAGGGTCCATCGTGACGACGGTGGCATTCGTCACCAGGAGCGAAACGCCGCGCGGACCCGACTGTGCGAAGAGCACGGCAACCAGCGCCGCCGCGACGAGCGCCACCGTAAGCAGGCGAACTTTCATACGACGATAGTACCTCCCGTTGAGCTGCTCAAATAGAATAGGCGCGTGTCGCTGACGCTTGTCGATCACCCGCTCGTCCACGACGCCCTCGCGGAGCTGCGTGACGAACGGACGTCCGCGCCCGCGTTCCGGCGCGCGGCGCGGCGTATCAGCGTGCTGCTGGCCGCGGAAGCGTTGCGGGACGTCCCGGCGGCTTCCGCTGTCGTCACCACACCGCTGGGACCTGCTGAGGCCCGTATCGTACGAACCGATGTCGTCGTCGTGCCGGTGCTGCGGGCAGGCCTCGGAATGCTCGATGCCGTCCTCGAGCTGCTTCCGTCAGCCCGGGTCGGCCATATCGGTCTCCAGCGGGACGAAACGACCGCCGTCGCCTCGCGGTATTACTCGAAGGTTCCGCCGGGCATCGCTGACAGCTTCGTCCTGATGATCGACCCGATGCTGGCTACCGGTGGAAGCGCCGCGGCCGCTATCGATCTGATCAAGGCGGCCGGGGCCAGGACGATTCGCATGATCTGCATCGTGTCGGCGCCGGAAGGCGTCGCGCTGCTGGAGCGTACGCATCCCGACGTCGTGATTTACACTCCGGTGATTGATCGCGAGCTGAACGCTCACAAGTTCATCGTGCCGGGGTTGGGAGACTTCGGCGATCGGCTCTACGGGACCTCATAGACAGCGAACTCATAACGCTCAGGAGGGACTTCTTCATGCTTTCACGACGCGAATGGATCTCGTTGACCCTTGCCACCGGCGCCGCCGCTGCGCTCGATCGCGCCTGGCTGTCCGCGCAGCAGCCGCTGATCATGCGAACCGTTCCCGCGACTGGTGAGCGCCTTCCGATCGTCGGCCTCGGCAGCTCGGCAACGTTCTCGAATATCGCACGCAAGGAAGACGTCACCGCCATCGGCGACGTACTCAAGACGCTGGTCGGCGGGGGCGGCACCGTGTTCGACACAGCTCCCGGATACGGCGCGTCCGAGGAGGTTGCCGGCCGCGTCGCGGCGAACTTGAGCTACACCGAGAAGATTTTCTGGGCGACGAAGATCAACGTCGCCGGGTTCGGCGGCGGCAGCGCCGATCCGAAGGCCGCCCGGACGCAGCTCGATACGTCATTCACCAGGCTCAAGAAGCCGAAGATCGATCTCATCCAGGTTCACAACCTCGCGGATATCCCGACGCAGTTGAGCATCCTCAAGGAAGCCAAGCAGCAAGGTCGAATCCGCTACATTGGCGTGACGACGACGTTCGACCAGCAATACTCCGAGATCGTGGACATCATGAAGCGCGAGCCGCTCGACTTCATCGGCGTCGATTACGCCATCGACGCACGGCAGGTCGAGGACACGATCCTGCCGGTCGCCCAGGAGCGCAAGGTCGGCGTGCTTGTCTATCAGCCGTTCGGGCGCACACGCCTCTGGAACCGCGTGGCCGGCCAGCAGGTGCCTGACTACGCGAAAGAGTTCGACGCCACCACCTGGGCGCAGTTCTTCATCAAGTTCACGGCCAGTCACCCGTCTGTGACCGTCGTGACGCCGGCGACCAGCCAGGCGAAGAACATGGCCGACAACCTTGGCGGGGGCCGGGGCCGCCTGCCCGACGCGGCCATGCGCAAGCGGATGATTGCGACCATCGACGCCCTCCCGGGGGCCGGCCGCTAGGAAGTCCCTTACAACGTCGTGAGCCGGCGCCGAGTCCTGAAATCGGCGCCGGTCGTCCCGCACGTAATCCGGCCTGATCTGGCCCGATTCCCCCTGGCAACTCGTTCGCACGTCCGCCCCGCAGATGGGTTACGTGCTCTTGCTCGCGGTTGCACTCACGATCTACCTCCGTTCGACGACGGCGGTGGAGCGGCGGAAATATCTGTTCGCGGTGCTGAAACGGGTCGACCTGTTCATCCTCCGCGTGCACGGATGGTGGCGGGAGCTCGCACCGTTCCGTGCCGCGTTGCGCGCGCGCACGCCGATTGCTCCGGTCACCCCCGTCCTTGTCGTTCTCAACATCGTCGTCGCGATCGGCCTTGTTGCCCATCCGAGTCTGTTCGGCGAGTCCGACCCCCTCATTTCGTGGGGGGCGAGCTTTGGCCCCCGCACCGCGAATGGAGAGTGGTGGCGCCTGATCACAAGCCTCTTCGTTCACGCCAGCGTCCTCGACCTGCTCGTCAACCTGCTCGTGTTGATCCCCCTCGGCATGATGCTCGAGCGGATTGTCGGTCCTCTGGCGTTCATCGCGGTCTATCTGACAGCCGGCGTCTTCTCGAGTCTGTTCACACTGTCCGTCTTTCCGATTGCGGTGGGCACCGGAGCCACCGGAGCGGTTGCCGGCGTCTACGCCTTCATGCTCGCCGTCTCGGTCTGGGGCGTCAGCCAGCAGCCGCGGCTCGTGCTGCCCTGGCTCACCGTGAAGGGCCTCGCCGTCTGCAGCGGGTTATTCATGCTGCACGCGTGGCTCACCGGAGCCGTCGCGGTGGCGGTGGTGGGTTTTGCCAGCGGCCTGCTGACCGGACTGACGGTCTCACGCGGCATCAATACCCGGCGGACGCCGGCGGTGCGCATGGCGGCGACGGCAGCCACGATGGCGTGCATTGCCATCGTCACGGCCGTTCCGCTTCGGGGGATCACCGACGCGCGTCAGGACATCGCCGCGGTTATCGAGACGGAGCAGCGGACGGCGGCAACGTTCAAAACGGGGCTGGAGGAGTTCACGGAGGGCCGGATGACTGACAAGGCCCTGGCCGGGATCATCGATCAGGTCATCGTGCCGGAGCTGCAGTACGTATCAGCCCGTCTGGCGCTCGTGGACCGTCAGATGGTGCCGAAGGAACAGCTCCCGCTCATCACGGCCGCCGACGAGTATCTGGCGTTGCGCAACGAAAGCTGGACGCTCCGCGCGAACGCGCTCCGAAGCGGGAAGATGTCGATTCTCTGGATCGCCGACCGGAAAGAGGCATTATCCTTAGAGGCGCTTCGACGGGTAAAACCGGGAACATTGGCGCTTCGCCGCCCGTAAACCCAGACGGCAAGTTTGCCTTCGCGAGAGACCGAGCGAAGGCTGGTGGGCGCGGGTGGAATCGAACCACCGACCCCCCGCGTGTGAAGCGGATGCTCTACCGCTGAGCCACGCGCCCGACCGAACGACTATCCACCCGCGGTGGACCGGAAAGCCAGTGTAACTCGACAATCGCGTTCAACAAAAGCAGATGCATCAAGGAGACGGCATGACTTCCCTCGCTCGAAAGTTCACCTCCGCGCTCGTCCTCGCGTTCCTCCTCGCGGCCGCCCCCGCGTTCGCCGCCGACGTTGACGGGAAGTGGGCCGGCACCATCTCCACGCCCGGCGGAGACTTTCCCGCCCAGTTCGAGTTCAAGTCCGAGGGTGCGAAGCTCACAGGGAGCACGCTCGGGCCCGACGGCGCCGCCGTCAACATCAAGGACGGCAAGATTGAAGGTGACAAGATCACGTTCACGGTCTCCTTCGACCTCGGCGGCATGGCGCTCGATATCGCCTACAGCGGCACCGTGGCTCCGCAGGAAATGAAGATGACCGCAGACGTCCTCGGCATGACGATGGACTTCGTCGTCAAGAAGGAGAAGTAGCTCCCGCCTGCTGGCGGAAGCCACAAGGGACTAAAGCGCTACCGGATTGCCAGTGGATTGCCTGGCGATCCGGTGGCGCCTTTCAGGCGCAGCGGCGCAAAGATGAACGCGAACTCGTAGGCACCATCGCGAGCCAGGTCCTCGGTCGCGAGGTTCTCGAAGATGTAAATCCCGTTCCTCGGGATGAACAACTGGTGCACCGGAAACGCCAGCGACGCGTCAGGATTGGGCACGACCTCGACCGCCCAGGTATCCGAGCCCGCCATCACAATCTCCCGCTCAACCAGATACCGCGCCGCATCCAGCCCGATACCGGGCGCACTCTGTGAAAAGCGGGCGTTGTCCTTCAGCCACAGCGATCCCCAGCCCGTGTGGAACAGCACCACGTCGCCCGCGCCGATGACGACGTTCTGGCGCTTCAAGGCGCCTTCCACGTCCGCGCGCGTGATCTCGTAGCCTCCATCCAGCATCGGCCGGCCCTTGAGCGCGGCGACGTCAACGAGCACTCCGCGGGTGACCAGCGCGCCGACGTTCTCGATTCCGAGCTTCGTGAAACCTTCCGCCTTGGCGAACTCGCTGCCGCGATTGCCGTTGTAGAAGAGATCGCCGATCCCCACGTGCCCTAGGCCGTCGAACTGCGTTCCGATCTGTCCCAGTTCCCCACTGATCAATTCATCGTGGTAGAACATCTCGTTCGTGCCGTTCGGTCCGAACACTTTCGGGATGCGCAGGCTGTAATGCCTCGTCCCGAAGATCGGCATCCCGGTCTCGTACACGCGCCCGAGCTGATAGGTTTGACCGCGCGTGATCAGGTTCTTCGCTTCGAGGACCTTGGCAGGCGTGATGCGATTAGCGGCGCCGCGCTGATCCTGCGCGCCCCATCGCGAGGGATACCACTTGTCCTGGGCCACGCTGGCGCACGCAATCAGCATCACCACCAGCAGTAATACCAACGTCCGACGCATCGACACCTCCGATGTCCGGCTGAAGCCGGACACTACAACTATGGTTGAAGCCGGACATACGTATACCTGAAGGAAGGCTTCCGTACACACAAAGAGGGCAACCTGGGTGGGCTGCCCCCTTTTGCCTCGTACGGTGGCGCAGTGCGCCGGCTACGAGGGCTTCTTCAGCGCGGAGATGAGCGACTGCAACATCTGCGCGTACTCCTCATCGGTCGCGGTGTAGGTCTTCAGGTACTCGTCCTGCGAGATCTTTGCCTTGTTCCACTCGCCATCGAATCGATAGGTCTTTCCGCGGACGTCGGCGGTGTCGAACGGCTGGTTCGGCTGCTCGCGCTTGAACCGGAGCCCATTGGCCCCCAGATCCATGATGAACGCGCGCGACTGCTGATCCGACGCGCTGCTCAGATCGATGTAGGCCTCCTTGAATTCCTTGTTCTCGAGGAGGAATGCCATCCGGGCAAATGTGGCGAACTTGCCGCGGACCACCAACAGCTGCGTGCCGGCGAAGTAGAGCGCACCGACGTACTGGTATTCGCTCTCTTTCGCGGCGATGCTGTCCAGTTTATTGGCGTCCAGCAGCCTGCAGAGTTCAGCGGCGAGGGGCGCTGACTTCGATTCCTGCGCGAAGGACAGGCTGGGACCGAGTAAAAGGCCGCAGAGCACTAAGACGCCGACGTTGCGAACTGACATCATCGCGACGTTCCTCCCTGGAATGTCGAAGAGCCGACTTGTATCACCGCCGGGGGGCGGCGTCAATCGAGTGATCAACCGATGAAGAGCGCGTCTTCCTCTTCGGCGGACGGGGGCCGGTGGCTGGCAGGTGCAGGACCCTGCCGGAACGCAGCAAAGGCCGCCAGCAAGCCCTGGATGATGGCGTACGCCTCCCGCGCGGGGTTGACGACCGAGGCTTCGACGGCGGAAACCGTGTCGTTGACGCGGGCGGTCAGGTCCCCGATCAGCTGCTCGGCCCGCTGCGCCTGAGTTGAGGCGATTTGCGCCGTCTTTGCCGCATCGGCCGACATTGTCTTCAGGTTCGTCAGAATCGGCCGGACGTCGTTCTCGAACCGTGCGAGGGCGTCACCGGCGCGCTTTGACGCGCGGAAGGCGACGGCGATCGCAACGACCTGGATCACCGCCATCGCGGCAACCGCGACGGCGATGATGCCAAGGTAGGTATCGGTCACGCTTCCTGTTCCCCGTCGGCATGCCGGTGAGCCTGTCGCGCCCGGTCGAATGCCGTCGTGACGGACTCACGCTGCCGATTGAACATCTCCTTGCCCTGTTCAGCCGCCTGCGCCGCGCGATCGCGAGCCTCACGCGCCCGCCGGTTCACATACGCGCGCGTCTCGCTTCCCGCCTGCGGCGCAAAAAGGAGCGCCACAGCGGCGCCCACCGCCGCGCCAGCGATGAAGGCGAGGAGCACGGTGCCGCCGCCATTGCCCTGTTGCTGATGTGACATGACCACCTCAGAAGATGCTGACCTTCACGTTCAGGTATTTCTTTGGATCCGCCGAGATGGCCGCAATCAACTTGCGCAACTCAGCCATCGCCAAGTTCATGTTCTCATACAACTGTTTGTCGTGGAGTAGCTGCCCGGCGGTCCCTTCACCTTTTTGCAAGGCCGCCGTGACCTGATCCATCCGGTTCATCATGGAGTTCATCCGGTCGTACAGCTCGCGCTCGTTGAGCAGCGCCCCCACGGTCCCCTGCCCTTTGTTCACGCGCGCCGTAATCGCGTCGGCGTTCGACGCCATCGACGAGAGACTGCGGCTCAGGCTGTCGTCCTGAATGAGCTTTCCAAGGGTGCCTTCACCCGACCGGATTCGTCCGGTCACCTCCTGGAGGTTCTGGAAGGCCCCCTCGAGCGCCTGTGCCGCCGCCGGGTTGGTGGCCAGCCGGCCGATCGTGCCGCGCCCGGAGTTCACGTTCCGGGCGACCTCCTCCGCCGACGCCACCAGCGCGTTCAATTCCCGATACAGCGAGTCGTTGGTGAGCAGCTGGCCGATCGTCCCCCGCCCCGCGCGCATGTCCGCCAGGACCGCTGTCAGCTCCTGAATCCCCTGGGTCGCCTGGGTGGTGACATCGGCGAGCGACCCGGCAGGGGGGCCGGACTTGACGTAGCCCCACTCCGGAATCTGCTGGCCCGCGGTTGCCGCGGTGATGTCTACCGCGGACTCTCCCAGCAGTGACACCGAACCGAGCACCGCGACCGATTCCGTCGTAATCAGGTGCTTGTACCTCTGGTTCACCCGCATCGCCACGTCGACACGATCCCGCGCGAAGCTCGTGTCCGTGACGTACCCCACCTCAACGCCGGACACCCGCACCGGAGCCCCCGGTTTCAGTCCGGCGATGTTGTCGAATGTCGCCTTCAGGCCGTACTGCTGCCATGAGAAGCCGCTCTCTCCGCTGAGCAGAAAGATCAGCAGGAGCGTCATCACGACGGCGAAGATGGTAATCGCGCCGATCTTCAACTCGGCCCAGCCCAACGAGCGTGTGCGTGGCATACCTCAGTCCTACGAAAGAAACGTATGAATGTACTCGTCGCGCGAGGCCCGAAGCTCCGCGGCATTTCCCTCGAAGGCGATGACGCCATCGCGGAGCATGATGAACTCGGCCTCGTCGGCCTTCGCCGCGTCGGCGCGGACGATCCGGACACCGGATTCGTCGCGGATGGCTTCATGCTCCGCGACGAAGAAGGCATCGCGCAGCTGATGCGTGACGATCAACGACGTCACGCCCTCCAGGTCGCGCAGCTTGACCATCTCTTCGTCGATCGTGGTCGCCGTAATCGGGTCGAGACCTGTCGTGGCCTCGTCGTACAGCAGTATCCCGGGCTTCGCGCCGATGGCCCGGGCGATGGCCACGCGGCGCCGCTGTCCACCGGACAGTTCCGAGGGTCGGCGGTCGATGAACTCGTCGAGCCGGACGAAGCCCAGAACCTCCTCGACGCGCCGGCGTACCTCATCGAGTGGCATCTTCGTCTCCTCGTACAGTTTGTACCCTACGTTCTCAGCCACGGTAAGCGAGTCGAACAGGGCGCCTTCCTGAAAGACCATTCCCAGGTCAGCACGGACGCGCATCATTTCGTGTTCGCTCATCGTGTCCACACGCTCGCCGTTGACGAAGATGCGGCCGCCGTCGGGCTTGAGCAGCCCGAGGATCAGCTTCAGGATCGTCGACTTTCCCGAACCGCTCGCGCCCAGAATGATCTTCGTGTGTCCCGGAAGCACCGAGAAGCTGACGTCGCGAAGGATCACTTTCTCGTCGAACGCCAGCGACACCTGCTCCAGCTCGACAACCGGCTGATTCTCAACGCGGGTTGTGGTGTCTGGCTTCTTCAACGTTTCCAGCATCACTCGCCTTCTAGTACAGCAGGCTGATCAGCAGCCGGGTCACGAAGAAGTCCACGGCGATCACCGCTACCGACGCCGCCACGACAGCCGTCGTCGTCGCCCGGCCAACACCTTGCGTCCCGCCGCGCGTTCTCAGGCCGACATGACAGGCGATTGTCACGATGACATAGCCGAGGCAGAACGGCTTCACCAGCCCCATGATCGCGTCGTCCATGTAGAGGCCTTCGATGATGGACGACCAGTAGAGGCTCGACGCCACACGCAGCTGATACACGGCGATCAGCCAGCCGCCGAGGATGCCGACGGCGTTGGCAATTACCGTGAGCACTGGCGTCATGAACAGCCCGGCGAGCACGCGTGGTACCACCAGCTTCCGGATCGGGTCGGTGCCGAGCGCCCGAAGCGCATTAATCTGGTCAGTCACCACCATGGAGCCCAGCTCCGCGGCAATGCCCGAACCGATGCGGCCCGCGAGCATCAGGCCCGTCAGCACGGGCCCCAGCTCCTTGATCATCGACGCGCTGATCAACCGGCCGACGAACGGGCGGGCGCCGAACTGGTCGAGCGTGATCCCTGTCTGCAATGCCAGCACGGCGCCCGTGAAGAACCCGGTCAGCACGACGACGGTCAGCGACCCGATGCCAATCTGCTCGAACTGCTCGACGACGTCGCGTCTGTAGAAGGGGCGAGTCACGGCGGCGCGGGCCGTCGCTGCCTGGAGCCGCATGTATTCCTGCACCTCGAAGACGCCGCGTTTCAGCCAGTTGTTGATCGCCTGCAGCACGCGATCAGAGCCCTTGCGCGAGCCCGGTCAGCCCGAGCTCCCGGTTGCGCAGCGTCTTGAGCGTGTCGCGAATGGAGGCGGCGCGCTCGAAGTCGAGGTTGGCCGCCGCTGATTTCATCTCGATCTCGAGCCGGGCAATCTCGGCATCGAGCTCGGCCTGCGTTCGGAACGTCTCCTTCGGCTCCCGTACCGCGGGTGTCGAATAATCGCGCTCGTACACGCTCGAGAAGACCTCGTCGATATGACGAACGATCGATTCCGGCGTGATCCCGTGCTCGGCGTTGAACGCGGCCTGCAGCGTGCGGCGGCGATCGGTCTCGTCGATCGCGGACTTCATCGAGGCGGTCACAGTGTCCGCATACATGATGACCCGTCCGTCGAGGTTGCGCGCTGCCCGTCCGGACGTTTGAATGAGTGCACCGGCTGACCTGAGAAAGCCTTCCTTGTCCGCGTCGAGGATGGCGACGAGCGACACCTCCGGCAGATCGAGTCCCTCCCGCAGGAGATTGATCCCGACCAGGACGTCGAAGGCGCCGCGTCTCAGGTCCCGAAGGATCTCGATGCGCTCGAGCGTGTCTATGTCCGAATGCAGGTACCGGACCTTGACGCCCAGCTCCTGGTAATAGGTCGTCAGATCTTCGGCCATGCGCTTGGTCAGGGTGGTGACCAGCACGCGCTGCTTTGCTGCCGCGCGCTGCCTGATCTCCTGCAGCAGATCGTCCACCTGGCCACGCACCGGCCGAACCTCAATCGGCGGGTCCATCAACCCCGTCGGCCGAATCACCTGCTCCACTACGACGCCGCCCGACTTTACGAGCTCGTACGGCCCCGGCGTCGCCGAGACGAACACGATCTGGCGGACGCGATGCTCCCATTCCTCGAAGTTCAGCGGCCGGTTGTCGAGCGCCGACGGCAAGCGGAACCCGTAAGCGACCAGGACTTCCTTCCGCGATCGATCGCCTGCGTACATGCCGCGGACCTGCGGAACTGTCTGGTGACTCTCATCGACGATCACCAGCGCGTCGTCCGGCAGGTAGTCCAGCAGTGTTGGGGGCGGTTCACCAGCGACGCGTCCGGTGAGGTGGCGCGAGTAGTTCTCGATGCCGTGGCAGTACCCGATTTCGCGAATCATCTCGAGGTCGAACATGGTCCGCTGGTGCAGACGCTGTGCTTCGAGAAGCTTGCCCTCGGACTCGAGCACGCCGCGGTACCACTCCAGCTCCTGCTTGATCGACTCGACGGCCTGCTTCGTGCGATCGCGAGACGTCACGAAGTGCGACTTCGGGTAGACGGCAATCTTGTCGAGCCGCTTGATCACCTTTCCGGTCAGTGGGTCGAACCATGCCAGCTCGTCGACTTCGTCTCCGAACAGTCCGATCCGGAGCGCGTGCTCCTCATACGACGGGACGACTTCGACGATGTCGCCTCGCACTCGGAACGTGCCCCGGCCGAACTCCGTGTCGTTGCGCTCGTACTGGATCTCGACCAGCTTCCGGAGGATCTGATCACGTTCGATGCGCTGACCCACTTCCAGCGGCAGGAGCATGCCGTAGTACGCCTCCGGGGAACCGAGGCCGTAGATGCACGACACGCTGGCGACGATGATGACGTCGCGCCGCTCGAACAGCGACCGGGTGGCCGAGAGACGCATCCGATCGATCTCGTCGTTGATGGTTGCTTCCTTCTCGATGTACGAGTCGGTGGCGGGTACGTAGGCCTCAGGCTGGTAGTAGTCGTAGTAGCTGACGAAATACTCGACGGCATTCTCAGGAAAGAACCGCTTGAACTCCTGATACAGCTGCGCCGCGAGTGTCTTGTTGTGCGCCATCACCAGGGCCGGACGGTTGACCTGTGCCAGCACCTGCGCCATGGTGAAGGTCTTGCCGGACCCGGTGACGCCGAGCAGGACCTGGTGGGAATCGCCGCGGTTCAGACCCTCGACCAGCTCGGGAACCGCGCGCACCTGATCGCCGCGCAGATCGAAGTCGCTGACGAGCGTGAAGCGGTCGTGAACGGAAGGCACGTCGCTAGTTTACCGACTCGACGTGTACGGCCCGAAATATCCCTTTCTCGTCTGGACGCGCGCACCCTTGAGTTCGGAACCGCGTACCTTGATTTCGACCTTCCGCCAGCGGCCGTCGCGAGCCGTGTTGGTGGAGACGTAGCCGAGCACGTACTGGGCCCGCACCTGCGTCAGGATCTTGTCGTACGCCGCCTCGATGTCCTTCATCGTCAACGGAAAGAACGCCTCGCCGCCGCTGTGCTCGGCGATCTGCGCCAGCCGCAGCCGCTGGGTGTTGCGCACCGATTGCGGCTGGTTCTGCATGAACCCGATGGGATAGACCGTGACGTCGGAGCCGCGCAACAGCGTCATCACGTCGGTGAAACCAAGGGCGCTTCGCGTATCGCCCCCGTCGCTGAAGAGGACCAGCACTTTACGGCCCTGGTCGGTGTCGGCGCCGTTGACGTACTGACCCAGCGCGTCGTACATCGCGGTATAGCCGTCGGGTTTCCGGTTGCGGATCCGTTCGATGATGCGCGGGAAGTCGTGCTGGCCGTACTTCGCCAGCCTCACTTCGCTGTCGAAGTCGACGAGTGTGACGTCTTCGGCTTCAGGAAGCGAATTCAGAAACTTGATGGCCGCCGTGCGGGCCACGCCGATGTCGGCCGTCATGCTGCCGCTGGTGTCGAACAGCAGGCCGAGGTGCAGTTCGGGCGCGGCGTCCTTCTGATCGCCGCGAAAGAAATACTTCAGCGTCTGCAGCTTGCCGTCCTCCAGGATCTCGAAATCGTCACCGGCGAGATCAGCGAGGAAGCTTCCTCGGCGGTCCGTCACGACAACGCCGAAGCTGACGAGGTCCGTTTCGGCGCGGAACACCGTCTGCTGCGCGGCGACCGGCGCCAGCGCGGCCAACACCAGAACGGCGGCAAGCGGCGCACGGAGCATTGCACGCGATCTTACTTGATGCGCCCTCCACATGGCGTCGGGTCCTGACCGGAGGAGAGCGCCCTCGCGATCAGCGGCACGCCACCTCTGCAGCCATCTGCTTGACGCGGCGCAGATCGGTCTTTCCGGTTCCAAGCGTCGGGATGGCGTCCACGTGATACATGTCCTCGCGCTTTGGAAGCCACAGTCGCGGCAGGTCCGTCTGGCACAGACGCTCCCACAGTGCTTGTGCCGTCATCGCCGGGTCGGTGAAAAACGCAACCAGCCGCTCGCCACGTAATTCGTCGGGCACCGAGGTCACGACACAAGTGTGCGATTCGCTCAGCATCCCCGCGATCGACTCCTCGATCCGGATGTGCGGCACCATCTCGCCGCCAAGCTTGCTGAAGCGCGACAGTCGGTCCGTAATGCGAATGAACCCGTGCTCGTCCATCGATGCGATGTCGCCGGTGACGTACCAGCCGTCCCTGATGGCTTCAGCCGTTCGCTCCGCGTCGCCAAGGTAGCCAGCCATTCGGTTCGGGCCCTTGACCAGCAGCAGGCCCTCACGGTCGAACAGCGGCCCTTCGAATGTGTCCGGATCCACCACCCTGGCGGCCACTCCCGGCAGGACGTGGCCGACCGTGCCCGCCCGCGATCCGCGCTGCCTGACACCCCGATCTTCCACGTCTGGCACATTCGCCGCTACGACCGGGCCCATCTCGGTGCAGCCGTAGCCCTCGAGCAGTTCGACACCGAACTTTTCCCTGAACGCGTCGGCAATCGCGGGACGTAGCTTCTCGGCCCCGACGACGACGTAGCGCAGATGTGCGAACTGCTCCCGCTCACACTTGCGCAGATAGGACGTGCAGAACGTCGGCGTGCTCATCAGGATCGTGCCGCGGTGGCGTGCGGTCAGGTCGCCGATCGTCTTGGCGTCCATCGGATTCGGGTGATACGCAGCGCCGAATCCGGTGATCAGCGGGAACCAGAGCGTGCCGGTATAGCCGAAGGCGTGGAAGAACGGAAGCACGCCGATCATCACGTCGTGCGGCCGCATGTCGAACACCTGGGCAATCGAATGAACGTTCGACAGCAGATTCCGGTGCGTGAGCTGAACGCCTTTCGGCGTTCCGGTGCTGCCGCTCGAGAAGATGATCGACGCCGTCTGATCGGCCCGCGAGCGCCTGCCGTATATCCGGACCAGCAGCCACGTCGGCAGCGACTTGGCCACGACGAGCGCACGCAGCTTCGCCAGCGACGTGAAGCCCGTGATGACGTCTTCGAGCATCACCATTCCAGGCATCTCGGAGATCTCGGCCTTTGCCAGGAAGCGCCGTGACGTGAGGATCGTTCGGATGCCCGCCTTCTCGACCGCGTAGGCCATGCTCTGCGACCCGGCCGTGAAGTTCAGGTTCACAGCCACTTTGCCAGACATAGCCGTCGCTATATTCGCGAGCGCGCCTCCTATCGACCCGGGAAGCAGCAGGCCGATGGTGCCCTGCCCGGCCGCGTGTGTGCGCAGCCACCTGTCCAGCAGCAGGCTGCTTACCAGCGTCCGCCCGAACGTCAGCGACCGGCCAGACGAGTCAGCCATGCAGAAGGCGCCCCAGCGACGCTTGGCCGTGCGGATGAACGCGGCTGCCAGCGTCTCGTGCGCGGGATGGCGTTCACCTGAGACGTCGCACCCGAGCTCCATGACCGCAAGCCGCACTTCGGGCGCCGCGGTGCTCGACGGCAGTGCCTCTCCGAACGCGACGGTCACGTCATACGGAATACGGCGCGGCCACTTCCAGAAGAACCTGCCTCGCTCGAAGCTGAAGATGCTGCCCCACACGCGGTCGATGTAGACCGGAATGATCGGGACGTCCAGCCCGCCGGCAATGCGCTCGAGGCCGCGGCGGAACGGCAGCAGGTTGGCCGTCCGGCTGATTTCGCCCTCCGCGAAGATGCAGACCACGTGGCCGGCCTCCAGCTCCTTGCGCGCGCGTTCGAGCGACGCGAGAGCATCTCGACCCGCAGCGACCGGAATCGCGTGGATGCGCGAGAGGAACCAGCGCAGCATCGGATGCTCGTAATACGGGCGATACACCATGAAGCGGACGAAGCGCTGAATGCACCCACCCACGAGGAAGCCGTCTACATGCGACAGGTGGTTGCACACGAGCAGCGCCGGCCCGCGCAACGGCACGTGCTGCTGCCCGACGATGCGAATCCGGTAGATCGTGTGCGTGAGCAACCAGAGGCTGAACCGCACGAAGAACTCCGGCACGCGCGCCAGCACGTACACGCTGCCCGCCACCGTCAGCACGCCGCCGATCAGGAACACTCGCTCGGGGGCGAGATCGAGGATGTCGGTCGTCACCCACAGAACGCCGGACGCCAGGAGAATCCCGACCACGTTCAGAAAGTTGTTGGTGGCGAGCAGCCGTCCCTTCTCCGCGGCGTCGGGACGTTGCTGAAGGATCGCGTTCAGCGGTACCGCAAACAGGCCGCCTGAAAAGCCGATGAGCGTCAGGCTGACGCTGGCCTGGAGGAAGGAGCCGCCCGACCCCGCCAGCAGAATGGAGAACACGCCCATCCCGAAGGCACCGATGGGCACCAGTCCGAGCTCGACCTTGTTGCCGGACAGCCGGCCAGCCGCCATGCTGCCCACTCCGATCCCGATAGCCGCGAACGTGGTGAGAATGCCGATCCAGCGTGGGTCGAGCCCCATCGTGTGCGTGCCGAACAGGATCACCACCTGCTGCAGCAACGCACCCAGGAACCAGAAGTACGACAGCCCGACGACGGTGGGCCACAGCACGCGGTCGCCCCACAGCCGGACGAGCCCGTCGCGAATCTCACCGAACGGGTTCCAATCAATGGCCTGACGCGGCGCGGCCGCCGGAACGCGCCGGATCCCCAGGCTTGCCACTGTGCCGAGTACGGCGAGAACGAGCGCCAGGCCGCCAATCATCCACAGGCGGCCGCTCCAGACGTCGAAGAGAAAGCCGCCGGCCGCCGTCCCGATGACGATGGCCACGAAGGTGCTCATCTCCAGCAGGCCGTTCGCGCGTGAGAGCTCTGTCTCGGGGAGCGCCTCCGGAAGGATTCCGTACTTCGCCGGGCTGAAGAAGGTCGAGTGCAGCGCCATCAGGAACAGGACGGCGTAGGCCGCCTCGAGATGCCCTGCCGCAAGCGCGATCATCCCGAGGCCCATCACCACCATCTCGAGCACTTTCGTGACGACGAGAATCGTCCGTTTGCTGCAGGCGTCCGCAAGCTGCCCTGCGTAGCCGGAGAACAGGAGAAACGGCAGGATGAACAGCGCGCCCACGAGCGCAACCGCGCGCCCCTCAGATGCGGCGGTCGCTCCCCCGACGGCGAGCATCGTCACGACAATCTTGAACAGGTTGTCGTTGATGGCACCCAGAAACTGCGCCCACAGGAACGGCTGAAACCCTCTGTGTCCGAGTGTTTCGCGATAGCTGCTCACGTGTCCTCTCCCTTCCAGCCTGACGATACGGCCGTGGGGGCGGTGGAGTCTTGAACGCCGGATGAATTGCCTTGAGAAACCCTGAGGTCCGCCGTTTCAGCGAGCTCTCTCAGCGGGCACGCCCATCGAGCTCGTGGAGAAATGGCGCAAAGGCAGGCAGCCCGATGACATCCTGGAAAGCAGGCTCAATAGGAATCGACCAGCACGCAAACCCGGGCGGCGCCTTCCGCAGGGCCTGAGTCAGGACGCCGGCCGCGGCATCAGCCTCTTTCCTCATGACCAGCATTTCGGCCCTGGCGATGGCGCCATACATGGGTCGCGTGGCTTCGAGCGTTGGCAGTGCCGCCTCGGCCAGAGCGCGCTGGGCATCCGCTTCCTCCGGCCGGCCTCCGATCGCCAGAGCCCGGGCGAGACCCAGGCTTGCTGGCGCGTTGTGGGGATACCGCTGGAGAGCCGCACGAAAGCTTGCGATCGCATCGTCCACGCGACCCGCGTGCAGGAACGCAGCGGCCTGTCCGATGCTTGCGTGCATCTGATATTCCCGTCCGTACAGCCGGTGCGGCTGCGCAAACGCCAGCTCGCGGGCGAACTCTTCCAGCGCCTCGTCGACGTCGCCGCTCGCCAGTCGAACGAGCCCCAGCAGCCAATGGAGGCCAAGGGCGGGATATCGTCCGCCGCGCGCGATCTGGCGATCCTGCACGGCGGCGCCTTGCCGCAAGACGGTTTCAGCTTCAGTCAGTGCACGGCGCGCCACGTGCACCATCGCCATCTGGAAGTGGCTGAAGGCGAACTCGGGGTAGAGGGACTGCGTCTGGATGGCGGCGCGCACGCGCTCGCTCCCCCACGTGGCGTGCTGCAGCCGGAACCAGTGGCGCCAGTTCGCCGGCTCGAGTGAAACCGCGCGGCGTCCAGCCTGGCCGGCCTCTTCGGTTCGTCCTGCGCTGCCAAGCACCAGCGCGAGCGTCGCGTGCGCCTCCGACAGCGTCTCGTCGAGCTGAATCGCCTGCTGCGCATGTCCGATTGCCCGGTCGAGAAGCGCCTGATTGGGCTCGTTATCGGCGCGAGAGGACTCGAAGCCCGCCAGCTCGGCGCTGGCGAGGCCCGCATACGCCCGCGCGTAGCGAGGATCGGCAGCGACCGCACGCTCGAAGTCGCCAACGGCGTCAACCATCCGCTCCACTTCGAGAGACTCGAGGCTCAGCCAGCCTTCAGTGAATGCCCGGAACGCGCTCAGGCTAGAAGTGTCCCGCGACGATCCGCTGACGCCGGGAAGTGACAGGTCCCCGGCGAGCTGCCGCACGATCTGATCTTGCAGGTCGAAGATCTCGTCGAAGGCGCCATCGACCTTGGCATCCGCGAGCGCTTCCCCGCTGGCAACATCAACGATGCGAGACGTAATGCGGACCTTGTGCTGGCTCCGCTGAACGCTCCCGACGACCAGCAGCCGCGCGCCCAGCGCCGCTGCAATCTGATCGAGCGATCCGTCGGTTGCCCTGACCGCCTCCAGCACGCGGCGTCGATCGACGACGCGGAAGCTGCCGAGGCGTCGCAAATCGTTGGTGACGGTCTCGGCGATACCCGAGGATAGCCAGGATGCCTCGGCGTCCGGTGCCGTCTGCACGAAGTCCAGGACGGCAATCGCGCGAGTCGCCTCTTCAGGGCCGGTGGCTGCGCCGATCGCCTTGACGCCGCTTCCGCGGGAAGGTCCTGCAGCGGCTGGCTCTGGTCCCGGCGCAGCGAGGGGTGTCACAGGAGCGATGAATCGGTAACCCCGGCGGGCCACGGTACGGATGAACTGGGGCGCCGCAGCGTTGTCGCCGAGCCCCTGCCTCAACTCCGAAACCGCCTGGGCCAGGGCATTTTCGGTCACGTTGGCGCCCGGCCAGAGCGCGTTGAGCAACTCTTCCTTGGTCACGAGCGTTGCGGGCCGCTCGAGGAGATACAGGAGCAAATCGAGGAGTTTGGGCGTGAGATCGATGATGTCTGGGCCCCGAACCACCTGGTAGGAGACCCGGTCGAAGCGGAACGCCCCGAACTGGTAGCCGGCTGCCGTCACGTAGCGGGAGTATAATGAAGGTTTCCGCGCGTCCAGCGTGTCGCCCGTGGGAGTTCCAAGCCTCAGATGAGGTGCCTCGCCGTTTGCCAGACCGAGCTGGCGATCAGGATGCTCGACGAGATCCTGCTTCCCAGCTTCGAAGTCGAGTTCCTGGTTGAAAGTAAACCTGTTGCGCGACGGCTCCATGAAAGCGGCCTGAACGTCACGGCCGGAGACCTCCGGCGCACCGACACCTACCTCAAAGCTGACCTCACGCCGGGCACCTGCGTGGTCGTCGAGGACAACGGCAAGCGCAGCCTCAAGAAGATCCTCGAAGCCATCTGGGATGCCGGCGGTACGCTCGTCTATGTGCTGGGAATCGGCGCTCCCCATACCCGGAAGCGGGAGGAAGAGCTGAAGGCGCTGTTTCCAGAGCTCAACTACCTCGCCCTCTCGGAGCTCTTCGGTGGTCCGCTGCTCACGGAATTCAGCCGTTCCCTCACCCGTCTCAGGGTTCAGCAGTACCAGCGCTTCTTCACCGACGCCGACCGCGTCGTCATCGTCCTCCACAACGATCCAGACCCCGATGCGATGGCCAGCGGACTCGCCCTCCGCAACGTGCTGCGCCGGACGAAACAGACCGCCGTGCTGGCCGCCCTCCAGGGAGTCACCCGTCCTGAAAACCAGCGGATGATGAACCTGCTCGACATCCAGGTCGAGATCCTGACGCCTGAGCAGGTGGTGAGCTTCGACCGGATCGCGATGGTCGATGTGCAGCCGCACGCGTTCCGCGGGCTGATCGACCGGGTGGACCTCGTGATCGATCACCATCCCGAGCAGCCCGGGTACACCTCCGTGTACAAGGACATCCGCGACGACTACGGCTCGACCTCGACGATCCTGACGGAGCACCTGCGCGCCATCGACGTGAACATCTCGGAGCGGACGGCGACCGCCATGCTCTACGCGATCAAGTCCGACACGCTCTTCTTCAACCGCCAGGCCAACCGCGTAGACATCGAAGCGTTCTCGTACCTGTATCCGCTGGCCGACGCGACGCTGATCCGGAAAATGGAGGGCGCCGAAATCACGGTGGACAGGCTCGAGTACGTCTTGAAGGCGAAGCAGCACGGCCGGATGGAGGAACAGGTGTTCTGCGCCTTCCTCGGTACGTCGGCGCGAGAGGACTTCATCCCGTACGTCGCGGATTTCTATCTGCAGCTCGAGGACGTCAAGTGGACGATCGTGTCGGGGATCGTCAACGACTCGCTGGTGATGTCGGTGCGGAACCTGG
Source organism: Vicinamibacterales bacterium (assembly GCA_035537775.1). Taxonomy (GTDB): domain Bacteria; phylum Acidobacteriota; class Vicinamibacteria; order Vicinamibacterales; family UBA2999; genus Gp6-AA40. The sequence goes on along the minus strand of DATLLQ010000214.1, from coordinate 8,649 downwards.
GCTACTCACGCAACGCGGGCGAGTTCGTGAGGAAGTACTTCAACGATATCGGGAGCGCCGGCGGCCACCGTTCGATGGCCAAGGCTGTCGTTCCGCTTCGTGCCTTCCGGGACAAGTTCGGTAACCTGCAGGCCGACCAGTTCACCGACAAGGTTCTCGAGCTGGCGCTCGAGTTCCTCCACGACCATCCGGGCGGGGATAAAAAAAAAGCTAGCGAGGCCAGCAGCCTCGCCAAAGCCTAGGGTCGGATTCGGATTCAGCGTTCAAGACGTGCAAGGGGTTCGGGGGTCCTGTTCAGGGGCTTCTAAATTGTATGAACCCGCAATGAACAGCTGAACCTGGAACAGGACCCCGGAACCCCCTGCACGCTGAACCCGTTGAACCCTAGAAGTTGAACCTCACGCCGACGTTCACATCCCGCGGCGCGCCGACGCTCGTTGCCTGACCGAAGAACGGCGAGAGCCGGTTGCCGGTGTAGCCGGTGTGTGTGACGTGGTTGAGAACGTTCTGCGCCTGGACGAAGAGCTCCATGCTCCGGCCACCGCCGGTGTTGCCGCCGCGTCCGCCGGGACCGCCGAACGACTGCCCGCCGCCGCGAACCGGCGTGTTGACCGCGCTCAACGAGATGCGCTTGCTCAGGTTGAGGTTGAGGCCCCAGGTCATGTCGCCGCGCATCGAGTTGCGGCCGACGCTCGACGGACGGTCGTTGAACACGCCGTCGTCGTTGTCGTCGCGGCCGGTCGTCATGTTGTAGGGCACGCCCGAGGCGACGTTCAGGTTCGCGTTTGCGCGAATCCCGAAGAGGATCGGCGCGTTGGCCTGCAATTGGAGGCGGTGACGGATGTCCTGACGCGACGGACCCCAGTCCAGATCCGGATTCAGGCTGTCGGACGGAAGCGACGTGGCGCCATCCGCGAAGTTCTTCTCGTGTCCGAAGGTGTAGTTCACGTTGATCATCGTCGGCTGCGCGTTCGCGCGCTGAATGCGGAAGCGGGTGCCGATCGTCAGCCGGTCGCTGGACGACTCGCCGGTCGACTCGAACTGGGTGATGTCGCCGAAGCCCGGGTTCGGCCGCACGCCGTCCACGGGCGCGTTGATGTTTCGTGAGCGCATCAGGTTGCTGCCGCGCAGGACCTGATAGGAGGTCTGGAGCGTGATGCTCGGCGTCAGCTGGCGGTCGTAGCCGATCGACGCCTGGTGCACGCGCGGCATCTGCAGGTCGGCGCTGGCCTGGATCCGGCCGCTCGGCGTCATGATGACGCCCGCCGACAGCGGATCGAGCGCGTTCACGGCTGCGCAATAACCGTTTGCGTCAAGGCACGAGATGCGGATGTCGCGAACGGTGGTGCCGTCGATGCGCAGCGTCTGGTCGTAGAGGCTGGCGTCATACCAGTCGTAGAAGATTCCGTAGCCGCCGCGAACAGCAGAGGTCTGGCTGCCAAACGGGGCCCAGGTCAGCCCGATACGCGGCATCAGGTTCACCTTGTCGCCGATCCTGGACTGCATCTCGTTGCGAAGGCCGAGTCCGATCGCCAGGTCACGATGCGCGCGGAACTCATCGGACCAGTAGAAGCCCGCCTGGTACTGGCTGAACGACGTGTCGATCGTGCCGAGGCGCTGCGAGAACTGCGCCGGCCGGCTGGCCAGGTAGTCCTCGATGGTCCGGTAGGTCCACGTGCCGGCCGCGTTACGCTCCTCGAAGTTCGAGTAGAACGCCCCTTCGACCAGAGCGCCGACGCGCATCTGGTGCTTCCCGATCGTGAAGTCGAAGTTGTCCGCGAGCTCGAGGCGCGTGGTGGAACTGTCGCTGGTGATGCCGGCGCCGCCACGCGTGAAGGCGTCCTGCACCACGACGGTCGCGGCGCTCGAGGCCGATGCCGCTTCGTTGCCGCTGGTCGTCACCTGGAGGCGCGCCTCGTTCAGGTATTGGGTGCCGAGCACGCTCTGGAGCCGCGCACGCACCTGGGTCGAATCGCTCAATCGCGTGGACGCCCGCTCGGGAAGGTTGAATCCGCCGACGCCCTGGTTCGCACCTTCGCTCGACTGGCGCTGCACGTTGAACATCAGGCCCTGGTTCGCTGACAGGGTGTGCTCGAGGCCGAACTGAAAGCCGGACTGTTCGTTCGTGGTCCGCGCGGCATCGTTGATACGCGCCCCCGTCTCGGTCACGGCGATGATCGGGCTCGAATTGAACCGGTTGTTGCCGCTGGCCTGGAAGCTGAACGACGTCTTGCCGGCGACGATGGGCCCGCGCAGGCCGAACTGAACGTTCCGCTCCTGCGACGGGGTTTCGGCGATCTGCTGCGGCTGGCGTGCGTTGAAGGCGTCCCCGCCGAAGGTCGCGCTGCCGCTGCCGCCCCAGTTGGTGTTCGGCCTGGTCACGATCTCGACCTGCGCCCGGCCCGCGTCGTGGTTGTCGGCCGCATAGTTGTTCTGCCGGAAGCGGATTGACCGGATCTGGTCGCGGTTCGGCAGGCGGCCGCCGCTGAAGCCGTTCATGAAGAACGTAGCGCCGCCAGGTCCCGCCATCGCTGACAGCGCTTCCGCCAGTTCCTCGGGGTCGTCCGGGAGTGCGTCGATCTCCTCCTGCGACAGCGTCGTCGTCGACGTGCTCTTCGAGGATTCGGGTGCGCTCGCCTGGCTGACCTCGACCTCCGCCTTGAAGCCTTCGATCTCGAGCGTCACCGTCTCGCTGTTGGCGCCACGCTTCAGCGTGAGCGGTGCCTCGAACGGCAGGAAGCCCGGGAACTCGACCTGCACTGTCACCGCGCCCGCGACGAGAGCCGGCGAGGCGGCAACGCCGTGGTCGTCCGACTGAAAGACAACCGGCTCGCCGGTCGCTGGCTTCAGCGTGACGGTGGCGGCCGGAATGCCGGCGCCCGTCTGGTCAACGACAACCAGCCGCAGCTGAGTTTGGTTCGCGGCGTTCTGCTGAGCGAACGCAGGAGTGGCGAACAGGGCGAGGGCGACGAGCAGGCGCGTGGTCGAATGCATGCCGAGCATTATTCAGGGCTCGGCCGGCGCAGTGATTAACGGGGGGCAAACAGATCGTTAAGAACGCTAACTGTTTGCTAATTGGATGTGTTTTGGCGGTTTACGGCTGCTTCCGCTCAGCTTTGCGCCTCCCGAGGACGCCCAGCGACCATCCTGAGGGCAGCGGCCTTCCCGTCGCCCTACCGCAGCTTGTCGACGAATGTACTGAGCATGCGGTTGAATTCGCCTGGCTTCTCCATCATGAGGAAATGCGCAGTCTCAGGAATCGTGAAGTACTCGGCGTTCGGGTACAGCGTCTTCACGGCTTGTTCCGTCGCCAGGGCCCTCGTCCCCGCGAACACTGCCAGAACTGGAACCGTGATCTTCTGATCCGACAACTGGGACTGATCCCAGGTGGCATTCATGGCGCCCTGAGCCGTCGCTTCTGGCGCGCCCATCATCATTTTCAGAATGTGCTGCTGCAGCGCCGGGGTCGTCGCCGGACCGAACATCCCCTTGACCATGGCTTCGCGTGCGGCGGGATTGACGACCGGGAGAGGCCCTCGCCCGGGCTGCCCCGGCTGGATGCCAGCCGCGGGCAGCTGAATCAGCCCGTCGACGATCACGAGGGCGCTCACGCGATCGGGATGCATTAACGCGTATTTCCGGATGACGGGAGTGCCCATGCTGTGGCCGGCCAGAACAGCCCTCTCGACCTTGGCTTCTACTCGAACGGCTTCGATCGCACGAGCGAACACCTCCATCGAGAAGGTCTTCGGCATCCCACTCTTTCCGTGGCCCGGCAGGTCGAGCGTGATCACGCGGTAGGATTTCGACAGCGCCGGCACCTGCTCCTTCCAGGACGTCTCGTCACACGTCCAGCCGTGGACGAGGATGAGCGTCTGGCGTCCACTCCCCTGAGACGACCAGTGGATCGTGGCGCCGTCAACCGTTGCGGCGCTCGCCGCAGACGCGGTGGTCAGGAGAACGATGAGCAAGCCGATGAATCGGCGGTTCATACACATGCCTCCGATTGTATCGCTGAGGTAGTCCTTCGCGGCGTCAGCTGACCGGGAAACCGCGTTTCTCGAACAGCGCCCTGACGTCAGGGTCGCGGCCAAGGAAGCGGCGATAAGCCTCCCCACGGTCGGTCGAGTTTCCTTCGGCCAGGATCACATCTCGGAACCGGTGCGAAAGGTTCTCGTCCCACGGGCCGCTCGCCTCCAGGAACGCCTTCCAGGTGTCGGCAGCCATCACGTCAGACCAGAGGTAGCTGTAGTAGCCCGCCGAGTAGCTGTCGCTGCCGAACAGATGATCGAACTGCGGCAGCCGGTGGCGGAGCGCGATCTCCGGCGGCATGCCGATGCGCGTGAGCCCTTCGTGCTCGAACGACTCCGGATCGAACTCGCCATCCGGCCGGGTGTGCAGGTCCATATCAAGGATCGCCGCGGCAAGGTACTCGACGGTGGCATATCCCTGGTTGAATTTGCGGGACCGCGCGACCTTTTCCACGAGCGCGTGCGGCATCGGTTCGCCGGTCTGGTAGTGCCTGGCGAACCGGTCCAGCACGTCGCGCGTCAGCACCCAGTTCTCGTTCACCTGCGAAGGGAACTCGACGAAGTCGCGCGGAGTGCTCGCCAGTCCGGGATACGTCACGTCCTGCAACAACGCGTGCAATGCGTGGCCAAACTCATGAAACAGCGTTTCGGCATCGTCGAGCGAGATCAACGCCGGCTCGCCAGGAGCCCCCTTCACGAAGTTGTTGTTGTTCGAGGTGATCGGTGAGATCTCGCCGTTGAGTTTTTCCTGCTCGCGGTAGGTCATTGCCCACGCGCCGGAGCGCTTGCCCGGGCGCGCGAAGCTGTCGAAGTAGAAGAGGCCCCGGTGCGCACCTGTGCCCGAATCCATCACCTCCCACACCTGAACGTCCGGATGAAACACAGGCACGGTCCCGGTGATCTCGGTGAAGGTGATGTCATAACGACGCTCGGCGGCCCAGAACGCCGCCGCCACGACGCTCTCGAGCGCGAAGTACGGTTTCAATTCGCTCTCGTCGAGGTCGTACCGCTCCTTGCGCACCTTCTCGGCGTAATACAGGTAATCCCAGGGCTCGAGCGAGGATGGCCCTGCCTCCCGGGCCGCAATCGACTGCATGTCCGCGACCTCTTCGCGAACACGGGCGACAGCGGCCGGCCACACACGCGTCATCAGCGCCTGCGCCGTCTTCGGGTCCTTCGCCATCGTGTCGGTCATGCGCCAGTGGGCATGGGACTCGAACCCGAGCAGCTTCGCGCGCTCGGCGCGGAGTTTCACAATCCGCGCGATTGTCGCCTTCGTGTCGTTGGCGTCGCCATTGTCGCCGCGGCTCTTGAACTTCTTCCAGACGCGTGCGCGCAGTTCGCGCCGGCTTGCAAACGTCAGGAGCGGGTCGACGCTCGAGCGCGTGTTGACGATGACCCACTTGTCAGGAAGTTGGCGCTCGATCGCAGCAGCGCGAGCACTCTCGACAAAGGAGGCCGGAAGGCCGGCCAGATCGGTTTCGCGATCGAGCACGATCCAGGTGCTTTCGTCAGCGAGCACCTTCTGACGAAAGTCGGCAAAGAGCGAGGCCAGTTCCTGGTTGATCGAGGACAGCGTCACCTTCTCGGCCGCGTCAAGCCTGGCTCCGCGGCGGACGAAGCGTTCGTAAACCCGCTCGATGAGCCGGCGTCGAATGGGGTCAGGGGCAGAGTGCCCGCGCGCCTCGTACACGGCCTCGATCCGCTTGAACAGCGCCGCGTTCATGAACTTCGCGTCACTGGCGGCGGCAAGCTTCGGCTCCCACTCGCGTTCCAGCGCCTGGTATTCAGGGTTCGTGATGTTTTCCGCCACCACCGCGAAGAGCCGCGTCAGCCGGCTTCTGGCCAGCCCGCTTCGCTCCAGGGCCTCGATGGTGTTCTCAAAGGTCGGCGGTTCGGCGCTCGACGCGATCGCTTCGATCTCGGCCCGCTCTTCAGCCAACACGGTTTCGAAGCCGTCCGAGATTCGATCGGGCCGGACCTGATCCCATGGCGGGACGCCTCCGTACGGTCCGCTCCACGCACCCACCAGGGGATTGATCGCCGTTCTGGTCGTCGTGCCGTCTTTCGCCATCTCCCCCACGCAGTTGCTGCACTGTCAGCGGCGCACCAGAAGTGCACGCGTATGTCTCAGCGACATACGACGCGATTGTAGTCATATGATTACTGAATCGATGGCGACAATCCTTCAAGGTCTTCCGGCCGGCGAACGCGTGGGCATCGCGTTTTCAGGCGGTCTCGACACCAGCGCCGCGCTTCACTGGATGCGCAGCAAGGGCGCAATTCCCTACGCGTACACGGCGAATCTCGGCCAGCCCGACGAGGCCGACTACGAGGAGATTCCGCGCAAGGCCCTGCTTTATGGCGCTGAAAAGGCCCGGCTCGTCGATTGCCGTGCACAGCTTGTTGCAGAAGGGATCGCCGCGCTGCAGTGCGGCGCCTTCCATATCTCTACGGCCGGGGTGCCGTACTTCAACACCACTCCGCTGGGCCGGGCGGTGACGGGAACGATGCTGGTCCTCGCAATGAAGCAGGACGACGTCCACATCTGGGGCGATGGAAGCACGTTCAAGGGCAACGACATCGAGCGCTTCTACCGCTACGGTCTGCTGGCCAATCCGTCGCTGCGCATCTACAAGCCGTGGCTCGACCAGGATTTCATCGACGAGCTCGGTGGCCGCAAAGAGATGTCGGAGTACATGCACCGCGCCGGGCTCGCCTACAAGATGAGCACGGAGAAGGCCTACTCCACCGACTCGAACATCCTCGGCGCGACTCACGAAGCCAAGGACCTCGAGCATCTCGACACCGGCATCACCATCGTCGATCCGATCATGGGCGTCGCGTCATGGCGCGAGGACGTGGCGGTGAAGGCGGAGGAAGTCACGATCGCCTTCGAGCAGGGCGTGCCCGTCGCCCTGAATGGCCAGCGCTTCGGAGACGCTGTCTCGCTGCTGCTCGAGGCCAACCGGATCGGCGGCCGCCACGGCCTCGGCATGAGCGATCAGATCGAAAACCGCATCATCGAAGCCAAGAGCCGCGGCATCTACGAGGCGCCGGGCATGGCGCTGCTGTTCATCGGCTACGAGCGCCTCGTCACCGGGGTGCACAACGAGGACACGATCGAGCAGTATCGCGAGAACGGACGTCGACTCGGGCGGCTCCTTTATCAGGGTCGCTGGTTCGATTCGCAATCACTGATGCTGCGCGATACCGCACGGTGGGTCGCGAAGGCGGTGACTGGCGAGGTGACGCTCCAGCTTCGCCGGGGCAACGACTATTCGATCATGGACACCCGTAGTCCGAACCTGACCTACAAGCCCGAGCGGCTCACCATGGAAAAGGGCGAGTCGGCGTTCACGCCGCAGGACCGCATCGGCCAGCTGACGATGCGCAACCTGGATATCTCGGACACCCGCGACAAGCTCTTCACCTATGCGCGCGCCGGTCTGCTGGCGCCTGGCGATGGCGAGGCGATGCCACACCTGCTGGAACCAGGGAAACCAGGAGACGTCGAGGACTGAGGAGTCGTCTTTTCTCTGGATCGACTTCACTCGAGCGCCTGCCGCAGATCGGCGATGAGGTCGTCCGGGTCCTCGAGTCCGATCGACAGGCGCATCATGCCGCGCGTGATCCCCGCTGCGGCCAGCTGCGCATCCGAATGCCCCCACTGCGACGTGAGGATCGGCAGGCTGCAGACGCTCTCGACGCCGCCAAGGCTGGCCGCGCGTCTGATGACCTGCAGCCGGTCGAACGCCCGGCATGCCGCCTCCTCGCCGCCGTCGACGTCGATGCACTTCATGCCGCCAAAGCCTGACATCTGACCCCTGGCCAGCTCGTGATCCGGGTGTGTCGGAAGACCGGGATAGAGCACCTGCTTCAGCCGCGGATGCCGTTCGAGCGCGATCGCTACCGCCATTGCGGTCTGATTGTGCCGCTGCACGCGAACGGCCAGCGTCTTCAGGCTCCGCACCAGCAGATATGCAGGCTGCGGGTCGAGGACGCCGCCAAGCTTCCGCCGCGCCATCTCGATCTCCTTGACCAGCGCTGCGGCGCCGGTGATGACTCCAGCCGTCACGTCGCTGTGGCCGCCGAGGTACTTGGTGGCGCTCTGCATCGACAGATCGACGCCAAGCTCGAACGGCCGCTGGTTCACCGCCCCGGCGAACGTATTGTCGATGACGCTGAGGACGTTTGCTTTCCGGCACGCCGCGGCGATCCGCCGGACGTCGACGCAGCGCGCGGTCGGATTGATCGGCGACTCGAACCACACCAGCCGCGTCCGCTCGCCGAGCAGCGCCTCGGGCCGTCGAAACTCGTCGAGGGTCGCGAAACGCGGGCGGATCCCGAACTTCGTCAGGAAGTCGTTTACCAGATGAAACGTGCCGCCGTAGACCGACGCGCCGCACACGACCTCGTCGCCCGATTTCAGCAGCGCCAGCAGCAGAGTTGAGGTTGCCGCCATGCCGGAGCTGAAGGCGAGCGCCGCTTCAGCTCCGTCGGCCGCGGCCAGCTTGGACTCGAGGGCGACGACGGTCGGATTCTCGTACCGGGAATAGAGAAACTTGCTGCGAGAGCCATCGTTGTACTCGCGGATCTGCTCGGCGTTGTCGAAGAT
>DATLLQ010000213.1:0-3593 GCA_035537775.1 Vicinamibacterales bacterium | reverse complement strand
TGCCTGGCGCGCGACCTGCGCCACGGTTCGCCGGCGACATTCGCTTCACCAACGTCACGTTCGGCTATTCGGCGGATCACCTCGTGCTCAAGGGAGTCGATCTGTCCATCGAGAGAGGGCAGCGGGCGGCGCTCGTCGGCCTGACCGGGAGCGGCAAGTCGACCCTCATTGGCCTGATTGCCAGGTTCCACGACACCGTCGGCGGCTCCGTGTCGATCGACGGCCGGGATGTGCGCCAGTACACGCTGGCGTCATTACGGGAGCAGGTGAGCTTCGTGCTGCAGGAGCCGATCCTTTTTCGTGCCACGATTGCGCAGAACATTGCCTACGGGCGCCCCGGAGCCTCACTGGACGAGATCGCGCGCGCGGCGCAGCTCGCGCACGCGCACGAGTTCGTGACGCGCCTGCCGCGGCAATACGACACAGTCGTCGGCGAGCGTGGCGATACCTTGTCCGTCGGCCAGCGGCAACGGATTGCGATTGCCAGAGCGATCATCCGTGACGCACCGATTCTCCTTCTCGACGAGCCGTCATCAGCCCTGGATTCCGAATCAGAGGAATACGTCTTTCAGGGACTATCGCATCTGATGCGCGGGCGCACCTCGCTGACCATCGCGCATCGTCTGGCGACGGTGCGGAACGCCGACGTCATCTTCGTTCTGGACGACGGCGTCATCCGCGAGCGGGGGACTCACGAGCAGCTGCTCGCGAGACGCGGACCGTATGCGCGCCTGTATCGGATACAGCATCACGGCAGCGACGCGCGGCCGGCCGTGGCCAGCGGCCGGAAGGCCGGGGGCGATTCCGCGCCGATCACTCGGTAAGCAGCGCGTGCGGCAGGACGTCGACGATGAGCCCCGCATCGCAGTCGAGCAGCACCAGGTCTTCGTCCACGAAACGGTACTGGAGCTCGTCGGGCAACGGCGGCAGGGCAGCGATGATGAAGCCGGGCATCGCGGCGGCACGTGACCAGTCGAACCGTCCGTTCACCTTCGGTCGTGCGGCCGCGGCGGGCGGGGACTCGTCGAGCAGATCCTGGAGCAGCGCGCCGGCAGTCAGACCCTCCCGGCGCAGTACCTCGGCGATGCGCACGCGGAACACGGCAGCGACATCGGGGGTGAAGAGGTCGCCGGCCACGGCGTCGGCGCGCGCCTTCCGCAGCGCGCGAGCGAGCGCGTGCGACGCCAGGTGAATCGAGTGCCCGTCTGCAGACAGCTCCAGCGGTGGGACGCTCTTCGCGACGCGCTGCCTGAGTTCGAGGTAACTGTTCACGCGCTGCGTGAATGCCTGAATCGTGGCGTCCGGCTGGCTGTCCGTTGCAGCCGTGGACGGCGTCGCGAGTAGAACGAGAGCGCAAATCAGTCCGCTGACTCTGGTCATCGGCTGGTCCCCCCGTTGTACCCACCCTAGGCGTGTCAGCGTGCGTGAAGTATGCGGAAGCGGAATTGACCACACGTCGACCTCGCGCACAGGCACCTGCCGAAACCGCATACCTGGTCGCAGGAGCGTCAGCCACGATCGAACCAGCGTGTACGTTGAGTGGGATGCATCAATGAGAAAACTGCTGAGTACCGCCCTCCTCGTCCTGCTGACCGGATGTGTTCATCTGGATAAACTCGAGGTCGTCGATCACGTGGACGACCACACGGACTTTGCGGCGATCAAAACCTACACGTGGGCAGTCGGCTGGCCGGCCGGTGAGCTGGAACAGCACAAGCGGATCGTCGACGCCATCAATAAGGAGTTGGCGGCTCACAGCCTGACCGAGAGCGCCAACGGGCACGCCGACGTCACCGTCGACTATGGAGTGTTGTGGCGGACCGACGGCGATCTCAGCGTGGCCGGGGAGGTCCCCGACCGTGAGATCCCCAGCTTCCCGGTGATGACGCTCAGCGTGCGGGTTCGTGATGCAGGCACGGGCAGGGAAGTGTTCACTGCGCGCGCGGACGCACGAGTTGACGCCTGGGGCACGGTGTCCCCGACGATCCTCACAACTGAGGTCGACCGGATGTTCGAGCACTATCCGAAACCGAAGTCGACGCCTTGATCAGGCAGCCTTGCCTGGCGGGCGAACCGGCATCGTGGGCGACTCGGTCTGAGTGGCCGCAGAGGCTCGCGCGTGTTCGCGGCGCTGCCACACGTAAAAAGGAATCCCGAGCAGAAGCAGCATGACGCCGTAGAGCACGGCGGTCGGTCCGCATCCGTAGAGGACGAAGAGCGAGAACACGAACGCCACGCCTTCGATGATCCCGATACGCGGCGCCGGAGCGCCGGGCCTGGAGAGGAGCCCCGGGGCGAGCGCGCAGAACACGTACGGTACGACCGCGGCCATCGTGCTCAGGCTGACGATCATGTCGTAGATGGCTCTGAACTGGCTGCCGCCCAGCACGCCGATGAGCAGGAGAACGGTGGCCAGGGCAGACGAGATGATGATGCCCATGGCCGGCACACCGTTGCGCGACAGGCGGCCGAACACCGCCGGGAACAGCCCGGCGTCTGCCGCCGCCATCGGGACCTGACCCATCAGCAGCGTCCAGCCGTTGAGCGCGCCCAGCGACGAGATCATCACGGCGATACCGACGAGCGCCGCGGCCCACGTGCCCCACATCATCCGCGCGGCATCGACGAACGGGGCTGATGACGTCACCAGCTCCGCGCGTGGCACCACGCCCATCACCACGACGGTTCCGAGCACGTAGAGCGTGAGAGCGATGAGAATCCCGAGGAGCGTCGATCGCGGAATCGTGCGGGCCGGGTCGCGCACGTCGCCGGCTGGCACGGTTGCCGACTCGAGCCCGAGATAGGCGAACATCGTCAGCGGCGCCAACGCCGCAAGAGACGTCAGCAGTGGCTTGCCACTGGGGTTGAACCCGCCGGAGAAGTTCTCGAGCTTGACGAACAGCAGCCCGAAGACCGCGATGGCGGCAAACGGGATGAGCTTCGCGTACGTAGTGACCTGGGCGAAGAGGCCCGCTTCCTTGACGCCGATCAGGTTGGTGGCGGTGACGAGCCAGATCGCGCCCAGCGTGATCAGCACGGCAATCGGCCGGCTGCCTTGCAGCACCGGCATCAGATCGACCAGCGAGCCGGTGAGCGCGACGGCGATGATCGGCAGTGAGGCCCAGATCGAAATCCAGTATCCCCACGCCACCAGGAAGCCGGCGAAGTCGCCGTATCCCAGCCGGGTGTAGGCGAAGGGGCCGCCGGTTGCGGGTGCCATCCTCGCCAGCCGCGCGAACGTCAGCCCAAGGCAGATCGCCCCGACGCCCATGAGAATCCACGCGGCAATGGCGAGCAGCCCGTATGGGGCGACCGCGGACGGCGACAGGTAGAAGCCGGACCCCACCATGTTGCCAACGACAATCGCCGTGCATGCCGCGAGGCCAAGGCTCGCGTGCGCGGCTCGTCCGCCGTTGGCCGGAGCGTCAGGCGGCGTTTGCATAGACGACTCCGGTGTCGTCCGCCGAGATCGTCGTTCCAGCCGTACCGTCGATGATCTTGCTCAGGTCGGCGAGGGCGCCGATCGCTGCCTTCTTTCCGGTGGCCTTCGCGAACCGGCAGGCCGCCTCAACCTTCGGGCCCATCGAGCCGGC
>DATLLQ010000212.1:0-44579 GCA_035537775.1 Vicinamibacterales bacterium | reverse complement strand
GGGTTGGTGGTTGGTGGTTGGTAGTTGGTAGTTGGTAGAATTGGAGGCTCAATCCACGGAGCCTCACACCTACACATGGAACAGGTCCAGATCGGAATCATCGGTGGCAGCGGTCTGTACGACATGGCCGACGTCACCGATCGCTCGGAAGTGACGCTGACGACGCCGTTCGGCGAGCCGTCGGGTCCGTACGTGCTCGGAACACTCCGCGGCAAGCGGGTCGCATTTCTGGCGCGTCACGGCGCCGGTCACCGGCTGTCGCCGTCAGAGCTGAACTTCCGCGCCAACATCTTCGGAATGAAACTGCTCGGCGTCGAGTACATCCTCTCGGCGAGCGCCGTCGGCAGCCTCAAGCAGGAATACAAGCCGCTCGACATCGTGATTCCGGATCAGTTCATCGACCGGACCCGCGGGCGTGTGAGCACGTTCTTCGGTCGCGGCCTGGTGGCGCACATCGCCTTCGCGCACCCGTTCTGCAAGCCGCTCAGCGACGTCGCGTTCGGCAGCGGGCAGGCCGCGGGCGCCACGATCCACAAGGGCGGCACCTACGTCTGCATGGAAGGGCCGCAGTTCTCCACGCTCGCCGAGTCGAAGCTGTATCGCTCCTGGGGCGCCGATATCATCGGCATGACCAACCTGCAGGAAGCCAAGCTCGCGCGTGAAGCGGAGATCTGCTACACGACCATAGCGCTCGTCACCGACTACGACTGCTGGCACCCCGACCACGACTCGGTGACGGTCGAGATGATCATCGCGAACCTGACGCAGAACGCACGAACGGCACAGCAGATCATCGCCGGCGCCGTGGATCGCCTGCCATTCGAGCGCACGTGCGAGTGCGCGTCGGCACTGAAGTTCGCGCTCATTACACGTCCCGAGGCGGTCCCCGCCGAGACGCTTCGCGAGCTGGAGCCGCTGGTCGGGAAATATTTCCAGCGCGCGTAACTATGTCGTGTCCGGCTTGAGCCGGACCTTGTGACGAGGACAAATGACGACCAAGACGTTTGACGTGACAGCCATCGGCAACGCGATCGTGGACGTGATCGCGCAGGCCGACGACACCCTGCTTGCCGCGCACAACCTGCCGAAAGGCGCGATGAACCTGATCGACGCCGCGATGGCTGAGAAGCTGTACGGCGTGATGGGCGCGGGGAAGGAAGCCTCTGGCGGCTCGGCGGGGAACACCATTGCCGGCATCGCCATGCTGGGCGGGAAGACCGCCTACATCGGCAAGGTCGCCGACGACCAGCTTGGGCAGATCTTCACGCACGACATCCGCGCCGCCGGCGTCACCTACGACACGCCGCCGCTCACGGGCGGGCTCCCGACCGCGCGCAGTCTCATCTTCGTGACGCCGGATGCCCAGCGGACGATGCAGACGTTTCTCGGCGCCTGCACGCAGCTCGGGCCCGAGGACATCAACATGAACCACATCAGCGCGTCGCAGGTGGTCTACATGGAGGGATACCTCTGGGACCTGCCGCGTGCCAAGCAGGCCATGCTCGACGCGTCGATGAAAGCGAAGGAGAACGGCGTGAAGGTGTCGCTGACGCTCTCGGACGCGTTCTGCGTCGCGCGCTTCCGCGATGAGTTCCTCGAGCTCGCCGAGAAGTACGTGGACATCCTCTTCGCCAACGAGAGCGAGATCCTCTCGCTCTACCAGACCGAGGATTTCGACGAAGCCCTTCAACGCGTGAGAAATCATTGCGAGATCGCCGCGCTGACCCGCAGCGAGAAGGGATCCGTGGTCGTGAACGGCGACGAGGTGCACGTGATCGACGCCGTCAAAGGCGTGAAGGTCGTGGACACCACCGGAGCGGGCGACGCGTACGCGGCAGGTTTCCTGTACGCCTACACGCAGGGCCTGGACCTGAAGACGTGCGGCAGGCTCGGCGGAGCGATGGCGGCGCAGGTGATCGCCCAGTACGGACCGCGCGCCGAGGCGAAGGACATCAAGGCGCTGGCCGCGAGGGTCCTGTAAGGAGAACGACGTGACTGTGGGCTGGCGGGTTTGCATTCTGGCGCTCATCTGCGCCGCGTTGACGAACGCGCCGGCCGGCGCCGAAGTGCGCGACCGGTCGTCATCCGGATTCACAGTCCGGACATCGGTCGCCGTCGCTGCTCCAGCGCAGCGGCTCTACCGCGACCTGCTCAACGTCGGGGCGTGGTGGGACAAGGACCACACCTATAGCGGCGACGCGGCGAACATGACGCTCGTGGCACAGCCGGGCGGCTGCTTCTGCGAGAAGGTGCCCGGCGGTGCGGTCGAGCACGGCCGCGTCATCAACCTGGCGGCCAGCAGGATGCTCCGGATCTCGGCGGCGTTCGGACCGCTGCAGGAACTGGCGGTGATCGGCACGATGACGTGGCAGATCGAGCCGTCGCCACGGGGGACGGGCTCAACGCTGACGATGACCTATACGGCTGGCGGCTATTCGCCCGGCGGCCTGGACAAGCTCGCGGATATCGTCGACCAGGTGCTTGGCCGCCAGGTCCAGCTGCTCAAGGCGTACTCAGAAAAGAGCCGCTAGTGGAGGCACCCCTGAAGGGGTGCCCTACGAATGGATACGTAGCGCTACGAATGGATACGTAGCGCATACGAATGGATACGTAGGGCGCCCCTTCAGGGGCGCCGGGACTCACCGGTCGAACGATTCACGCCGGCTCGACTCGGTCAGCCGGATGACGAAGCGCTCGGGGTCCTTGCGAAACATCTCCTGCAGCTCCGACAGGCTCGAGGCGCCGCCATAGCTGATCGCCGAGCACAGGTGCTTCAGCATGTCGCGGATCACCGGACGCACCGATCCGCGTGCCGGCACGCTGATCTCCATCCCCTCCGCGCCAAGCGCCTCGACATCGGCGGCGGATGAATCCTCGACATCCAGCCGATCGACGATGGCTTGAAGAGACGCCATGCCGCGAAAGACCTTGAACGGGACCTTCACCGTCTTGTGCGATTCGGGGATGACCACGGGCTTCTGCACGGTGTCGCCCGGCGTCTCGATCGTCCCCGCCAGCGCCCCGCCGAGCATCACCGTGTCGCCGCCAAACAGGAGCGCCTGAATCAGCGCGCCGTCGCGCTTGATCCCGCCGTCGGCGATCAACGGAACGCGACCTTCCGCCGCCAGTCGGCACTCGACGAGCGCGGCCACCTGCGGGACGCCGAAGCTCGTGTTCAGGCGGGTCGTGCAGCCTCCGCCTGGACCGATACCAACCTTCACGCCGTTGACGCCTCGTTCGATCAGGAACCCGACGCCGTCAGCCGTCGCCACGTTGCCCGCGATCAGCTCGGCGTCGCCGAACTGCTTGCGGAACGCCTCCACCGCCCGGGACATCACCACGGAATGGCCGTGGGCGATGTCGATGACGATGACATCCGCGCCCGCCCGGAGGAGTTCAGCCGCCCGTTCGAGGTAGTCCCCTTTGGCGCCGATCGCAGCTCCCACCCGCAGGCGTCCGTGGGCGTCGCGCGTGGCCGCCGGCAGCTGCTTCTGCGTGATCAAGTCCCTCGCGGTGACGAGCCCGAGGAGGCGTCCGGCCGCGTCCACGAGCGGGAGCTTCTTGATCTTGTGCTCCCGCATGACGTCCTCGGCGGCGTTTCCATCGAGAACCCCCTCGCGAACGATGAGATCCTCCCGCGGCGTCATGCGATTGCGGACGAGTCCCGAGAGGCCGCTGAACCGCAGGTCGCGTGTCGTCAGCAGCCCCAGCACCCGGCGGGCGTCGTCAACGACGACCAGCGTGCCCACGCCGGTCCGGTTCATGACGTCCGAGGCTTCGGTGAGCGGCGCATCAGGGCGGATGGTGTAGGGGTCGACGATGATCCCGTGCTGGCGGCGCTTGACCCGTTCGACCTCGCGCACCTGGGGATCGATGTCCCCGGACCGGAATCCGCGGTCGATGATGCCGATGCCTCCTTCCTCTGCCACGGCAATCGCCATCTCGGCGCGGGTGATCGTGTCCATGTTGGCCGAGACGAGCGGCCGCTTCAGCGTCAGGTGCTGTGAAAGCCGGCACGACAGGTCAATGGCTGACGGATCCCGCCGCTCCAGGACGCTGTACTGCGGCGTGAAGAGGAAGTCGTCGAACGTGCAGCCGCGCACGAGGTCGAGAAGTGAGCTCATTTCGGAAACACTATCGCGGCCACCGCATAGACCCCGGCCGCCGCGAGAAAGGTGGTGGAGAAGCCCCAGTTCATCGCGATGAAGACAGCCAGCGTCGCGCCGACGACCGACAACGCGCCGTTCATGCCCCAAGCCCAGGGCGCGAGCTCGGGCCGCCGCTCGGCGAGCAGGCGCATCCCGCCTGGCAGCGCCATCCCGAGCAGGATTCCGGCCGGAACCAGGATCGCCACCGCGATGGCAATCCGAGTGGCCAGGGGCCAGGGGATCGCCGCGTTCACGAGCCAGGGGACGGCGAACCTGGTGCCGAGCGCGAGAAGCACGATGGCGCCGAGCGCCGCACGCGTGACCTCGCGGACGCGCTGCTTGTCGATGCCGCGGCTCAGGAAGCTGCCCAGCCCTGTGCCCAGCAGGAGCGAGAAGAGCGTCACGGTCAGCGAGTAGACAGGGTGCCCGAGCAGCAGGACGAAGCGCTGCAGCAGCGCCACCTCGAGAAGCATGAACCCGGCGCCCAGCGCCCCGAAGTAGGCCAGCCACCGGGCCCAGCCGGCGCCCGGCCTCGCGCCGCCGATCAGCAGTGGCCCGACGACGAACAGGACGACGAGGACGGTCGATATGCCGAACAGCGTCAGCAGGGCGCTGAGACCGTTGCCGAAGAGCATCGACTTTCCGAACGCGACATCGAACTGGTCGGCCAGCCGTGTCGTGTGAAAGAAGAACGGGCGGTCGTCGGTCGTCGGCCGGATGTCGAGCGGATACGCGTCGATGAACTGCCAGCGATCGGCGGCGTTGATGAAGCGCGCGTAGTCCAGCGCACTGGTGCGCGACTGCACCATCTCGCGCGGATCGGTGCTGCTGGATGTTGCGTCGACGCCGGGGGCATAGAGCACCTCGAATCCCATCGCGCGCGCATGTGCCATGAGCCGCTCCACGTCACCGGGCGAGAACGGCTGCTTCTTCAGCAGGAAGGTGGCTACGCGATCGTGGCGGACGATCGCCAGATGGCGAGCCGCGTCGAGGCCGCGCTCCGCACACGCCTCCTGCGCCAGCGACACGAGCCGCAGTCCGTCGAATACCCACCGCGTGATCGTCAGCACGCCGTTGTCAGTCAGGTGATCCAGGTACTCGCCAAAGGCCTCGGACGTGTACAGCGAGTTCTCGGTGAGCGTGTAGGCGCCTGCCGCCGTTGCCGCCCAGGTGTCCACGAGTGATGCCTGAATGACGTCGTAGCGCTCCGCGCTGCGCCGGACGAAGCTGCGCCCGTCGTCCACGTGAATCGACACGCGGGGATCCTCGTAGAGGTTCCCGGAGTAGTCGCGAAAACGCCCGAGCATGACGTCGCGGACGATGATCGGGTTGATCTCGACCCCGTCCACGTGCGTGGCGCCGAAGACGAGGGCCGACAGAAGGTCCCGTCCGCCGCCCGGACCGATCACGAGCGCCGTGAACCCGGCCGGCCGCTCGACGAGCTGATAGGCGAGGGCCGTGAGCTCGTAGCGGAGATAGGCCGCGTCGTCCAGCCGGCCCGTGCCCTTCAGGATCGGCGTGGACGCGGCGGAATCGATGTCCATGAAGCGGGACTCACCGCGCTGTCCCGTGAAGGTCGGGCTGAGCGACCAGTCGCCGTGCGCCCGGTCGTAGACCGCAATCCGCGAGAACGAGTTCCACTTGCTGAAGAGGACCCGGTCTCCTTCATGGCCCTTGGTGTCGAGAATGTCGAACGGCCGTGCCCCGGCGAACTGGGCCGCGAGCGGCACGGCAAGCACGAGAAGCCCGACACCGGCGATCTGCCAGCGACGCTGCGCGCCGCCGAAGCACACGGCGGCCGTCAGCGACAGGGCGGCCGCCACCAGCACCACTCCCGGAGCGCCCAGCTGATTCAGGAGAGGGATCAACGCGAGGCAGCCCGCTGCGGCACCGATCAGATCCGCGGCGTAGAGCAGGTTGATGCGTGACGTCATCCGCGCGAACGCAGCGGAGATGACGGCTCCGCCCGTGAAGAAGGGCAGCGCCGCCAGCAGATAGATGGCGATCATCAGCACGAGATTCCGCGGCGAGTAGTTGAGACCAACGCGGATCCGCACCAGGAACGCCAGCGAGACCAGCGTCGCGACGGCGTGGATCAGCGCTCCCACCGTCAGCAGCCGGGCGGTCGAAATGACAGCGATGCGCTGTCGAATCACGTAGACGAGCACGCCACTCGCACTCAAACCGAACAGCGCGATTGAGATCGCAAGAAACGCGAAGTGGTAATACATCGTCACGGAAAAGATGCGCGTCAGCGCCAGTTCCGTCATCAACAGCGCCGCTGACACTGCGCCTATTCCCACCAGGATCGTTCGGCCCATCGCTTCGCTCGTCTCCCGCGCTTCGCTCACGTGTGCGTGACGAGTCTACAGGAACACCCTTTGCAGCCGCTCCACCCAACGGCTTGGCGGCCGGATGTCTCGGTCGCTGATGAATGGAGTGAACTGTGAAAGCTGCGCTGCTGATGCTTGTGTCGGCAATTGGAGCGGGCGCTGCGTTCGGACAGAGTGGCCCGACATTCAAGGCCGGCGTCGATCTCGTCGCTCTCCAGGTCGTCGTCATGAACAAGCAACAACAATTCGTGAGCGGCCTCACCATCAATAACTTTGCGGTCTATGAAGATGGAGTTCAGCAGGACCTCTCGTTCTTCGCCGCCGAAGAGCTGCCGCTGGACCTGGCAATCCTTCTCGATACCTCAGCGAGCATGCTGTACAGGCTGCCGACCGCTCAGCAGGCCGCAATCGGGCTCATTTCGGAGCTGCGGCCGATCGATCGGACGCTTGTCGTCGACATCAAAGAGTCGGCGGCCATCGCCGCGCCGCTGTCACACGATCTGAAGGCGGCAAAGGCAGGCATCCTGTCCACGACTCCGCGCGGAGGAACGGCCATCTACAACGGCCTCTACATGACGCTGAGAGAGATGGTCAAAGGCCGTCGCGCCGAGAACGACATGAGGCGTCAGGCAGTCGTGCTGCTGTCTGACGGCGACGACACCTCGAGCATCGTCACGTATGACGACGTGATGGAGCTGGCCAAGGAATCAGGCATCTCGATCTACACGATCAGGATCGGGTCGCCGTTCGACGAGCATCTGACGCGGCGATGGGACCGGGAGGGGTCGAAGGGTGAGTACGCGATGAAAGCGCTTGCCCAGGAGACCGGAGCCCGGGCGTATTTCGCCACGGACATCGGCGACCTTGCCGGAGTCTACAAGTCGATCGGCCGTGAGCTGGCGAACCAGTACGCGCTGGGCTACACGTCCAAGAACGCAAATCGCGACGGCAAGTACCGCAAGGTGACCGTGCGGATCGTCGATCGCAGCGACGCGCAGCCGCGGACACGGGCCGGATATCTCGCTCCGCGCAGCTGACCTCCGGCCGCCGGTATGATCCCATCGTGTCACGATGGGCGGCGCCAGCCGTTGCCGCAACGGCTGGCGCCTGGCTGGTGCTGGTTGCCGCGGCGCCAGTCATCTGGACGCCGCTCGCGGCGGCGGTTTACGCCGCCGGCTCCTTCATCTGCCACCAGATCCCCGAGCGCTCCTTTCACCTGAACGCCTTTCAGCTTCCCGTCTGCGCCAGGTGCCTCGGTCTGTACGGAGGTGGCGCCTTCGGCAGCATCGTCGGCGCCGCTGGACTCAGCCGGCGTGAGCATTGGCGATGGCGGGTGCCGGTGAGGCGTCAGCGGTGGATCGCTGCGGCCATCGCCGCCGCTCCCACGCTCGTCACGTTCGTGCTGGAGTGGGGGTTCGGCTGGCGCGTGTCGAACGCCACGCGAGCGATTGCGGCTCTCCCGCTCGGCGGTGCAGTCGCTTTCGTGGTGGTGAACGCGTTGGCTACGCTACACTACGAACAATGCGCGCCGACGCGGCCGATCGGGTCGAGCCAGCCACCAACAAGTACCTGATTGCCGTTCTGGCGTGGGCGATTCCGGGGGCCGGCCATCTCCTGCTCGGACGGCGCCAGAAGGGCGTGACCTTTCTGATCACGCTCACGCTCATGTTTGCCGCCGGGCTCTGGCTCGAAGGCAGGATCTTTCCGCTCGGCTTCGATCTCACGCAGCCGCTCGTCGGCCTGGCGGCCATCGCCGATCTGGGCATCGGCATTCCGTATTTCGTCGCCAAGTTCATGGGTCACGGCGCGGGGCAGGTCACCGCGATCACCTACGAGTACGGGAACGCCTTTGCCATCGTCGCCGGACTGTTGAACATGCTCGTCGTACTCGACGCGTGGGATATCGCGGAAGGCCGCAAGTGACCTCGCACGTCGCGCTCATGGCGCTCTTTTCCCTGTTCGTGTCGGTGGTGTTTGCCACGCTGATGCGCGACGAGCCACGGGATCAGGCGCTCTTCGGCCTGCGCCTGTTCGGCGGATTCATGGCCGCCGGAATCGTGATCGGCTGGCTGCTCTATCCGCTGCCTCTCTAGAAGGCCCATGGCGTAAGGCCCAAGGCCTAAGTGCCCGCCACGTTCAACCATCCGGGGACCACCAAACGCTTCCTGCTGTGGCTGCCGGTCGCCGTGTACATGGCGGCTATTTTCTACGTGTCATCACAGTCGAGTCCGCCCGCGCCGGGAGGCGTTCCCGATTACGTCCTGCACGGCGTCGAGTTCATGGGCCTTTCGATCCTGACGTTTCGCGCGGTGGCCGGGGGACTGCCTGCGCACATGAGCCGGTCGCGGGTCGTGCTGACGCTGCTGATGACGGTGGGCTACGGGATCAGCGACGAGATCCACCAGATGTTCGTCCCGCTTCGAACACCGGACGTTCGCGACGTGCTCTACGATCTGGCAGGCGCCGTGCTCGGCCTTCTGCTGTGTTGGGCGTGGCATATAATTTCAAGTCGCAGGGCCCGGCTCCCGCTCGAGTGACGCTCGGGGAGCCAACACCAACCTTGACAACTTCCCGCCATATGCCGCCGACAGAGATACGAGGCTCAGAGGTTGCGAGCGGCTTCCGCTTTGCCATCGTCGTGTCGCGGTTCAACGAGGAGATCACGTCCGGGCTCCTGACTGGCGCGCGTGCTGCGCTGGCGGACGCCGGCGTCGGCGACGCGGACGTCACGCTTGTCCATGTGCCGGGTGCATTCGAGATCCCGGCAGCCGCGATTCGTCTTGCCCGGACCGGGCAGTTCGATGCGATTGTCTGCCTGGGCTGCCTGATCAAGGGCGACACGATGCATTTCGAGTACATCGCCGAGGCGGCGTCTCAGGGCATCATGAACGTCAGTGTGTTGACGGGAGTGCCCGTCGCATTCGGTGTGCTGACAACGATGACCGACGAGCAGGCGATTGCGCGTTCCGCACCGGGCGACGGGAACAAAGGAAGGGAGGCGGCTCTGGCCGCCGTCGAAATGGCCACGCTCTTCAGGCGGCTCGACGCGCAGGGAACGGGGACCGGCGCATGACAGCAAGCGCGGCCAGACGCTCGGTTCCGGGCGCGTCTCAGGAGCAGCGCCATCGCGCGCGTGAGGCGGCGCTTCAGATGCTCTACCAATGGGAGGTCGGGCAGCTGTCGATGGCTGACGTCCACCAGACCTTCTGGTCGCACGACGACGAGAGCAGGACGCCGCTGGGCGCGGAGCTGCGGACGTTTGCGGCGGGACTCGCCGGGGGCGTGGCGTCCAGCGTCGAACAGCTGGATCCGATGATCGCCGAAGCCGCCGAGCACTGGCGCATCGAGCGGATGAACGTCATCGATCGGTTGATTCTTCGTCTCGCGCTGTACGAGTTCCTGCACGAACCCGAGACGCATGCCAAGGTGATCATCAACGAGGCGCTCGAGCTGGCGCGCAGTTTCAGCGGAGACGAGTCGGTGCGCTTCATCAACGGGATCCTGGACGGGATCCGACGAAAAATCGAACGCGAATGAGCGCCGGCGAAGAATCCGATCAGGTCGCCCAGCGGCGGGCGAACCTCGACGAACTGAAAAAGCTCGGTGTGGATCCGTATCCACATCGCTTCGACACACAGGCGACCGTCGCCGCCATCGTGGCCGAACACGGCGCCACGAGCGGCGTGGATCTCGAGGCCACGCGCGTCGAGGTACGCACGGCCGGACGCATTCTGGCGATCAGGAGCTTCGGGAAGGCCAACTTCCTGGTGCTCTCCGACGGCACCGCACGGGTGCAGGTCTACCTGCGTCAGGACTCGATGCCGGAGCGCGACTTCCAGATCTTCAAGCTGCTCGACTTCGGCGACTGGGTTGGCGTGTCGGGGCACCTGTTCAGGACCCGGACGGGGGAGTTCACGATTCACGCGGCGGCGCTCGAGTTTCTGGCCAAGTGCCTGCTGCCGCTGCCCGAGAAATGGCATGGCCTGCAGGACATCGAGATTCGCTATCGCCAGCGCTATCTGGATCTGATCGTCACCCCCGAGTCGCGGCGGGTGTTTGAGGTCCGCAGCCGCGTGATGACGGCCATCCGGGAGTTCCTGATCAATCGCGGTTTCCTGGAAGTGGAAACGCCAATGATGCAGCCGATCGCCGGCGGCGCGCTGGCGCGCCCGTTCGTCACGCATCACAACGCGCTCGACATGCGCCTCTATCTGCGCATCGCGCCGGAGCTCTATCTCAAGCGGCTCACCGTCGGCGGCATCGAGCGTGTGTTCGAGATCAACCGGAACTTCCGAAACGAAGGCATCTCGACGCAGCACAATCCCGAGTTCACGATGCTCGAGTTCTACTGGAGCTACGCGGACTACAACGACCTGATGTCGCTCACCGAGCGGATGTTCCAGGAGGTGGCGCGTAAGGCGACGGGTAGCGACCAGGTGGTCTACGGCGATCACACCATCTCGATGGGGTCGCCGTTCCGCCGATTGTCGCTGCGAGAGGCGGCGCGGGCGGCTGCCGCGCGGCAGCTCGGTTCCGACGTGCCCGCGTCGGCCCTTCGTTCGCGGGACTCAGCGGCCGAGCTGGCCCGTCGCGTTGGCGTGGAAGTGGATCCTGCCGCCGGCCCCGGCAAGATAACGGCCTCGATCTTTGAGCACCTCTGCGAAGACGACCTCATCGAGCCGACCTTCGTCTACGACTTTCCGACCGAGGTCTCGCCGCTCGCCAAGCAGAACCCCGACGACCCCGAAACCGTCGAACGATTTGAGCTGTACATCGGAGGTTTCGAGGTGGCGAACGCTTTCAGCGAATTGAACGACCCGGCCGAGCAGCGGCGGCGCTTCGAGGAACAGCTCCGCAGCCGTGCGGGCGGAGACGAGGAGGCGCACGCCATGGATGAGGACTATGTGCGCGCCCTCGAGTACGGCATGCCTCCGGCCGCGGGTGAAGGCGTCGGGATCGATCGGCTCGTCATGCTGCTCACGAACAGCCCGTCGATCCGCGACGTCATCCTGTTCCCGTTGATGCGCCACAGGTAGACGCGTGCGCTTCGAGCTGTTCATCGCTCTCCGGTATCTCCTCGCGCGCCGCAAGCAGACGTTCATTTCCGTCATCTCGCTGATCTCGACGATTGGGGTTGGCGTGGGCGTCATCGCGCTGATCGTGGCGCTGGCGCTGATGACCGGAGTGCAGGGCGAGCTGCGCGACCGCATCCTCGGATCGACCGCCCACATCTACGTCCAGAAGAGGAGCCCCGGCATCGAGGACTATCGCGCCGAGGTGCAGAAACTGCTCAAGGTGCCTGGCGTGCTTGGCGCCGCTCCAGCCATCGTCGGCAAGGCGATCATCAGCAGCCAGAGTGGCAAGAACGGCTTCATCAGCGTGAAGGGGATCGATCCGACGCTCGAGCCGCAGGTGACCGACCTGGCCCGGGCGATGAAGGAGGGGACCGTCGAGGCGGTCGAGACACCTGAGGGCGAGCTGCCGGCGATTCTGATAGGCGACCAGCTTGCCCGGTACCTCGTCGTCAAGGTCGGCGACACGGTCAACCTGCTCACCGACCAGGGAACGCTCTCTCCCGCAGGGATGCTCCCGCGGAACCGTCCGGCGCGCGTCGCCGGCATTTTCGCGCTCGGCTTGCAGGAGTTCGATGCGGAGTGGGGGTTCGTCTCGCTGCCGTTTGCACAGCGGCTGACGGGCGTCGATCAGGTCGACATGATTCAGCTGCGGGTGGGCGACATCGAGGCATCGCCCGCGATTGCCGATCAGATCGAAATGCTCGGGCCCGAATATGTCGCGCAGGACTGGAGCGACCTCAACGCGTCGCTCTTCTCGGCTCTCGGACTGGAGAAGCTGGGAATGTCGATCGCCATCGGCCTGATCATGATGGTCGCGGCGCTGCAGATCGTCGCGTCACTGATCCTGCTCGTGATGGAGAAGAGCCGCGACATCGGCATCCTCAAGACGATGGGCACCTCGCCGCAGCGCATCTCGGTCATCTTCATGCTGCAGGGGACGATCATCGGCCTGGTGGGCACCACGGTCGGCGCCATCGTCGCCGTGATTCTGTGCTGGGTCCTGACGGAGTACAGGCTGGTGCACATTCCGCAGGATGTCTATCAGGTCGCCTACGTGCCGTTCATCGTCAAGCCCGGGGACTTTGTGACGGTGGTGGTGTCGGCGATCGTCATCAGCTTTCTCGCGACGATCTATCCGTCGCGCCAGGCCGCGCGGCTCGATCCCGTGCAGGCGTTGCGGTTTGAGTGACGTCGTGAGTTTCGTCTCCGTCCGTGGCCTCAACAAGACCTACCAGACCGGAAGCCAGCGGCTTCACGTGCTCCGTGACGTCGATCTCGATGTGTCGCGCGGCGAGATGGTGGCGCTCGTCGGCGCCTCCGGCGTCGGCAAGAGCACGCTGCTGCACCTGCTGGGCGGGCTCGATCGTGCGGATTCCGGGTCAGTCCA
Organism: Vicinamibacterales bacterium; assembly: GCA_035537775.1. Lineage (GTDB taxonomy): Bacteria > Acidobacteriota > Vicinamibacteria > Vicinamibacterales > UBA2999 > Gp6-AA40. The sequence goes on along the minus strand of DATLLQ010000212.1, from coordinate 31,636 downwards.
GGTGGGGGACACCGCGCTGCTGTCGCTGACCGACACTTCGCTCGTCGCCTTCCGCAACCAGCATGTCGGCTTCGTCTTTCAGTTTCACCATCTGCTGCCGGAGTTCGACGCGGCGGAGAATGTCGAGATGCCGATGCGCATCGCGCGGATGCCGCTCGACGACGCACGGCAGCGGGCGATCGGCCTCCTGACGCGCGTCGGTCTCGGCGAGCGCATCGATCATCGTCCGGGGATGCTCTCCGGCGGCGAGCAGCAGCGCGTGGCGGTCGCGCGCGCGCTGGTGATGCGCCCGGCGCTGCTGCTGGCGGACGAACCAACAGGGGATCTGGACGAGACGACCGGTGATGCGCTGCACGGGCTGCTGCGAGAGATGCACGCCGAGCATGGCCTGACCTCGATCATCGCGACGCACAATCCGCGCCTGGCGGCTGCGTGCGATCGGATCGTGCGGCTGGAGCGGGGTCAGCTAAAACCGGACTGAGCCGCGGTCCGAACCCCGAACCCCGAACCGAACAAGAACACGAACCGAGAACCGAGAACCCGGAAGTGTGAACGGTTCTATCTCGTGATTGCCCAGTCCCAGTGCCGCGCCGCGCGCTGGACGGCGTAGTCGACGTCTTCCTCGAGCATGAACTCGCTCTTCACGAGCGCCAGCGCCGCGCGGCGAATGCGGGCCAGGTAGTCGTCTTTGCCTGAATAGCGTTCCGCGATCGACGGGCGGGGATCCTTCGTCGCCTCGCGCTCGGTGGCCGTTCGCGCGAACGGGATGTACGACCCGGTGAGCGCGACGATCGTCGTCGGGTTGCCCACACGCTCGCTGCGGAAGTTCCAGCCGGTGGTGGTGGCGAGCGGTACCCAGAGTTCAGGCACCCGTATTCCGTCGACCTCATTGCCGTCCGTGTCAACGCCCGGCACAAGGAAGGGGAGTGCTGGCAGAGGTCCTTCGATGCGGCGCGGATCAGCGCCGCCCGGCAGCGCCGGGAAACCCAGCTTGTCCGGCGGTGTCAGCGATCCGGCGCGGATCGTTGGATAGACGCTGACGGGCGCGGACGCTCCACCGCTTGCCCAGCGATGTCCCGCACGGAGAAGCGCGCGCATGACATCTCCCTGCGGCATCGGATTCGGGAGCGCCTGTCCCTGGCCTGGCGCTGGCGGAAACGCCGCCTCGCCGTGCTGTGTGCCGGCAAGCAGGTAGATGCGGATGTTGTCCGGCAGTGCGAGGTCGCGCGTGCCGTCGATAGACGTGTGCGTCAACGCGGCCGCGCGGCCTTGACCCCAGTACTCCACAGGCGTGTTCGTGTAGATGATCTTTGGCTGCAGCGCCGTTGGATAGCGCGAGAGAAGTCCGTCCTTGCGTCCGCTGAGATCCACCTGCTCGAGATCGGTGTACGGAAAGCGCGTCGCCGGGAACGACGAATAGCCCGGAAGGGCGAAACGCTCGTTGAACGCTCCCTGGCCGGCGCCGGCGATGTGCGGCCAGACGAGATCGAACGCCTTGCGGTTGCCCTCGTCCGCATTGAACCCGTCGTGCAGGAACTGCCGCAGGAACCGCCCGCTCTGCGAGATCCCGAAGACGTAGGCGCTCCGGCCGCGGATCGGGAGGTCGGTTCGATAGCGGAACGCCGAGGCGGCGTCGCGAATGGCGGCGAACCCGACGCCGGCCACGCGGCTGCCGGTCGCGGCGAAGTCCAGTTCATACACACGCCCAGGCTGAAAGCCGCTGTCGAGGATGACCCTCGGGCGCCCGTTGTCCGAAGGCGCTCCAAACCGCCAGCTGCTTCGCGGCAGAGGCGTCGGCGACTCCCGGAACAGGTTGCGCACGGTGAGCGTGGACGCGGGATCGTTCGGGTCAACCGGTACGTACGTCCCGGGCACATCATTGAGCGTCGCGTCGGTACGCGCCTCGTTCTGAATAAAAGACACCCGGACCCGACCGGGCACCTTGACGGCTGGTGCCTCGACGCGCAGGTTCGGTGGGGCCACGTCGAACTGCCACCCGACCCACACGAGCGTGTAGCCTTCGCGCATCAGGAATCCGTCTCCCATGTGCGCGGCCGTGGACGGGTCGTTGTTGCTCTGTGCCCGGTTGAATCGTCCGAGCATGCCTTTCGTGCCGCGATTGGAGATCTCGAAGAGCAGCACGCCGTTGCCCTTTGCCGGATCGACCGGCTGCAGCACGAAGAGGTCCGACGTGAAATGCACTTTGCCGTCCGGACCCTTTGCCGCGTGTTCGAGATCGACGATCGCCTGGTTGTGGCGGTCGCCCGGATCGAGCGCGAACTCGATCGTGCCCACGAGCTTCTCGTAGGCGCCGGTGTTCCCGAACGCTTGCCCGTTCAGGACTGTGGTCCGCGAAGTGATCGTGACTTTCGTGACCTCGGCGAATGCCGAACCCCGAAGCACGAACAAGAAGAGAACCGAGAACCGAACAACGAACACGAACCCGGAACTGAGAACCTGGAAGCGTGAACTGTTCATGTTCTTGTGCTCCTTATTCGAGTCCTGCCATTTCGAAGATCGTTTTCGCCATCACCGAGTTGTCGTCCTCACCATGGCCAGCTGCCATCGTCGCATGCAGCAGTTGCTGGACGATCGCCGTGACCGGAGCAGCGACGTTCTGCTCTGCGAGGGTTGCAACAACGTTGCGCATGTCCTTCGCGTACAGATGCGTCTTGAACCCGGGCTTGAAGGTGCCCTTGAGCGCGCGCTCGCCGTGTACCTCGAGGACGCGGCTTTGCGCAAATCCGCCGAGGAGCGCCTCGCGTACCTTCGCCGGATCCACACCGGCCTTCCGCGCGAGCGCAAGAGCCTCGGCGACGACAACGAGCGTGCCGCCGATGACCATCTGGTTGCACAGCTTGCAGAGCTGACCGGCACCCGATTCGCCAACGTGCACGACCTTCTCCGGGTTCCCCATGACGTCGAGGATCGGCTTCACGGCAATGAAGTCCGCCGCATCGCCTCCGACCATGATCGACAGCGTCCCGTTGATGGCGCCGATGTCGCCCCCGCTGACCGGTGCGTCGAGCATGCCGCCACCCAGCACGCGGGCCTTCGTGGCCAGTCGCCGTGCCGTGGCCGGTGTGATGCTGCTCATGTCGATGACGATGGTGCCGGGCTGCATCGCAGAGAAGACGCCGTCCGCGCCGTCGAGAACCAGCTCCACGTCCGGGGAATCCGGGACCATCGTGATGATCCGTGTCGCCTGGCGGGCGGCGGCGGCGGGAGTGGCTGCGGCCCGGGCCCCGGCGTCAACCAGTTCGTCCACGGGCCCGCGGCTCCGGCTGTGCACCACCACCGGGTAGCCGGCCTTCAGGAGGTTCTTTGCCATCGGCCGGCCCATGAGTCCGAGGCCGATGAATCCAATTGTTTCCATGCCCGGCAGTATAGTCACGTCGATGCATATCGTTCTGGTTCTCGTGACCGTCAGAACTGAATTGCTGGAGGAGTTCGAGCGCGCGCTGCTGCACAACGCCCGCGAGTCCGTGGCCAGGGACCCGGGGTGCGTCCGCTTCGACGTCAGCCAGCAGCTGGACGACCCGGCCCGCTGGGTGCTGTACGAGGTCTACGATTCGCCCGACGCTCACGCCGCGCACCGGCGCTCACCGCACTTTCTTGCCTACGACGCTGTCGCTGCCCGTGCGGTGGTCGATAAGACAGTTATCCGCGCCTCCGGGAAGCACACCTGAAGAACCGCTGAGACCCCGCGGCGCGTTCCGGCGTCGTAATGATCAGCACGCGATAGGCAAGTGCCCGAAGCGTTCGTCGAAACCCTAGTGAGAGTGGAACTTAGCGCGACGCTCGACTTGTTCCGCCAGAGCTTTGCCTTATAATGGCGATCAACGAGAACTCGCGGTTTTCATTCCAACTAGTAACTTTAGGCAGGCCGGATGTTCGAACGGTATACAGAGCGCGCGCGACGGGTTCTCTTCTTCGCGCGTTACGAGGCCAGCCAGCTCGGCAGCATCTCTATTGAGACCGAGCACCTTCTCCTTGGCTTGATCCGCGAGGGCAAGGGGCTGACCAGCAGGATCTTCGCTCGCTCGCACCTCTCCCTCGAAAACATCCGCAAGGAAATCGAAGGCCGAACGGTTTTCCGGGAGAAGGTCTCGACCTCCGTCGAAATCCCCTTCAGCGCCGAAACAAAGCGCGTGCTCGGTTTCGCCGCCGAGGAAGCGGATCGGCTGCTGCACAACTACATCGGCACCGAGCACCTGCTGCTCGGGATCCTCCGCGAGGAGCGCAGCGTCGCCGCCTCCATCCTGATGGAGAAGGGGATGCGGCTGCACACGGTCCGCGAGGACATCGTCCAGCTGCTCAACGAGAAGACAACGCTCACGCGCGGCGTCAAGGAAACGCCGCTGCTGGCGGAGTTCAGCCGCGACCTGACCGAGGCCGCGATCAAGAACGTTCTCGATCCCCTGGTCGGCCGCGACTACGAACTGGAGCGCGTCCAGCAGGTCCTCTGCCGCCGGACGAAGAACAACGCGGTGCTCATCGGCGAGCCGGGCGTCGGCAAGACGGCTATCGTCGAAGGACTGGCGCAGAAGATCGTCTATGGCGACGTGCCGCACTTCCTCGCCGACAAGCGGATCCTGGCGCTGGACATCTCGCTGATCGTCGCCGGCACCAAGTACCGCGGACAGTTCGAAGAGCGCCTCAAGGCGATCATGAAGGAGCTCACCGAGAACCCGAACATCATCGTGTTCATCGACGAGCTGCACACGCTGGTCGGCGCGGGCTCCGCGGAGGGGTCGCTCGACGCGGCGAACATCCTGAAGCCGGCGCTCTCGCGCGGTGAAATCCGCTGCATCGGCGCCACCACCCCGGCCGAATACCGGAAGTACATCGAGAAGGACCGCTCGCTGGAGCGCCGCTTCCAGGCGATCAAGGTCGATCCGCCCGCCGAGAAGGAAACGATTGAGATCCTGATGGGCGTGAAGGATCGGTACGAGCAGTTCCATCACGTCGAGTACACGCGGGAAGCGATCGAGGCGGCGGTCTACCAGTCCAGCCGGTACATCACCGATCGATTCCTGCCGGACAAGGCGATCGACCTCGTGGACGAGGCCGGCGCCCGCGCCAAGCTGAAGGAAGCCGGCTACAGCGAGGAGTTCGGCGAGATCAACAAGAGCATCCGTGTCGCCGTCGAGCAGATGGGGCGCGCCGAGTCCGAGAAGGACTTCGAGCGGGTTCAGCGCCTGCGCGAGCAGGAGCAGCAGCACCGCGACACGCTCGCCGAGATTCGCGAGAAGTTCGAGGTCAAGTCGAACACGCGCAAGGTCGTGGTCGGCAAGTCCGAGATCGACGAAGTCGTGTCGAAGTGGACCGGTGTGCCGATCGCCTCGATCAACCAGGACGAAGGCGACAAGCTGCTCCGGATGGAAGGCGATCTGCACCGGCGCGTCGTCAGCCAGGAGAAGGCGATCTCCGCCATCTCGCGCGCGATCCGCCGATCACGAGCCGGCCTGAAGAACCCGAACCGGCCTGTGGGCAGCTTCATCTTCCTCGGGCCGACCGGCGTCGGAAAGACCGAGCTCGCACGCGCGCTGGCGCACTTCCTCTTCGGCAGCGACAACGCGCTGATCCGCTTCGACATGTCGGAGTACATGGAGAAGCACTCCGTCTCGAAGCTGATCGGGTCTCCGCCGGGATACGTGGGGCACGAAGAGGGCGGCCAGCTCACCGAGAAGGTGAAGCGGAACCCCTACTCGGTCGTGCTGCTCGATGAGATCGAGAAGGCGCACCCGGACATCTTCAACATCCTGCTGCAGGTGTTCGAGGACGGCCATCTCACCGACGGCCTCGGCAATCGCGTCAACTTCAAGAACGCGATCATCATCATGACCTCGAACATCGGGGCGCGCTTCATCCAGAAGAAGGCGTCGCTCGGGTTCCAGGCCAGCGATACGGGCACGATCGACAAGAGCGTGAACGAGATGGTGCTCGGCGAGGTGAAGCGGACGTTCAACCCCGAGTTCATCAACCGTATCGACGAAATCATCGTGTTCGAGGCGCTCACCGACGACGACCTGCGGCGGATCACGGCGCTGCTCGTCGACCAGCTCAATGCGAACCTGGCCGATCGGCGGATGAAGATTCACGTCTCCGCCGAGGTGATTGACTGGATTATCGACAACACGCTGAAGGACCGGTCCTACGGCGCCCGGCCGCTGCGCCGGGCCATTCAGCGCCACGTCGAGGACCCGCTGTCGGAGGAGCTGATCAGGGGCAACCTCCGCGACGGCGAAATTGACGTCTACGTGGAGGGGGGCCAGCTCGCCTACAGGCCCGCTGGAGTTCTGACAGGGGGCCGCCGGCTTTCCTGACAGACCCGGCCATCAGGCCGTCCGAGTCGTCCTAAATCCAGTAAACTTGGGTGTTTGTTCCGCCCCGCGTGCTCGCGGGTCGGAACAGACGATAAAGGACTCCTCCAACGCATGCGTAAGCAGTTTCTGACGGTGCTGATGCTGGCGGCACTGGGTGGCCTGAGTGCCCCCACGCTTGTCATGGCGCAGGCCGCGGCCCCCGCTCCACAGGTTCCGGCGCAGGCGCCGCTGCCTCCAGGCACGATCGCTCGCAACGCGTGCGGCACGGCGCTGCCGCCGCCCTCTGCGGAGCCCCCCGCGGGAACGACGTTCATCTGGACGTGGGAGATCTGCTTCCCGTCTCAGGGCAACGAGTCGGCGATTGACCCTGAGACCTATCCCTACTACGTCAAGTTCGACGATCTCATCAGCCGCCCCCGTGACGGCATCTGGAGTCCCTGGACCGAGGCCGCCGAGAACGTCGCCAAGGCTGACTTTGTCACCCTGATGCGCGACACGACGTTCCTCGATGATCTCCGGATCGAGCGGACGGACCACACGTTTCCGAACGGGGCGGTCGGTGTCAGCCTCAGTTACATCGGCGAGGAGCGCGAGCGCGTCAAGATTGTCGACTACCGCGACGGCAAGGGCGACCCGATCACGCTCCTCAAGCGCAGCGACATCGACGAGAAGCTCCGCGAGCGGAACATCTCGGTACGGCTCGACTCCTTTGTCGACCCCGCGGCGATTCGGCGTGTCGAGACGGTCCTCGACCAGATGATGACCGACAAGGGGTTCGCCAACTCGAAGGTGACACATACCCTCACCCCCGTCGCCGGCGGTCCGAAGCTGGTGAACGTGACGTTCGTTGTCTCCGAGGGGCCGAAGGACAAGATCGCGCGGCTCGACATCGTCGGCAACACGGCTGTCAGCGACGGCACAATCAAGAAGCAGATCAAGGAGAACAAGCCGAAGCGCAGCTTCTTCATGCTCGGCTTTCTGAGGGGTGGCGGCACCTGGAAGGAAACCGCGTTCGAGGAAGACGCCGCCCGCGTCGTCGACTACTACCAGGGGAAGGGCTACGCAAAAGCCCGAGTCGGCGAGCCCGAGGTGAAGGTGCTGCGCGAGAGCAAGGACGGCAGCGAGCGGCAGGTCGAAGTGCGCATTCCCATCACGGAAGGCCCGCGCTACCGCATGGGTCAGCTCGACTTCGAAGGCAACAAGGCGCTGACCGACGAAACCCTTCGGCCCGTCTTCAAGCTGAAGCCGGGCGAGTGGTACAGCCGGAAGAAGCTGTACGACGGATTCCGGACGACGCAAGGCATCTATGGCCGCGGCGGGTACATGGAATGGACGCCGGCGCCGATGTTCAAGTACAGCGACGATCCCGATCCGATCCAGCAGGCGAGCACGGCACTGGTGCCGCCGATGCTGCTCGCGCCAGAAGAGAAGAAGACCGGGGTGCAGCCCGATCCCATCGTCGACGTGAACGTGCTGTTCACTGAGGGGCCGCAGTACTACGTCAATCGGATCACGTTCACCGGCAACACGACCACACGCGACAACGTCATCCGCCGCGAGATGCGCCTGTTCGAGGGCGGCCTGTTCGACACCGAAGCGCTCAAGTTCAGCGTCCGCCGCCTGAACCAGCTCGGCTACTTCAGCGAGATTCACGGCGACGACCGCGACACCAAGATCGACAAGAACACCGCGATTCCCAACACCGTCGACGTCACGGTGAAGCTGGCCGAGCAGAACCGGAACCAGCTCACATTCGGCGCCGGCGTCTCGCAGTACGAAGGGGTATTCGGCCAGCTGGCGTTCCAGACGTCGAACTTCCTCGGGCGCGGCGAGAGCCTCACCGTGCAGATGACCGCCGGCGACCGGTCGCAGAACTATCAGCTCGCGTTTACCGAGCCCTATCTCTTCGATCGGAACATCACGGGCGGCTTCGACGTCTTCAAGCGCTCGCTCAATTACATCGGCTACTACACGCAGAAGTCGTCTGGTGGGAACCTGATCTTCGGGTTCCCGGTGGCGAACTTCAGCCGCATGTTCTTCAACTACGCGTACGAGGCGGTGCAGATCAAGGACCTGAACGAAGCCTTGATCGACCAGTCGTGCCTGCTCCGCGCAACCGGCTGCGGAATCATCACGTCGCTCGATCCCTCACTCTCGTCGCTGACGCCGACCCAGCGCGAGGTCCTCAGCCGGAACCCGTTCGTCCTCGAGTCGCTCCTCCTCGGCCAGGGCGGCAGCCGGACGATCAGCAGGGTGACGCCCAGCTTCGTCCACAACACGGTGGACAACCCGATCTTCCCGAACGAAGGGAAGAAGGTGACGGCCACGATCGACCTCGCCGTGCTTGGCGGCAACACGAAGTATTACAAGCCGCGGGTCGAGGTGATTATGTTCAAGCGGCTCTGGCCCCGGCAGTCGTTCGGTTTCCGGGCGGCGACCGAGTACATCTCAGCGGTCGGCAAGGTGCCCTGTCTGGGCGATGCGGCCCAGCAGTGCGATCGGACGCTGCCGATCTTCGAGCGGCTGACGCTTGGCGGCGAATACAGCGTCCGCGGCTTTGACCTGCGCGCGATCGGTCCCACCGTGCCGGGCTCCCTCGCAGTGCTTGGCGGCAACAAGAGCCTGCTCTTCAACGCCGAGTACCTGATCTCGATCGCCTCGCAGGTGCGCATCGTGCTGTTCTACGACGCCGGTCAGGTGCGCAATGTCGGCCAGACGTTCGTGTGGAACGAAGACATAACAGATCTGGTCGTTCCGTCAGCACCGCTGCTCGCCGACGCATTGGCATTCTCGTCACTGGTCGATCCCAATGCGCCCGGAGTGACGACGCAGGTCGTTGGCCAGGCAAATGCATTTAAGACCTCGACCGGCGTCGAGCTGCGATTCTTCATGCCGGTGCTGAACGTTCCGTTCAGGTTGATCTATGCCTGGAACCCGTCGCGTGCCGGCGTGCTCGACAACCAGCTGCAGCCCCAGAAGGGGCGGGTCTTCAAGTTCTCGGTCGGAACGACGTTCTAGGCTTGCACTAGAAGTGCGTGATGGTGATGGTGTAGCTCGTGGGCTCGGTGAGGCGGCCGATATCCGCAACCCTGACGCAGAACGAACCGACCGCCGACGCGGTTCCGAGGAGCGACGACCCGGTCGTGGCGTCGTCTTTAATCAGGACCGCCTGACAGTTGTTGCCGTTCCACGTGCCGAGGATCAGGCTGACGACCGCCGCGCTGTTAGGGGACAGCGAGTCGACTTGCACCTGTGCTTCGCCCGCGCGCTCGGTGGTGAAGATGTGCATGTTTGCCCCGAGGATCGTCACGGTGCCCGTAATGGTTTCGGTGATTTCCACCGGGGGTTCAATGGGGGCGGCAACAGGAGTGTCATCGCCGCATCCGGGTGCGGCGGCGCAGGTAAGGATGAAGATGAACGCAGGTATGAGTCGGCGCATCGGAAATCCAATCTTACTTGATAAAATTGATGGGCTTTCGAAAGGATTCATCGGAATGAAGGTGTTTGCTGTCGTTCTGGCGCTCAGCCTCGTGCTGTCCGCCGCCCCGAGTTTCGCGCAGGCACAGGCGCCCGCGCCTGCCCAGCCGAAGCCCGCCGCACCGGCCCCTGCTCCGACGCAGAAGCCCGCGCCGCCCGCCGCCGCGCAGCCGCAGGCGCCGCCGAAGGTGCCGTTCCAGACGGGGCTGAAATACGCCTACGTGGACCTGCAGGATGTGGCGCAGAGCTCGGCTCAGGGCAAGGCGTTCAACAGCAGAGTGCAGGCGCTTCAGGAGCAGAAGGTCAAGGAGCTGCAGGACAAGAACAAGGCGCTCCAGGCCGCGCAGGAGAAGCTGGAGAAGGGGGCGACCGTACTGAACGACGCGGCGCGCGCCGGCCTGCAGGCTGAGATCGAGAAGCTGCAGCGTGACATTCAGCGATTCACCGAGGACGCGCAGCAGGAGATTCAGGCGCTGACGCAGCAACTGCAACAGGAGTTCTACAAGGTCCTGACGCCGATCATCGAAAAGGTCGCCAAGGAAAAGCAGGTGCACTTCATCTTCGACGCTCAGCAGAGCGGCCTGGTCTGGGCGGATCCAAGCCTGAACCTCACGGCGGACGTGGTCGCTGCGCTCGACGCATCAGCGAAGCCGTCGACCGCGTCGGCTCCGCCGAAGTAGGAGTTGGGTGGCGCTGCACCTCCCATCCGTTCTTTCGCGCGTCTACTACCGTTACCCCGTCATCCTCGTCGATGCCGTGACCGCGCACGAGCCGGGCAACCGGCTCGTGGCCTTTAAGAACGTCACAGTCAACGAGGAGTTCTTTCAGGGCCACTTCCCGGGCTCGCCCCTGATGCCCGGCGTCATGATGATCGAGGCGCTGACGCAGGCCGCCGGCGTGCTGGTCCTCGAACGCGCCGACGCGCCGCCGACAGCGCGTGCCGCGCTGCGTGGAGTGAACAACGCCAAGTTCAGGCGGCAGGTCGTCCCCGGAGACCGGCTCAGGCTGGAAGTGACGCTGGGCCCGGTCCGATCACGGCTGGCGAAAGCCCGTGCCGCGGCCTATGTCGACGATCAAATCGCTGCAGAAGCCGAGCTGCTGCTCGGCATCGATCCGAGCCCGGCGCATGTCGATCCCACAGCTCACGTCCACCCGTCGGCCCGCATCGGCAAGGGCACGATCATCGGTGCGAATGCGACGATCGGCCCGGACGTGAGAGTCGGGGCGAATTGCCGGATCGGTCCCTCGGTCGTCATCGAAGGGTGTACGGAGATCGGGGACGGCACCCAGATCTTTCCGATGGCCTCGATCGGGCTGGCGCCGCAGGACCTCAAGTACCGAGGCGAACCGACGCGGCTCGTCATCGGCAAGGACAACATCTTTCGTGAATTCGTCACCATCAACCGCGGCACCCAGGGCGGCGGTGGCGAGACGACGATCGGCGATCGCAACCTGTTCATGGCCTATGTGCACGTCGCGCACGATTGCCACGTGGCCAGCGACACGATCTTCGGGCCGCACGCCACGCTGGGCGGACACGTGGACGTCGAGGACTATGCCAACATCAGCGCCGGGTCCGCCGTGCACCAGTTCTGCCGAGTGGGCAAGTACGGGTTCATCGGCGGCTATTCCGTCGTGACGAAGGATGCGCTCCCGTTTGCCCGCACCATCGGCAGTCGTCCGGCGCGCATCTTCGGCGTCAACACCATCGGCCTGTCACGCCGCGGCTTCACCAACGACACGATCTCGCAGCTGAAGCAGGCGTACCGCTATCTGATCCAGTCGAAACTGAACACGACACGGGCGCTGGCGCGCATCGATCAGGATGCGATGCTGTCGTCGCCCGAGGTTCGATATCTGGTCGATTTCATCCGCAGCTCACGCCGGGGCGTCATCCTTCGCCGTCCCGCGCGTCGCACCGAGGAGCTCGTGGCCGACGAATGAAGCTCGGGCTCATCGCCGGCAACGGTCGGTTTCCATTCCTCGTCCTCGAGGCGGCACGCGCTCAGGGTCACCAGGTCACGGTGATCGCCGCAAAGGAAGAAGCGTTCAAGGACCTCGAGGAGGCGGCGCGCAGCCGCGGCGCAGCCATTCACTGGATCTCGATCGGCCAGCTCGGCACCTGCATCAAGCTGCTCACCGCGGCGGGCGTGTCGCACGCCGTGATGGCCGGCCAGGTGAAGCACGCGAAGATCTTTGCCGGCGGGATCGTTCCTGATGCGACGTTCCTGGGACTGATGGCCAGGCTGCCATTCCGGAACACCGACGGGCTGATTGGCGCGGTGGCCGGCTTGCTTCGCGACAACGGCATCGAGCTGATCGATTCGACGGCGCTGCTCCAGCCGCTCCTCGCCGCAGTCGGCGTGATGACCGAGCGGGCGCCCACGCGCGAGGAGCGCGACGACTTCGAGTTCGGCTATCGCATGGCCGACTCGATCGCTGCCCTCGACATCGGGCAGACGATTGCGGTCAAGCACAAGGCGGTGGTGGCCGTCGAGGCCATGGAAGGCACCGACGAGGTCATCGGCCGTGCCGGCCATCTCGCCGGTCCCGGTGTGCGCATCGTCAAGGTGGCCAAACCGAACCAGGACATGCGGTTCGACGTGCCGGTCGTCGGCCTGGCGACGGTGCAGGCGATGCGCGTGGCGGGCGCCACGGCGCTGTCGGTAGACGCCGGCAAGACGCTGATGTTCGAGCGTGATGCGATGCTCGCGGCCGCCAATGAAGCCGGCATCACGATTGTGGGCAGGGAGAGAAATTAACCGTCAATGTCACGTCTTCGCATCGCTGTCATCGGCGTCGGTCACCTGGGCCAGCATCACGCGAGGCTCCTGGCGGCCATGGAGAACGTCGAGCTGGTCGGGGTCGTGGATACCAGGTCAGGCCGGGCCGAAGAGATCGCGGCGAAGTTCGCGACGCGCGCGTTCACGAACGCGAACGACGTCCGGCTGATGGTGGATGCGGTGACCGTGGCCGTACCAACCGAGTCGCACCTCGAGGTTGCGATGCCGTTCATCGAGCAGTCATGTGCCGTGCTCGTGGAGAAGCCGCTGGCGCCCTCGATAGCGGACGCTGATCGCCTGATCGGGGCCGCGGCGCGCCGGGGCAGTCTGCTCGCGGCCGGGCACACGGAGCGGTTCAACCCGGCCGTCAGTGCGGCGTTGCCGCTGGTGTCGAACCCGCGCTTCGTCGAGGTGCACCGGCTGGGCGTGTTCCCTGATCGCAGCCTCGACATCGACGTCATCTTTGATCTGATGATTCACGACCTGGATCTGCTGCTGGCATCCGTGCGCTCGGACGTCACCTCGATCGAGGCCGTGGGCGTTCACGTCCTGTCGTCGCGAACCGACATTGCCAACGTCCGGCTGCGGTTTGCATCCGGCTGCATTGCCAACCTGACCGCCAGCCGGATCAGCCGGGAGCGGGTGCGGAAGGCGCGATTCTTCCAGCACGATTCGTACGTCTCGATTGACTTCGCATCGCAGGAGGTCGAGGTCTACCGGACGGTGCGATCCAACGGGCGGCCGAGCATTCAGGGCGGCAAGCTCGACGTGGTTGCCGACGAACCGCTGCGGCGGGAGCTGGAAGATTTCGTCGAGGCGGCCCGAACCGGCCGGCCGCCCGGCGTGCCCGCGCAGGCTGGCCGCGACGCGCTGGCGCTGGCGACGAGAATTGCGGAGGAGATGGAGGCTGCGCTGTGACCACGACGATCTTCGACGCGCACATTGAGCGCATTACCGCCGGCGAGAAGCTGTCGGCAGACGAGATTCGCGAGCTGGCGCGTACGCCGGACATCCTGCCGCTCGGCATGCTCGCCGATGCGCTGCGGCGCCGGCTGCACGGTACCCGCGCAACCTTCCTGAGGGTGGCGAGCTGCGCATTCGATCAGTCGATCGCCGACGCGGTCCCTCCAGCGGCACGTGAGCTGCGGCTCACGGGATCTCCCGAGACACTTGACGCGGCAGTCAATGCCGTTCAGGCGGCGAAGAGCGTGGCGGGCTCGCGCACGGTGGCCGCGTTTTCGTGGGCCGACGCGGAGCGGTGGCGTGCCGCGGACGGTCAGGGCGTACTGAAACGGCTTCGTGACGCTGGTCTCGATGCCATCGCCGAGCTGCCGCTCGACAAGGTGGACGATCTCCGCACGGCATTGCGCGCGCTGACGACGCGCGGCTTCTCGCAGGTGCGGCTGTCGATTGCCGGCGGGCCGGCGGTGGATCGGACGGAGCTGCTGCTGAAGGTGGCGGAACTGCAGGACGAGTTCTCGTGCATTCAGGCCATCGATCCGCTGCCCACGAAACTCGGAGCGTATCGTCCAACCACTGGTTACGACGACGTGAAGATGGTGGCGATCGCGCGGCTGGCGGTGCCGAATGTGCCGTCGATTCAGGTGGACTGGCAGCGATACGGCCCGAAGCTCGCGCAGGTGGCCCTCACCTTCGGGGCCGACGACATCTACGGTGTCTCGTCGTCCGACGACGCGCCCGAAGGCCGCCGCCGGGCGCCGCTCGAGGAAATCCGCCGGAACATCGAGTCGGCCGGGTTCGAGCCGGTCGAGCGCGACGGCCGCATCGCGTGAGCGTCCCCGTTCGTATCGGGGCGGTCGGTTATCTGAACGCCCGCCCTCTGACCTGGGCGCTCGACGCCTCTCCCGAACGCTGGGCGATCCGCTACGACTTCCCGTCGGTCTGCTCGTCGCTGTTGCACGCCGGGCAGGTCGATCTTGGCCTCGTTCCGTCGATCGACTATCTGCAGGATCCCGATTATCGATTTGTCCCCGGCGTCGGGATCGGCTCGCGCGGTCCGGTTGCGTCGGTTGCGTTGTTCTCGCGAGTGCCGGTCGAGCAGGTGAAGTCGATTGCCCTGGACACCAGCTCCCGCACCTCGGTGACGCTGATTCGCGTGCTGTGCCGTCATCGGTTCAACATCGCTCCTGAATTTGTCGCGCACGGTCCCGATCTCGCGGCGATGACCACTGCCGCCGATGCGGGTCTGCTCATCGGCGATCCGGCGTTCGAAACCGATCACGTGGCGCTGGGGCTGCGAAAGGTGGACCTCGGCGAGGAATGGACCGCGATGACCGGCCTGCCGTTCATTTACGCGGCCTGGACGGGACGGTCAGGCGTGATTACGCAGGACGATGTGAAGGCGCTGCAGGATGCACAGCGCGTCGGTGTGCAGTCCGTTGACGCGATTGCCGCGGAGTATGGCCGCGGCGACGCGCCGCGTGCCGCGCGGGCGGCCGGATATCTGCGACACAACGTGAAGTACGGTCTTGGCTCGGAGGAAGCCGCCGGGCTCCAGCTGTTCCTGAACTACGCCGCCGATCTCGGCCTGGCGCCGCGGCGCAGGCAGCTCGAGTTCTTCTGATCATCGGCCGGGCCGAGCGGAACAGCGGCCTATGGTTCGATCTGGATGGACGCGAGGGCGCTCTCGAACTCGCCCTCAGAAACGTCCGGCCCGTCGATTGGTCCACTCCCGCCGATGAGGAACATCGTCGAGCCTCGCGGTACCAGCCACATCCGCACGACGATTCGGTGTGCGTTCCCCTGCTGGGTACGCAGCGTATAGGCGGCCTTCATGGAGGCGGCGGGGAGGCCGGACACCACGGTGGACCGGATCGGCTCGATGAATTGGAAATCGGGATACACCTTCTGCAGCGTCTGTGTCGCCGCCGCGAGGATGGTCGTCGCCGGGGTCCCGGGGGGCGCGGGCGAGGGTCGCAACACGA
The DNA here is from genome assembly GCA_035537775.1 of Vicinamibacterales bacterium. Taxonomy (GTDB): domain Bacteria; phylum Acidobacteriota; class Vicinamibacteria; order Vicinamibacterales; family UBA2999; genus Gp6-AA40. Next base: position 16,102 of record DATLLQ010000212.1, on the reverse strand, counting down.
TCTGGAAGGTCGGATTGAGTGTTGGATGCGGCTCGGGATACTTCGCGAAAGCGAACAGGGGAGCTGTCGCGCGCTGAAGGCCCGCCTGAAGCTCGCTGTCCGACAGCCTGATGTTCGCGCGGTTCTGCATCACCTCCTGCATCGAGACGACGCTCCATCCAGCGGGAGGGGAGAGGGCAATGCCCGCGGTCGCGTTGCTGAATCGCTGCTGCGCGACCGGGCATACGCCGAGGAGCGGGACCAGAAACAGGGCGGCGATGACGGCGCGGCGCATGAATGAGACCTCCAGGAGCGTGGGCCATCCCACGGTTTCGTAACGGGGAGCGGCGAAAACCGGCTCAGGACGGTGATTTGAGCAAACGTCCGTCCAACTGGAAGTCCGCAGGGGTACTTGCGGGCCAGGGGATGCAGTCTGACGTACAGGATAATGTGAGCGCCGATGAACGTTGACCAGCTTGCTCGAAAGGTCAGTGATGGCGGCCGCGTCGACGCGGCCGAAGCGCTGTACCTGTACCATCACGCGCCCACGCACCTGCTCGGTTCGCTGGCTGACGGAATCCGTGCCCGCCGGCACCCCGGGCGCGTCGTCACCTACATCATCGACCGCAACGTCAATTACACGAACATCTGCGTCGCGCGGTGCAACTTCTGCGCGTTCTACCGTGAGGTCGGGGACAGCGAGGGCTATGTTCTTGGCTTCGAGGAGATCTTCAAGAAGATCGACGAGACGATCTCCGTCGGCGGAAACCAGCTGCTGCTGCAGGGCGGGCACAACCCGGATCTGCCGATTCAGTGGTACGAGGATCTCTTCCGCGCGGTGAAGGCGCGCTATCCCGAATTCAAGCTTCACGCGTTGTCACCGCCCGAGGTGTTGCACATCTCGCGGCTCAACGGCCTCTCGACGGCCGCGGTGATCGAGCGTCTCGTGGCTGCCGGCCTCGACAGCATTCCGGGTGGCGGCGCCGAGATCCTCGTCGATCGCGTGCGCAAGCTCCTGAACTGCTACACCAAGGCCTCGTCCGACGAGTGGATCGAGATCATGGGGCAGGCCCACGATGCCGGTCTCCGAACGACCGCGACCATGATGTACGGGACGGTCGAGACGGACGAGGAGCGGATCGAGCACATGCTCAGGCTGAGGGAGCTGCAGGATCGGACCCGCGGCTTCACGGCCTTCATCACGTGGAGCTACCAGCCCGAGCACACCGAGCACGGCGGCTACGAGGCGACCGGCGTGGACTATCTCCGCACGCTCGCGCTGTCGCGCATCATCCTCGACAACTTCGACAACATGCAGGCCTCATGGGTGACGCAGGGCGGGAAGGTCGGGCAGCTCAGTCTCGCCTTCGGCGCCAACGACATGGGCAGCGTGATGATCGAGGAGAACGTCGTTCGCGCTGCCGGCGCCAGCTACTGCATGGACGAAGTCGAGATCGTCGAGAACGTGGAGAACGCGGGCTTCATTCCCAAGCGGCGCAACATGCACTACGAGATCCTCGGCGATCCGGTCTTCCGCGACCGCAACGTGCCGCGGATGCTCTCGCTGGCCACGGCACGTGAGGACGGCGATACCTCCGTACCTGAGGAGCTCAAGAACTACCCGGCGCGAAGCCGCCAGGGAAAGGCGCTGCGGTTAGCCCAGTAGAGGCCGGCCACGGCCTCACCCAGGCAATGTCCACCTTTCGCGCTGACTGGGTTCTTCCAATCTGCGACGAGCCGATCCCCAACGGCTGGGTGGCCGTCTCGGGAAACCAGATCTCCGGGGTAGGCGACGGCCCGGTGCCGGATGCGACCGACCTCGGCCGCGTGGCCGTCCTGCCCACCCTCGTCAACGCGCATACCCATCTCGAGCTGTCTTACCTGCATGGACGCGTTCCCGCTGGCACGTCGTTCACCGCATGGATCCAGACGCTCATGGCGCTGCGGCGAAGCTATCCGCAGCCGTTCGATCCGGAGATCGTGACTGCCGCACGCGGCGCGATTGCCGCGGCTCGAGCAGCAGGCACCGGGCTGTTCGGTGATGTCAGCAACACGTTTGCAAGTGTGCCGCTTCTTCGACAGTCGTCAGTGGCGGCGCACGTGTTCAATGAGCTGCTTGGCTTCAACGTCGAGGACCCCACTGAACGGGTTGCCGTTGCAGCAGCCGCCGGGCGGGCCGCGGCGACGGAGGGCAGCGACGTTCGGGTCGGGCTTGCCGCGCATGCTCCGTACTCGGTGTCGCCTGGGATGTTCAACGCGATTCGGGTGGCAGTGGACGCCCAGGCGCATCCGGTGACAACGGTGCATCTAGGAGAGTCGCCAGACGAAGTCGAGTTCCTGCAAACCGGTGGCGGTCAGTTCCGCGCGCTTCTCGAATCGCTGGGCGTGTGGGCGCCGGACTGGAAGCCTCCGCAGGTCTCGCCGGTCCGCTACCTGCTGGATCTCGGGTTTCTCGATCGATCGGTGCTCGTGGTCCATGGCGTTCAGTTCCACGGTGACGATCTCGACCGGCTGGCCGCGCTTGGCTGCACGATCGCCTCGTGTCCGAGGAGCAATGTGCACGTGGGTGTCGGCTCTCCACCGCTCGAGGCGTTTTACGCGATGGACGTGAATGTTGCATTCGGCACCGACAGTCTCGCCAGCGTCGCCGATCTCAATCTATTCATGGAGCTGAAGGAAGCGCGCCGGATAGCGCCCCGCGTGCCGGCGCGCCGGTTGCTCGAGAGTGCGACGTTGGCCGGCGCTCGCGCACTCGGCTTCGGCGACCAGTTCGGGAGCATCGAACCGGGCAAGCGCGCATCGCTCATTGCCGTTCGCGTCCCGGAGGGCGTGGACGATGTGGAAGAATATCTCCTGAGTGGAATCGAGCCTGGCGCAATCACGTGGCTCGATGCAAGAACCTCCAACTCCCACGTTGGGAGTTAATCCTCTTCATGTCCAGACTAGCCACCTACTTTTCGTTCGTCCGCTTCAGCCACTCGGTCTTTGCGCTGCCATTTGCGCTGACGGGCGCGCTGCTGGCGTGGCGGGAGCAGCCGTTCGCCTGGAGCCAGGTGGGCTGGATCGTCGTCTGCATGGTCGGGGCACGCAGTGCGGCTATGGGTTTCAACCGGCTGGTTGACGCGCGGTACGACGCGCTCAATCCACGGACCGCCGTGCGCGAGCTGCCGCGCGGTGCGATGAGCCATCTCGAGGCGACGCTGTTCGTCCTGGTGTCATCGGCGGTGTTCGTCTACGGTGCCTCCCGGTTGAGCACGCTGTGCCTCGCGTTGGCGCCTGTCGCGCTCGCGATCGTGTTCTGGTATTCGCTGGCAAAGCGGTTCACCACCTACACGCAGCTGTTCCTCGGGCTGGCAATGGCGGTCGCGCCGGTGGGCGGATGGATTGCCGCCGGCGGCCGCGGCGGCGTAGAGCCGTGGCTGCTCGGCCTGGCGATCGGCTTGTGGGTTGGGGGATTCGACATCCTCTACGCCTGTCAGGACGTGGACTTCGATCGCGGTCACGGCCTGCGGTCGATTCCCGTACGCTTCGGCGTCGCGAACTCGATCGTCCTGTCGCGCGCGATGCACGTGGGGACGGTACTCGTCATGGGCGCGCTGTGGAGCGTCGCCGGACTACCTACGCTGTACCTTGCCGGTGTGGCCCTCGTGGCGGTGCTGCTGGTCTACGAGCAGTCGCTCGTCAGCGCCGACGACCTTTCTCAGGTCAAGAAAGCCTTCGACCTTAACGGCTATGTCGGCATCGTCTATTTCGCGGCGACGGCGCTGGCGTTGTACATCGAGTAGCGATTGTCACAGGTTCGCTTGTCTCCCACGCCGCCGGACAAGACACCCGACCGCATCGCGGGCATGTTCGACGCGATCGCGCCGCGGTATGACCTGCTCAATCGTCTGCTGAGCGCCGGCATCGACCGGCGGTGGCGGACGCGGGCCATCCGCACGCTGCAGTTGACCGGCCGCGAGACGCTTGTTGACGTCGCGACCGGTACGGCCGACGTCGCACTGGCGGCTGATGGCGCCGCTCGGGTGATAGGCGTGGATTTCGCAGGGGCCATGCTCGCGCTCGGCTTGAAGAAGGTGCACCGCGCCGGCCAGGAGCGCCGGATCGCGCTCGTGCGGGGCGACGCGCTGCGTCTCCCGATCGCCGACGGCCGTGCTGACGCCGTGACGATTGCTTTTGGGATCCGCAACGTGCAGAGCCCGGAGGTTGGCTGCGCGGAGATGGCGAGGGTGCTTCGCCGGGGCGGCCGGCTGGCAATACTCGAGTTCGGGATGCCGCGCGTGCCCGGCGTCCGCGCGCTGTACGAGTGGTACTTCAGCCGCGTCCTGCCGTTCATCGGAAGCCGGATCTCAGGGCACGGTGGCGCCTATTCCTACCTGCCGGCGTCGGTGGGGAGTTTTCCACCACCCGCTGAGTTCGTGACAGTTCTGCGACAGGCCGGATTTGCGGACGTGCGAGCCGTCCCGCTGACCTTCGGCATCGTCTATCTATACACAGCGGTAAAGCGATGATCTGGTCGAATTTCCCCATAAGTCATTGAATTACCGGGTGTTATAATTTCACGTTCCACCTTGATTCACTTCGATTTCGACGATCGCTATCAGGATGAACTCGTCGTCGGCAGCGCGATCTCCAAGCGCGAGGGCGTTCTGTTCTCGACGCTGCTCCATGCGCTGATCGTGGGACTGATCCTGTTCGGGCCCTCCTGGGCGTTCCTGAGGCCTGACCCGGCGGAGCTGGAGGCGCGGCAGCAGGAATTGCTTCGCCAGCAGCAGGAGCGTGAACGGGAAGCGCGACGCTTCGTGTTCGTCCAGCCGCGCGTCGATTTCGAAGCGAAGACGCCGCCGCCGCGCGCCGAGCTCTCCGACATCAACCGTCGTTCGCAGGCGCCTCAACGAGTCGAGACCCCGGCCAACCCGCTGCCGCCGTCGCGCGGGGATTCGATCGAGCGAACCGAGTCGGCGCCCGAGGAGCGCGCCCGCGGCGCGGAGACCGAGATCCCGCCCAACACGGAGCCGCCGAAGCCTGAACCGGTGGAGCAGATTGCCAAGAATCTGCCCCCCGCGAACACCGGGATCAGACGCGAAACGGATGTGTCGCGTCCGGCGCCGGGACGCCTCGGCGACGCCCTGAGGAATCTCGAGCGGTACGTCCAGAACCAGACGTTCAACAACCCGCAGGGCGGAGCGAACGATCCCGGGTCGACGATTCAGTTCGACACCAAGGGGGTCGAGTTCGGGCCCTGGATCCGACGCTTCGTGGCGCAGGTGCGGCGGAACTGGTTCATCCCCAACGCGGCCATGAGCTTCAAGGGCCGCGTCGTGATTCAGTTCAACGTCTTCAGGAACGGGCACATCACGGACGTCCGCATCGTGCAGCCGTCATCGATCGAGGCGTTCAACCGCGCCTCGTACACCGCCATCACCACCTCCAACCCGACAGAGCCGCTGCCGCCTGACTATCCGGCTCCCGCGATCTCTCCGATGACGGTGACGTTCTACTACAACGAAATCCCGCCGGATTGATCGATGCCGACTCGGACGCAGCAGCTCGGGCTGATCCTTCTGCTCCTGGCCCTGATCGTGTTCGCGTTCGTGCGGGTGACGTCCACGCAGGAGCGGACCGAGTTCTTCATCCAGCTCGCCGATCCGCAGTTCGGAGCGTTCACCGCCGACAAGGACTTTACCCAGGAGACGGCCAACTACGAGTTCGCGGTCGTCAACATCAACCGGTTACGTCCGGCGTTCGTCGTCATCTGCGGTGATTTGATCAACAAGGTTGGCGACAAGAAGCAGGCCGACGAGTATTTCCGGATCACGGCAAAGATCGATCGCTCGATTCCAGTCCACGCCGTCTCCGGCAATCACGACGTCGGAAACGAGCCCACTCCTGAAACCGTCAAGGCCTACAAGTCGCGCTTCGGCCCGAACTACTACAGCTTCCGCCACGGGCGGGTCTACGGGATCGTCATCGACACGAGCATCATCTCGGCACCAGGCAAGGTGCAGCCGGAGGCCGACGCCCAGGAAGCCTGGCTCCAGGCCGAGCTGTCACGGGCACGGGGATCGGGCGCCCCGCACGTCGTGGTGTTCCAGCACCATTCATGGTTTCTCGAGAAGGCCGACGAACCGACGCAGTATTTCAACGTGCCGCTCGAGGCCCGGCGCAGATACCTCGACCTGCTGAAATCGTCTGGCGTTCGTTACGTGTTTGCCGGCCACTACCACCGGAACGCGTATGCGCAGGATGGCGGGATCGAGATGGTGACGAGCGGACCGGTCGGACGCCCGCTCGGCGCGGACCCATCCGGGCTCCGGATCGTGACGGTCAGGGACGACGTCCTGGAGCACACCTATTACGGAATGGGCCTGATACCGAATCAGTTTCCGATTCCACGAGCAGCGCCCAGGCGCAACCCTTGACCCTGACGCAGCGTCAGGATTGACACTTCCTCCATGCGCTACCGAGTCGGCGACTTCGCGGCGTTGACGGGCGTCACGATCAGAGCGCTTCAGCACTACGACCGCGTGGGTCTGCTCAAGCCCTCGCGAACCGAATCCGGTCATCGGCTCTACTCCGAGGCTGACCAGCGGCGTGTACGCCACATCCTCGCTTTGCGTGCCATCGGGATGCCGTTGCAGCGAATTGCGGAGGTGCTCGAGGCCGCCCAGGCTCGACTGCCGGAACTCTTCAATGCCCAGCGCGCGAGCCTCGAAGAGGCGCGAGCGGGCATGGACGAAGCAATCAGCACGCTGGCCAGGCTGGCGACGGGGGATGATGACCCGTCCACTGAATCACTTCTGGACCGCCTCGCGACGACGGTCGAGATGCAGAGCGTGCTCGAATCGATGCGGGGCTACTTCAGCGAGGACGCCTGGACGAAATGGGGCGAGGGCTATTTCAACGACTGGCCGTCACCCGCCTGGCGTGCCGTCTTCCGCGACATCGAGGCCGTCCTCGATATCGATCCTTCAAGCGACCGTGCGCAGGAACTGCTGGTGCAGGTGACGACGCTCTGGAATGCCGGCATCGGCTCGGATTCGGCGCTGGGACGCGCCGTTCGCCAGGGTTACGGAAACGCATGGAACGCCCGCGACAGATGGCCCCTGGCACTGCAGCGCAGATACGCGGAGTTCCGGATCGAGGCGATCGCGAAGTTTCTCGGCAACGCAGCCATGGCCTCCTGGCGGCGGAATGGCTTGATACACACCTACACAACTGGCCAGCGGACGAGCGCGTAGCTCATGATTAGATTCTGAGGTGCGTCCTCTCGTCCTTGCCGTCCTCGGGCCAACCGCGTCCGGCAAGAGCGCCCTCAGCCTGGCGCTCGCCGAACGCCATCGCGGCGAGATCATCAACTGCGATTCGACGGCGGTCTACCGCGGATTCGATATCGGTACCGACAAGCTGTCTCTCGAACAGCGTCGCGGCATCCCGCATCACCTGATAGACATCGCCGACCCGACGGAGGTCTATACCGCCGCCCAGTTCGCGCGCGATGCCGAGCGGGCGATTCGTGAGATTCACCAGCGCGGCCGCCTGCCGATCCTCGTGGGAGGGACCGGTTTCTACTACCGGGCACTGACGCGTGGTCTGTTCCCCGGCCCCGGTGCGGACGATGCCCTGCGCGCGCGACTGGACCGGGTGGCCATGCGGAAGGGTCCCGAGCGCCTCCACCGGATGCTCAGTCGTGTCGATCCCGAATCCGCTGCGCGAATCATGCCGCGCGACCAGAAACGCCTGGTTCGCGCCCTCGAGGTGTACGTCACGACCGGCCGTGCGTTGACCACTCACTTCGTCGAGACCCGCTCGCTGATCAGCGATTGCGAGGTCGTCAGCCTCGCCCTTCGCCTGCCTGCCGAATTGACCTCCGAACGCGTGGCGCGGCGCGTGGACGAGCAGTTCGAGCGCGGCATCGTCGACGAAGTGCGAGGGCTGCTCGCGCGCGGCGTTCCAGCGGACGCGCGGCCGTTCGGCGGCCTTGTCTATCGCCAGGTCATGGAGATGCTCGGCGGCGTGCGCGGCGAGGGCGAGACGCGTCGTCTCATCGTCCAGGAGAACCGCCGGTACGCTCGACGGCAGTTGATCTGGTTCCGTAAAGAGCCTACGCTTATCTGGTTCGACGGCCCTGGCGAACTGCCGTCCACACTGGAGCGCGTCACCGGCACGCTCGCAGCTCGTGGCATTCATCCCGAGGAGTCGGTCCCTGATGACCCAGGTCACTGAACCCCGAGCGTCGGCGTCCACGCACTCCACGATCCAGGATGTCTTTCTCAACGTCGCGCGGCGCGATCGCCTGACCGTTGCGATTCACCTGATGGACGGCCGTCAGCTCGAGGCGCGCATCAAGCACTTCGACAAGTTCGCTGTCGTCGTTGAAGCGGGCGGCCACGACCAGTTGATTTTCAAGCACGCGATTGCCACCATCGAGACGTCTCGGACGGTGGCGAACTATTTCTCTTCACATCCCTGATCTGAACCGGCCCTTTTCCCGCGTCATCCTGATCGTCCTCGACAGCGTGGGCTGCGGCGAGCTCCCGGATGCCGCTGCCTACGGCGACCAAGGCAGCGACACGCTCGGGAACATCGCCCGCGAGGTGCCGCTGAAACTGCCGCGACTTCGGGCGCTCGGTCTCGACCGGGTGAGCGCGATCGGAACGCCACCGGCTCCACCGGGCGTCACCGGTCCCGCCCTGGGCGCGTTTGGCCGCATGGCCGAGGCCTCCGCCGGCAAGGATTCAGTGACCGGTCACTGGGAAATGATGGGGGTCGTGCTGGATCGGCCGTTTCCGACCTTTCCGCAAGGCTTTGCCCGCGATCTGATCGCGGAGTTCGAGCGGCGAATCGGCCGCGGGACGATCGGAAATGTCGTTGCCTCGGGCACAGAGATCATCGAGCGTCTGGGCCCTGAACATGTTGCGACAGGAAAGCCGATTGTCTACACCTCCGCGGACAGCGTTTTTCAGATCGCCGCGCACGAGGACGTGATCCCCATTGCCGAGCAGTATCGAATCTGTGAGATCGCATTCGACATGGTCGGACGGGGAATGGGGGTGGGCCGCGTGATCGCCAGGCCTTTCGTCGGGACGCCGGGACATTTTCAGCGCACGGCCAACCGGCATGACTACGCGCTGGAGCCGTTTGGCGACACGCTGCTGGATCTCCTGTCACGCGCTGGAGTGCCGGTGGTCGCCGTCGGAAAGACGAACGACCTGTTTGCCGGCCGGGGAATCATGAAAAGCTGCCCGACAAGCAGCGACGAGCGCGGCGTTGATGCGATTCTCGACGTCATGGCAAAGACGCCGGACGGGCTGGTGTTTGCGAACCTGGTCGATTTCGACACCGTGTACGGCCATCGCAACGACGTCTCGGGGTATGCTGCAAATCTCGAGCGTTTCGACGAACAGCTCGGCCGGCTGCTCGATCGTCTCCGCGAGACCGACCTGCTCGTGATTACTGCCGACCACGGAAACGATCCGACAACGCCCAGCACCGATCATTCGCGCGAGCATGTGCCGCTGCTGGTGTCCGGCAGCCGTGTGCGGCCGGGTGTTGATCTCGGCACGCGCCGCACCTTTGCCGATCTCGGACAGACGCTGGCCGGCGTGTTCGGCGTCGGTCCTCTGACACATGGAACAAGCTTCTTCGAGGCGATCGCCGGTCCGGCCGCAGCCGGGCACGACGACGGGCGATGACTGTGGCCAGTCTTCGTGAATCGCTCGAGCAGCGCGAGCTCGATACCCTGGCGCCGGAGGCGGCGAAGAGCGCCTCTTCGCGCGGACGCCTTCACCCCGAGCGCGAAGACGACGTACGCCCGGCGTTCCAGCACGATCGGGATCGGATCATCCACAGCAAGGCGTTCCGGCGCCTCAAGCACAAGACGCAGGTGTTCTTTGCGCCGGCGGGTGACCACTACCGCACGCGCCTGACCCACACGCTGGAGGTCTCGCAGATCGCCCGTACGATCGCCAAGGTCCTGCGGCTGCACGAGGAGCTGACCGAGTCGATCGCCCTTGGCCACGACCTCGGCCACACACCCTTTGGACACGCCGGCGAAAAGGTGCTGGACTCGCTGGTCCCAGGCGGATTCCGTCACTACGAGCAGAGCCTGCGGATCGTCGACGTTCTGGAGAACGACGGGCGCGGGTTGAACCTGACGTGGGAAGTGCGCGACGGCATCGGCCGCCACTCGAAGGGGAAGAAGGGTTCTCCGGTCGGGCTCGACCCCGACAAGCGCGCGGCGACGCTGGAAGGGCAGATCATGCGTGTCGCCGACCTCATTGCCTACGTCAACCACGACATCGATGACGCCGTGAGGGCTGGAGTGCTCAAGGAGAGCGAGCTGCCTCGTGACGCCGTCGCTGTGCTCGGCTCGTCTTCATCGGCGCGGATCGCCAAGATGGTCAAGGACGTCGTGATCGAGACACAGGGGGGCGGCCTGTCCGACATTCGCATGAGCGAGGCCGTACTCGAAGCCACCCTCGCCATGCGGGCCTTTCTCTTCGACGCGGTCTACGAGAACGAGACCGCAACCGCCGAGTTCAAGAAGGCGACCGGCATTCTGGGCGGCCTCTGGGAGAAGCTCCGCGAGCGGCCGGAGGAGTTTCTCGATCGGCGCATCCTCGAGGCCGAAGGGCTCGACGTGGCGGCCCGCGATTTTCTGGCCGGAATGACCGACCGCTACGCCGTCAACCTGTTCGAGCAGCTCTACATCCCGAAGCCCTGGATCGGCCCGATCCGCACGGAATAGCAGGTATAATTGACGGTCTGGCCTGGCGGGGGAATTCCCGGCAGGGCGGGTGCCGCCGGAGGGTGGTACCAGCGGAGACCCGCCGACTATGAAGCTCGATCTCACCAGGTACCGACAATCCGAGGAGCATTTCTCCCGCACCTTCCAGCCTGAGGATGTGCGGCAGGAAGGGGATGCGTACCGGATTGTGGCGCCGGTCCGACTGGATTTCGACATCCACAAGGACAAGGAGAAGTTCAGGCTCGTCGGCTCGGCGGAGACGGAGCTGGAGCTGTCGTGCAGCAGGTGTCTGGAGCCGTTCCGGATGCCGGTCCACGCGTCGTTCGATCTCCGGTTCCATCCCGCGAGCGAGATGGCGGACGGCGAGGAACGTGAGGTTCAGGACGAGGATCTGGACACGAGCTACTACCGCGACGACCAGATCGACCTGAACGAGCTCCTGCGCGAGCAGTTCTATCTGGAACTGCCGATGAAGCCGCTGTGCCGTGAGGACTGCAAGGGCCTGTGCCCTCAGTGCGGCACGAATCGGAACACCGGCACCTGCACGTGCACGACTGAATGGGAGGACCCGCGGCTGGCCGCGTTGAAAGGGCTGGTCCGGAAGGAATCGTAAGGCACCCCGTGGTGCCGTGAAGAGTTTTCAACTATGCCGAATCCAAAACGTCGACACTCAAAGACGCGCACCGCGAAGCGGCGCACGCACGACACGCTGAAGGCAGCGACGACGGGCATGTGCCCGCAGTGTCACGAGCCGAAAGCGCCCCATCGCATCTGCCCGCACTGCGGGTTCTACAAAGGCCGGGCGGTACGACCTGTAGACGAAGAGTAGTGTGATCCGGATAGCGGTCGACGCCATGGGTGGCGATCACGCGCCCGACACGATGGTGGACGGTGCCGTGGCTGCGGCTCGGCATCTGGACGCTGCAGAGATTCTCCTGGTCGGGGCCACCGATCGCATCGAGGCGGCGCTCCTCCGGCATGGCAGCTCCGGCCGCGACGGCATCCGCATCGTCGAAGCACCAGAAGTCGTCGAGATGACCGACGCGCCAGCCGCGGCGCTCCGGCGCAAGCCGCGCGCGTCGGTTCGAGTCGCGGCCGAGTGTGTGTCGCGGGGTGAGGCGGTGGGGCTCGTCAGCGCCGGACATACCGGCGCCTCGGTCATGGCCGCCTATTCGGCCTTCGGCACGCTGGCCGGCGTCGATCGCCCGGCGCTGGCGGCCACCATCCCGACGCGTAGCGCGCCGGCCGTGCTGCTGGACGCAGGGGCAAACGTCGAATGCCGGCCGCAGCATCTCCTCCAGTTCGCAGTCATGGGCGGGCTGTTCGCGCGCATGGCGCTCGGCGTGGCACGGCCGCGCATCGGCCTGCTGTCGATTGGGGAAGAGGCCAACAAAGGAAACGAGCTGGTGCGTGAGGCGCACCGGCTGCTCAAGCAGGCGCCGGTCAACTTCATCGGCAACGTCGAGGGCCGCGAGATCTACAGCGGCGTCGCCGACGTGATCGTCTGCGATGGATTCACAGGGAACATCGTTCTGAAGACCAGCGAAGGACTCGTGGAGACCGTGGAATCGCTGCTCGGCGACGAGCTGCAGGGGACGTTTTCCAGCCAGGTTGGATACCTGCTGTCGCGACGGGCGTTCCGGCGCTTCCGGCGTCGGGTGGACTATTCGGAGTACGGCGGCGCGCTGCTGCTCGGCGTCGCCGGACTGGCAGTCGCCTGTCATGGACGGTCGTCGGCGAAAGCGGTGCGCAACGCCATCGCCATGGCCTATCGTTTTGCCGCCGACGACTTCATTCACCGCGTTGAGCGCGAGATCGCGGCGGCCGCCGTTTCATGATCGCCTTCGTCTTCCCGGGTCAGAACTCACAGAAGGCAGGGATGGGGCGGGACCTCGCGGAGGCCTATCCCGTTGCGCGCGAGACGTTCGCAGAAGCAGATGATGCCTTTCGGACGGGTGCGAGCGGAGAAGCCAGCCTGAGCAGTCTCTGCTTCGAAGGCCCGGAGGATCAGCTCGCGCTGACGGAGATCACACAGCCCGCCATCCTCGCCACCAGCACGGCGGCTTATCGCGTGCTGACTGAACACGGAATCGTTCCGGCATTCGTGGCCGGCCACAGTCTCGGCGAGTACTCAGCCAACGTCGCCGCCGGCACGATGGGCGTTCGCGACGCGGTGGCGCTGGTGCGGCGGCGCGGGCGATACATGCAGGAAGCCGTGCCCGTGGGCACGGGCGCGATGGCGGCGATTCTCGGAAGCGACCTCGAGACCGTGACGCGCGCCTGCCTCGAGGCAGCCGAGGGTGAAGTCGTCAGCCCTGCAAACGTCAACGGGCCAGGTCAGATCGTGATCGCCGGGACGGTCGCGGCGGTGAAACGGGCCAGTGAGCGCGCCAAGGCCCTGGGTGCGAAACGCGCGATCCCGCTCTCAGTCAGCGCCCCGTTTCACTGCGCGCTGATGGCACCCGCGGCGGAGCGGCTTGCGCCGGAGCTTCGGGCGCTCGACGCACGAGACCCCCGGATTCCGGTTGTGGCCAATGTCGACGCGGAGCCGAAGCGCGACGCCAGCGGCGCCATCGAGGCGCTCGTCCGGCAGGTGTCGGCGCCGGTCCAGTGGGACGCCGTCGTTCGCCGCCTTGCGTCGGAGGGCGTTACTACGTATGTTGAGGTGGGCCCCGGAACGGTCCTGAGCGGTCTGATCAAGAAAATCCAGGCAGAAGCACACGTGGTGTCGTTCGGATCGCCCGCGGACCTCCCGTCGGTCGTCACTGCATGCTCGACTTAACCGGAAAAATTGCGATCGTCACGGGCGCATCGCGCGGCATCGGCCGTGCCATCGCCCTGACGCTGGCTGCCCGTGGTGCGGTGGTCGTGGCAGCCGCGCGCGGTGAGAACGCGGCGGGGACGGCGGAGGCGATCCGCGAGGCTGGCGGTCGGTCCGAGTTTTCATCTGTCGACGTGAACGACCCGGCGTCGGTCGACGTCATGGTCGCCGCGACGCTCGAGCGTCATGGCCGGATCGACATCCTGGTGAACAACGCCGGCATCACGCGCGATCAGCTGCTCCTGCGGATGAAGCGCGACGACTGGGATCAGGTGATCGCCACGAATCTCACCGCTGCGTTCACGTGCGTGCAGGCGGTGCTGAAGCCGATGGTCAAGCAGCGCTCCGGCCGTATCGTCAGCATCAGCTCGGTCGTCGGGCAGATGGGGAACGCCGGGCAGGCGAACTACGCCGCGTCGAAAGCGGGGCTCATCGGATTCAGCAAGTCGCTGGCGCGCGAGGTCGCGTCGCGCAACATCACGGTCAACGTCGTGACGCCGGGGCTGATCGGCACGGACATGACGAAGGCGATCACCGAGAAGGCGCAGGCCGACTGGGCGTCGGCGATTCCGCTGGGACGCCTCGGCACGGTCGACGAAGTGGCCGCGGCAGTCTGTTTCCTCGCCTCGGATGAGGCGGCGTATATTACAGGGCAGGTCCTCGCCGTCAACGGCGGGATGTACATGTGAATCTGGTTGGTGGTTCGTGGTTGGTGGTTCCTGGTGGGCCACCGTGCTCACTGACTACCAACTACCAACCACTATCCAACAACCGGAGGCGTAGATGGCAGTCGCAGACAAGGTGAAGAGCATCATCGTGGAGCAGCTGGGCGTAGACGAAGAGGAAGTGACGCCGGATGCGTCGTTCGTCGACGACCTCGGCGCCGACTCGCTCGACACGGTGGAGCTCGTCATGGCGTTCGAAGAAGAATTCGGAATCGAGATCCCGGACGAGGACGCCGAGAAGATCACCCGCGTGAAGGAAGCCATCGAGTACATCGAGGCGCACGGCAAGGGAAAGAAGTAAGCACCGGACCGAGTCCCTGGACTATGGAGCTGCGTTGAACAGGCGGGTCGTCATCACCGGCATCGGACTGGTGTCGGCGCTTGGTCTCGGCACCCGCGAGACCTGGGCGGCGCTGCTCGCCGGGCAGAGCGGTGTCATCCGGGTCACCCGATTCGACATCACCGGCTACGCGGCGCAGATTGCCGCGGAGGTCAAGGACTTCGACCCGCTGAACTGGATCGAGAAGAAGGACATCAAGAAGATGGACCTCTTCATCCAGTACGCCATCGCCGCCGCGCAGTTTGCGATGGACGACTCGAAACTGGCGATCACTCCGGAGAACGCTCCGGACGTCGGCGTGTTTATCGGGTCGGGCATCGGCGGGTTCATCACCATCGAACGCGAGCACGAGGCACTGCTGAAGGGCGGTCCCCGCAAGGTGTCACCCTTCTTCATTCCCTCCGCGATCATCAACCTGGCGTCGGGGCAGGTGTCGATCCGCTTCGGCGCCAAGGGGCCGAACCTGGCCACGTGCACGGCCTGCTCGGCGTCGGCTCACGCCGTCGGGGAGTCGTACGAAATCATCAAGCGCGGCGACGCGAACGCGATGATTGCCGGCGGCTCCGAAGCGGCGATTACACCGATGAGCCTCGGCGGGTTCGCGCAGTTGCGGGCGCTGTCCACACGCAACGACGAACCCTCTCGCGCCAGCCGGCCATTCGACAAGGATCGCGACGGCTTCATCATCGGCGAGGGCGCCGGCGTGCTGGTTCTCGAGGAGCTGGAGCACGCGAAGCGGCGCGGCGCGCCGATTTACGCGGAGATCGTCGGCTATGGCTCGACGTCAGACGCGTACCACATGACCGCGCCGTCCGAAGACGGCGATGGGGCGCGGCGTGTGATGACGATGGCCATCCGGAAAGCCGGCATCGCGCCGGACCAGGTGGACTACATCAACGCGCACGGCACGTCGACGCCGTACAACGACAAGCTGGAGACGCTCGCCATCAAGAACTGCTTCGGCGACCATGCGCGGAAGCTGGCGATTTCGTCGACCAAGTCGATGACCGGGCATCTCCTTGGCGGTGCTGGTGGTCTCGAGGCCGGTATTTCTGCGCTGTCGGTATTCCACGGCGAGGTGCCGCCGACCATCAACCTCGACAATCCCGATGCGGAGTGCGATCTCGACTATGTGCCGCACAAGAGCCGTAAGATGGCTGTGCGCTATGCGTTGTCGAATTCGTTCGGCTTCGGCGGCACGAACGCTGCATTGCTCTTCAAGAAGTACGAAGGGTGATTTAGACGGGCCGCGGAGACGCTGAGACGCGGAGAGTTGAAATCACTTCTGTGCTCCGCGTCCCCGCGCTTCCGCGGTTCGTGCGAGTGACACACGTCACGTCATGAAAATTGCCGTCTGCATCAAGCAGGTCCCCACCCGCGAGTGGCAGCCGCGTCTCACTGACGACAAGACGTGGATTCGCGAGCACGACGTCAGCTACGAGATGAACGAGCCCGACGCCTATGCGCTCGAGGAGGCGCTGCGCCTC
>DATLLQ010000211.1:0-4254 GCA_035537775.1 Vicinamibacterales bacterium | reverse complement strand
TCGCGCGCGCCAACGGAATAGCGGCCTTCAGCGCCCTGCAGCACATCGCGGCCTTCGTAGGTAAAGGTCAATTTGACCGCCGCACCGCGCGCGAGCGGTTCACTGAACTGGACCGCCACTTCAGGAGCCGTGCTGGTCGCCTCCTGCAGGACTGCGACAGGAACCGCCGTGCCTCCCCGGTCGATGGTGGCGGTCCGGATGCGAAGCCGGGGAAACAGTTCGATCGGAAGAACGCGAATACCGTCCGCGTTGGGCGTAAACGTAATCGTGGTCGTGCCGCGCAGCGCGCCGCCATCGAGCGTCGTGTCGATGTCGTAGTGCGAGGCGTCCGCCAGCATGCGGACCGGTTTCCCGCGGCCGTTCCTGGCCTGCGGCGCAAATGTGCTCGAGTACCACAGTCCACCGTTCTGGTTGTTGAACGAGAAGAGCACCACTTCCTCGCCGCCGAAGAAGGAGAACCGCGGCGTCAGATTCGAGACGCCAAGCGGATCGACAGCGAGCAGCACAGGCGAATGGTTCTGCCCTTCGACAAACGCGAGGAACACGCCATCGGTCCGTGCCGGCCGGTTGAGCAGATCGACCAGCACACGCAGGTGAAGATTCGGCAGGACGTCGTCTCGCTGGCGGTTGAGGTAATCCTCGTACGCGCGCACGGCTGCAGGATCGGGCGCGCCTGTCGCAGCGGGCGCGTGCGCCAGCACTTCCGCCGCCGTCTTGTCCGTGAACAGCAGAATCAGCCTGGTGAATCGATCGGTGAGGACGTCCTTCGCGCCGGCGACGAGCTGCAGATGACGCCGCTCGGCGGGAGTGGAGGGGTTCAGGGTGTAGCTGCCCTGCCCGATGAAGACCGCACCGAATGTGTCGGCCCCGAGCGGCGCAAGCAGATGGACGGCCCCGGACTCGAGCGTGATCCGGTAGGCGTCTCGCTCCAGCGTCAGACGCTTGACCGGGATGGTCCGTCCGTCAGGACGCGAAGCACGAAGGTCACGGTATGCGGTCGCGTCCTGAGCCGATGCCGTGGACGCGACCAGGAGAACGAGCAGGCAGGAAATCACGCGCATGGCGTGGGGGATTTTACGCGCTTTTTGCCACCGGTTTTCTCACGCGCGGTTTGGCCGCACGCGCGGTTTTCACCGCCTTTGGCGCGCGCGTGGACATTTTGCGTTTGCGCGCCGGCTTCGCCTCCTCGATCGGCTCGACGGCAGCAGGTGATTCCCCGGCGAGGACCGCCTCCCCATCGACAATCGGCGGATCGGCAACCGGCTCGGAAACGATCTCCGCGTCCGCGGCGGATGTATAGACGTCCTCTTCGACGTCGAGAATCTCGGGCTCGTCAACCGGCATGACCGGCTTCGGCGCGAGGTTCGCTCCGGGGAAAAGCCGAATCGCACCCTGCCGATCGCGCTCGACCCTGAGCACCCCTTCCTTTCCAGCCGCGCGCAACAGGTCCACCACGGAGGCGAACCCGTATTTCCGTTCGTCGAAGCCGTCGATCGCGGTGCGCAGATGCTGCTTCGCCTGGCGGACGTAGAGCGGCCAGCGTGCAGGCGGCGTCTCGGTGAACGCACGCTGAACGGCACGGATACCGTCTTGCAGGCTCATCGGCGACACGGGCATCTGCTCTTCTTCGCCATCTGCGTCGGGGTCGGCACCCCTGAAGGGGTGCCCTACGGGTGCCCGTTCCGCGGATGGGCGCTCGGGCTCGCCAGGCTCAGTCGCGGTCGATGGAGTCGACTCTGGCTGGCCGTCCTCGACCGCTTCAACCAGCATGCTGCGACCCGCGTGCTTGAGCGTGACGGCGCCCGCCTGCGCCACCTTCTCCATGAAGTCGCGGAAGCTGCTGACGCCGTACTCGCGCTCCGAGAACGTCGAGTCGAGCTGCAGCAGCGTGCTCTTCAGGAGCCCGAGCTGCGGAGTGACCTCGCGCTCCGACAGAACCTTCAGCGCACGTTTGACGAGCGGCAACGCCTTGGCGATGTCGCTGGTTCCCGTCGCCGCCCGGCCGGAGCGCTCCGCCTGACGGCCGCCGCGGCTCCCGACGAGATTCTCGTAGGCGATGAACTCATGGCAGTTCCGCTGCATCGTCGCGCTCGTGAACTGGCGGCCTCCGACGACGATGACCTTCCGGCCGTACTGCTTGAGCTTCTCGACGAGCGATATGAAATCGCTGTCGCCGCCGACGATGACGAAGGCATTGATGTGGTCGTGGGTAAAGGCCATCTCGAGCGCATCGAGGGCCATGGTGATGTCGGCGCCGTTCTTGTCGCCGCCAGGGGTCAGGTTCCGCTGAACCATCCGGATAGCGTGCTGTGTGAGCAGGCGGCTGTAGTCGCCGGCGCGTTTCCAGTCGCTGTAGGCGATCTTGGTGACGATCTCGCCGCGTTCCTTGATGGCTTCGAGGACGATGCCGATGTCGAACTGGCCGCCGATGGTGCTCTTGACGCCGATTTCGACGTTGTCGAAGTCGATGAAGACCGCGATGCGGGTGCTGCGCGTGGTGGTGGTTTCTGTCGTGCTGTTCATGTAGTTGCCGGCCCGGCTCGGCCGGACCTGAGGAATCCCGGAAGGCTTATCGTCAACTGCAGCTCAGGGCGCGCGCTGTGTTGTCTAGCGAGGCTTCGGCCTCGCTGGCGCAGTGAAAGTGGTCGAGCAGCAGGAATCCAGGATAGACGCGACAGTATAGCCCGGCGGGCGGAAATAGGGAATTGGGGGGGGAAAGTCAGCCGCCGTTCACGAAAAAGAGGCCACGAAGGACACGACGGCGCGAAGGCCACGACGATGGAACACGGTTCGGATCCCAGTAAGGCGTGGTGACCGTCGTGTTCCGTCGTGACCGTCGTGGTGTTTCCTGTGACGCGGGAACCCTATTCGCCAAGTGGCGGCGGGTTCTCCACCTCGCTGGGAATCACCCGGGTGAACTGGCCGCGCTGCAGCAGTTCCCGGCCCTTTCCGCCCCGGCCGGTGACCTCGTATTTGGCGGTGCTGATCGTCTGCTCGGCGCCGCGGCTCGTTTCCACGCGCATCAGATCGCGATCGCCCCGTGACGCAATGAAGCCGAGCACACGGTCCTCGTTCTCGTGCAGCTTGATCAGGATCACCCCCTTGCCCGGGCCGGAGAGGTAATTGATCTCGTCCGCGCGGCACAACAGGCCGCGGGCTTCGGCGGTGGCCGCAATCACGATTTCCGAGCCGGTGACCTTCTCGACGCCCACGACCTCGACGCCATCCGACGGCCGCGCGAAGCGCCGCCCCGCCCGCGTGCTCGCCTCCACGAACGGCTCGAGGCTGAAGCGGAGTGCGTAGCCGTCGCTGGTCACCGCCGCGGCGTGCACGGGCGGCGGCACTCCCTCCTTACGGGTCTTGATGTCACCGGCCACGCGCGGATCCAGGCTGTACCCCGCGATCACCCGCTCGCCGTCGCGCAGTTTGAACAGTTTCTGAATCGGCTCGCCGTAACCGGTCGAGGCCGCCACGTCGATGATTCGCGCCGTGTAGGCTGTGCCGAAGTTCGAGAAGAACACCACCGTGGCGCGCGTGCTCCCCGGCAGCACCGCCAGCACCGAATCCCCTTCGCGCAACCTGGTCGTCGACAGGTCGCGGACTTCTTTCTGACGCTTCACCCACCCGTCGCGCGAGACGATGACGACGTTGTCTTCCTCGACGATGAAGTCGTCCGCGGTGAAGGACACTTCTTCCTCGGATTCGATCAGCGTGCGCCGCTTGTCGTTTCTGCCGTACTTGTCCTGGACTTCTTCCAGTTCGTCACGGACGACCTTCCACCGATCGTCCTCGTTTTTCAGCAGTCCCGTGATCTGCCGCGAGCGCTTCCGCTTCTCGGCCAGCTCGTTCTGGATGACGAGAATTTCCAGGCGCGCGAGGCGGTACAGCTTCAGTTCGAGGATCGCGTCGGTCTGCTCGGCGTCGAGCTCGAACCGTTTCATGATCTTTTCCGCCGAGTCCGCCTTGCCGTCGGACTTGCGGATGATCCTGATGATCTCGTCGAGGGCATCGAAGACTTTCTCGAAGCCTTCGAGGATGTGGATCCGCTTCTTGAGGCCCTCGAGCTCGTGTTCGAGCCGGCTGGTCACGACTTCCAGCCGGAAATGCAGGAAGTAGTGCAGGATGGACTTGAGATCGAGCCGCTCGGGCCGGCCGACTTCCGCGTTCTCGGTTGGAATCAGGCACGTCAGGTTGACGATGAAGTTGGTCTGCAGCGGCGTGTTCTTGTAGAGATACGCCATCACCATCTTCGGA
>DATLLQ010000210.1:0-6370 GCA_035537775.1 Vicinamibacterales bacterium | reverse complement strand
CGAACGTGCCTACGGCGCCTACGAAGCGGTCGCGGCGCGCCTTGCTGGCGACCCCGGACGCGGTGACCTCCCGATCTACGTGCCGCCCACGGGAGAAACGCGTGCGCTGGTGGAAGCGGTCACCACCGAACGCGTCCGGACGACGAGCGGCTCGCTGTCCGCGCAGCACTACGCGCTGATCGAGGTCAGGCCGCGGCCGACGCGTGTCGAGCTCTGGGCCGACCGGGGACGTCTGCTCCGTCTGGACTTCCCCGCCGCGCAGATCTCCATCGTCCGAGCCGACATCCGGCCATAGATCCACGGAAAGGCGTATACAATCGTCGGTCTCCCGCCACACCCGGGCGGGTCACCTTTCATCGAGGACGCATGGATCCATTTCTCGAATCGCTCCAGCAGAGCGCGATTGCCCGGTTCGTCGGCGAGTCAGGGTCGCTTCTCGGATATCCAACCATCCTGTTCCTGCACACTCTCGGCCTCGGAACGGTTGCCGGCGTCAACGCCGCGGTGGCGCTCCGCGTCCTCGGCTTCGGGCGCAACGTGCCGATCGAGCCGCTCGACCGTCTCTTTCCGATCATGTGGATCGGGTTCATCGCGAGCGCGATCTCGGGGCTGGCGCTGCTGGTGACGGATCCCGTGACACGCCTGCACCAGACCGTGTTCTACGTGAAACTGATCTTCGTTGCGCTGGCCGTCGTCAACATGCAGATGATGCGCACCCGCATCTTCCGCAGTCCGGCCGTTTCCGACGGCGTGCTGCCGTCGAACGCGCGGACGCTGGCCATGGCATCGCTGTTCCTCTGGATCGGGGCGACAACCGCAGGCCGCCTCATCGCCTACATCTGAGGCTGCCGCGATGAATATGAACGTTCCGCACCTGCATCTGCTGCTCAATCACATTCCGACCATCGGCGGCGCCGCCGCCCTCGTGCTGCTGATCATCGCCTTCGTTCGCAAGAGCGACGATCTCAAACGCATCGCGCTCGAAGCGACCTACGTCGTCGCCCTGTTCACATTTCCGGCCTATCTGAGCGGCGTCGGCGCGCAGCTGTCTCTGCTCGAAATGCCGGACATTTCGCAGCTGTTCGTCGACGCGCATTGGACCGCGGCCCTGTGGACGTTCGTGTTGATGCAACTCGCCGGCGCACTGTCGTGGCTGGCGCTGTGGAAGTGGCGGCGAATCGGCTCGTGGCCAACGACGATGGTTGCCTTCGTGTTCGTGTTCTCTGCGCTGTCGTTCGCGACGGCAGCCCGTACCGCGAGCCTTGGCGGAGAAATCCGCCACCCGGAAATCATCGTGAACGCGCAGCCCCCGGCCGAGACAGCCGTCACGGAAGCGGCCCCTGAAGGCGCGGCACCGTCGGCGACAGAAGCGCCGCCGGAGACCGAAATCGGCTGGATGACCGGGCGTGGACTGGGCAAGGCGTACATGGACCGGAACTGGATGTGGCCGGCGTCGGAGGCAATTCACTTCATCGGACTGTGGCTCATTCTGGGCGTCATCCTGCTCGTCAACATGCGGTTGCTGGGCTTCATGCGCTCAGCTCCGTACTCGGCCTTCCACCGGCTGCTGCCGTGGGCAGCGCTCGGTCTGGCCATCAACGTCGTCACCGGAATGATGTTCGTGACGGGAACACCGGAGCAGTACGGCGCGAACATCTCGTTTCTCTGGAAGATCATTTTTCTGATGGTCGCCGGCCTGAACCTGCTCTACATCACGGTGTTCGAGGGACCGTGGCATCACGCGCAAGCCGGGGAGGATCCGCCGATTCGCGTGAAGATCGCCGGCGCGACGGCGATCGTGTCCTGGCTCCTCGTGATGTATTTCGGCCGCATGCTTCCGTTCCTCGGGAACGCCTTCTAGGGAGTCGACTTGCAGCTCGCGATCATCGTCAGCGTCACCGTTGCCATCACCTTTGCGGTCGTGTATGCCATTGCGCTGCTGATCGACCGTGACGCAGAAACGTAACAAGACACAAGCCGAGCTGGCGGAGTTCGCTACACTACGAGGCGGAGGTTCGTATGGCTGAGGCTCGCAGGTTCAGACGAACGGCATTCGCCACCGCGCTCGCCCTCCCGCTGATCGCGCTGCCGCTCGCCGCTCATCACGGATGGAGCAACTACGGCAGCGAGGAGTTCAGCATCACCGGCGCCGTCGAAACGCCGGTCAGCCTTGCCGGCCCGCACGCGACGATGAGGATTCGCGCGGATGGGCAGGTATGGAACATCGTGCTGTCAGCCGGCAATCGCGTGGCGGCCGCCGGTCTGAAAGAAGGGATGATTCCGCTCGGCGCCCAGGTCACCGCGGAAGGCCACCGGCATCGCGACGCGAAGGTCTATGAAGTGAAGACCGAGCGGCTCAAGTGGAACGGCCGGACGTTCAACGTGTATCCGGATCGCAGCTAACGGAGGTTGGCTGAGGAAACGGATTCACAGGAGAAACGAAGGAACGAAGGTAAACGAAGGGCGCCGTTCGATTGGTCGGCGCGCAAAGCGCGCCGACAGCCGTGATGGACGAAGGGCCAGATACAAGCCGCTGACGGAGCCTGCGCGGTTTGTGTCTGGCCCTTCGTCCATCGCGGCAGGCCGCCTTCGGCGGCCAATCGAACGGCCTCTCTGGCTTCGTGATCTTCGTGTCCTTCGTGGTTGAAAAAACTCCGTTCGTCTCCGTTCCTTCGTTGCTCCTGTGAAACCGTTGCCTCCGTCCAACTCCCCGCCTCAAAAGATCAGAGCGTCTTGATACGGCCTCCAGGTGCGCTTTCGAGTGCCGCCTGGAGGTCTTTTACTTTGTCCGGATCAGGGTTCTCGACGCCGACGAGGATGCTCCCGTCGGTCACCTCCGGATCGTAGAAGCCGGCGCGTCGTCCGAGCCCCGCCGTCACCACCAGCCCGATCACCGTCGCCAGGATGGCCCCGAGCATCGTCATCTCGAAAATGATGATCAAGTTCGGCCACCATGCGTACGTCGGCAGGCCGCCGACATCGATCGGCCACGACATCTCGGTCAGCCACGTCAGACCGAACGCGGCGGCCATCCCCAGCAGCCCGCCGCCGCAGGCAACCCACCACAGCCTGTTCTTCCTGTCGATGTGGCCGAATTCGAAGTCCTCCATCGGCTGGGCGGTCATGATGGTGATCTGGCCGTCGGTCAGACCTGCCGCGCGAAGGCGATTCACCGCCTGCTGGGCCGCCGCGCCATCGGCATAGAGTCCGTAGAGCGCCCTCACAGCCGCAGCTCCCCAATCGGATGCTCTTCGGTTGCCGGCGGAATGAGGTCGGCCGGCGGATGGTCACCCGCCTTCAATTCCCACATCGAGATGATCGGCACGACCTTCGAGAAGAGCGCGTAGAGCAGGATCATCGCGGCGAACGTCGCCGCGGTGATGATCATCTCGACCGGCTGCGGCCGGTATGTGCCGAAGCTGTACGGCAGGTATTTATGCCCCAGCGACGGCACGATGATCAGGAAGCGCTCCAGCCACATGCCGATCAGCACGCCGATCGAGGCGATGATGCAGCCGGTAATCGTGCGGAATCGCCTGATCCCCATCAGGATCAGCGGCAGCACGAAGTTGCAGACGACCATCGTCCAGTAGAGCGGCGCATACGACTCGCGCTGCGTCTGCCAGAAGACGGTCATCTCGGCGGGCTCGTTGCCGTAATACGTCACCAGACGCTCGTTGAAGACGAAGTAGCCCCAAAGGAGCGCCATCACCAGCAGCAGCTTGCCGAGATTCTCGAAGTGCACCGGGTGCAGGTAGGCCTGGAGGTGGAGCAGGCGGCGCAGGGCGGCCATGGCCAGCAGCAGCGCCGCGATGCCGCTGAAGATGGCGCCGGCGACAAAGTACGGCCCGAAGATCGTCGTCTGCCACATCGGCACCGGCGCCATCGAAAAGTCGAAGGAGACAATCGTGTGGACCGACACCGCCACCGGAATGATGGCGATCGCCATGATCTGCATCGCCGTCTCGAGGCGGTGCCACTGTTTCGGCGTGCCGCGCCAGCCAAGCGCCAGCACGCCGTAGATGCGGCGGCGCAGACCGGTCGCGCGGTCGCGGGCGACAGCGAAGTCCGGAATGATTGGCAGGTACAGGAACAGCAGGCTGCCGGTCAGGTACGTGTTGATGGCAAAGAAGTCCCAGACGAGCGGGGAGCGGAAGTTCGGCCAGATCAGCCTTTCGCTCGGATACGGGAAGAGCCAGAACGCCAGCCACGGGCGCCCGAGGTGAATGATCGGGAACATCGCGCCGATCATCAGCGCGAAGACGGTGATGACCTCGGCGCATCGCGTCACCGGTCTGCGCCAACCAGCATCGACCAGCCGGAGGATCGCGGAGATCAGCGTGCCGGCGTGGCTGATGCCGATCCAGAAGACGAAGCTGGTGACGTAGAAGCCCCAGTAGACCGGCCAGCGGATCCCCGTGATGCCAAAGCCGAAGAACGCCTGCGACAGCCATGCCACGAACGCGGTCAGGACGATGGCGCCGAAGAACCCGACCAGAACGTAGAACCTCCACGACGTCTGCAGCAAGGGCCGCAGCAGATCGCTGTTGATCTTCGGATGAGTGATCGACCTCATGGTCAGCTTTGCCGACTGAGATACGTGACTTTCGGCTTCGTGCCGACGTCTTCGAGCAGCTTGCTGCCGCGCGACGAGCGAGAGAGTCGCGAGACCTCGCTCTCCGGATCGTCGAGATCGCCAAACACCAGCGCCCGGGCCGGGCACGCCTGCGCACAGGCGGTGTTGATGTCGCCGTCCTTGAGCTCGCGCTCCTCCGCCTTCGCCTGGATCGTCGTCGCCTTGATGCGCTGCACGCAGAACGTGCACTTCTCCATCACGCCGACCGAGCGGACCGAGACGTCGGGATTGAGCTGCAGGTGCAGCGGCTTCTCCCATGACGGGTTGAAGAAGTCGAAGAAGCGGACGTTGTAGGGGCATGCGTTGGCGCAGTAGCGGGTGCCGATGCAACGGTTGTAGACCTGCGCGTTGAGGCCGTCTTCGGTGTGGTGGCTGGCGTAGGTCGGGCACACGGGCTCGCACGGCGCGTTGTCGCAGTGCTGGCACATCACCGGACGGAACTTGAGCCGGACGTCCGGGAACTCGCCCTCCCAGTACCGCTCGACGCGGATCCAGTGCTTGGCGCGTCCCCGCGAGGCCTGATCGGCGCCCACCGTCGCGATGTTGTTCTCGGCGTGGCAGGCCGTCACGCACGCCCCGCAGCCGGTGCACTTGTCGAGATCCGCCGCCATACCCCATTTGGGCATCAACAAGCTCCAGCTTCGTGGTTATCGTGGCTGTTCGTCATGCTCTCTCATGCCGCCGGCGAACAGAATCAATCGTCCGTCAGGTCCGCTCACCCGTGAGACTCGCACACGCGTCGCGGCCCAGGCGAGCGAACCGACACGATCGACGGTCGTCGCCGCCAGCACCTCGACCGGGTTGGCGCCGCGCCCGCTCGCAAAGCGCGTGAACACGCTGTGACCCTGCCCCGCCGGCATGGCCACGATGTCTGGTGCGATGCCGGGTGAGAGGATGGCGGCCGTCTGCAGCGAGCCCTGGTTCGACGCGACGACGACGACATCACCGTCGCCAATGCCAAGCTTCGCCGCGGTCGCCGGGTTGATCTCGACCCAGCTGCTCCACATCGCCGAGGTCATCGGATCGGGTAGCTCCTGCAGCCACGGCAAGTGCGCGGTCGAACCGTCGAGGAACGCCGACGAGGCGTAGGGCAGGAAGTGCAGCGGGTACTGCTGCACATCGCCCGCAAACTGCGGCTCCGACCACGACAGCGAGCTCGGCGACTGCGCGATCGTCGCCGGCGTGGCGGCGAGGGCCGGTGGCGGCGTGCCCCACCAGCCACCTCGTTCCTGCGCCTCGGTCCACGCGTCGGAGTCGGGCGAGGCCGCGGGGAACTTCGAGAAGGTGGCGGTCAGCATCTCCTCGAAGGTCTGCCACGGGAGGTTGAGCGGCCGACCGAGGAGCCGCGACACATCGAGCAGGACGTCCGGTGTCGCGCGTGTGTCGTGCAGCGGCTTCATCACCGCCGGCGCGACGCCGGCAACCGCGATCATCGACCCCGACTCGGGCGCGGCTTCGGCCCAGGACTCGAGGAACGAGTGGTCGGGGAAAATCAAATCCGAGAGGACGCTGGTCTCGTCCAGGAAGCTGCCGACGCTGGCGATGAACGGGATCTTCGCCAGCGTCTCACGGACCCGCCACGCCGGCGGCGTCGTGAAGACCGGGTTCGCGCCATCGATCAGCACGACCCGCGCTTCGCCAATCGGGGCGCCCTCGCCGTCGGGCGACAGCCGGAAGCCGGGCGCACGCGGGCGATCGATCCTGATCTGCGGCGTGAAGAACATTCCGCCAGGC
>DATLLQ010000209.1:0-7165 GCA_035537775.1 Vicinamibacterales bacterium | reverse complement strand
GCGGAGCGCGACACGCCCGCGGACTATCGCCTCGGCCTCGTGCTCGGCCGCGCCGTGGCGCACGAGATCGGACACTTCCTGCTGGCGACCGGAACGCACGCTGAACGTGGCTTGATGCGGGCGAGAATTGATTCCCGCGAGTTCGCTGCGATGAAGGGGGATACGTTCAGGCTGGATCGTGACGCCAGCCGCTGGTTGCGTGACCGGCTCACGTCACCGAACCTTGCTGTTCCTGTCTCCGGTGCCGCGGGTTTCAGTTACGCGTTCCGGGCTGGTCCGTCGAAGTAGCAACCTACCCGGAACGTTCACTCGTCGTGAAGGCACCGCTAAAGCGGTGCCCTACGCGTTAAAGCGGTGCCCTGCGTAGGGCGCCCCTTCAGGGGCGCCGTTCCTAGAACATGTAGCGGATCGACACCTGCGTCTGGCGCGCCGTGCCGAGGCCGACCGTGCGATTCAGCGGTCCCAGCATGTAGCCGAAGGTGCCAACCTGCGCGTCCGTGAACGCCTGTCCCGGAGTGCCCGCCGGCAGCACCACGGCCGGGTTCTCGTAGTTCAACCTGTTGGCGATGTTGAAGATCTCGACCTTCAGCTGCAGCCCCTGGTTGGCGCCGCGGAAGCGGATGTCCTTGCTCAGCATCATGTCGAGCTGCCAGAAGCCCGGACCGCGCAGGAAGTTGCGCGGCAGGTTGCCGAACGTTCCGGGCAGCGGCGCGGAGAACGCCGCCGGATTCAGGTACCGCACGCCGGCGTCGTGGAGATACGGGTCCACGCCGGGCACGAGGTCCGGACGGAGGGTGCCGCGCGTATTGCCGCCGGGCACGTTGGTCACTGTCACACTATTGACCGACACCGTATCCGGCCGGTTGATCGTGACGTTGAGCGGCACGCCGCTGCGCGCGTTGACGATGCCGCCGATACGCCAGCCGCCGGCGAGCGCGCCGGTGAAGGGTGGCATGTAGATGACCGAGCCGTTGAACGTGTGCGGGATGTCGCTCAGGTTCGTGCCGTAATCGGTTTCGTAGTCGAAGGTGTTCGCCGCCGTCACCGCTTCGTTCGAGCCCTGCGTCGTTCCCTTGTTGCGCGAGTACTGGTACTGGAAGCCACCGGTGAAGCCCGAGTGGAAGCGGCGCGTCGCGCTCAACTGGAACGCGTCGTACTCGGCGTAGCCGCAGCCGTGGAGCTCACGACCAGCCACGACGAGCCCATCGACACAGCCAGACGTCTTGTAGTCCACCTGGCCAACAGGCGGGTTCGGCCGGATGCGGGTCACGTCGTCGAACGTGTTGCCGACGCCGCGCAGGAACATGTCCTTGCCGCGGCTGCCGGTGTAGCCGCCCGTCAGGTTGATCTGATACGGCATTTCCTGCGACACGCTGAAGCCGTACTGGATGTTGTATTCATCCGGACGCTTGTGCGTGTAGCCGCGCACCGAGAGCAGGTTCCGATAGGTTGCCGGATCAACCGGGTAGGCCAAGGTGTTGGCGGCAACGTCGGTTGACTGAATCCGCTGCCGGTCGATGAAGTTCTCGATCGGCTGGATGCGATCCTCGAACTGGCCGGGACCGTAGAAGTGCCCGTAGCCGGCGCGCAGCGCCGTCTTCGGCGTCAGCTGGTACACGGCCGACAGGCGCGGCGAGAAGTTGTTCTTGTCGGGGTCGTAGAAGTTGTCCGGGTCGGTACCGAAGGCGTTCTCCTCGACAAAGAAGGGCTTCGCCTTGCCGTCACGCTCCTTGACCACCGAGTAGAAGTCGTAGCGGAGGCCGATCTCCAGCGTCAGCCGATCGGTGACGCGCCAGGTGTCCTGCGCGAAGCCGATGGCGTAGTACTGCTGCGGGTGGAACACTGGCGAATCGAGGTTCACGGCAATCGACGTCGGCCGGTTGTCGATGAACGCATTGATGTCCGCGTAGGTGATCTCCGTGCTGCCGAGGAACCGGAACTGCGAGTCGATCTTGCGGTACTCGCTGCCCACCTTGAACGCGTGCTTGCCAGTCGTCAGCGTCAGCGTATCGCTCAGCGACAGCGAGTGCGGGTTGTACATCTGCCCGTTCGTGGAGGCGTTGCTGGTGGCGCGCACCAGGAGGCCGCTGCGAGCGACGCCTGTCGTGCCGCGCGCGTCAGCCGACTGCGACGTGACCGTCCCGGAGAGCGACACCTGCGCCGGGTCATACCCGGCCGGACCGAACGCGATTGCGTCGTACTTCGGACGGTTGTAGCCGACCTTGATCTCGTTGATGACGCTGGTGCCGAAGATCGATTGATGGTTCGCGACGAAGTTCAGTGGCTGCTGCGTGGCGAGGACGCGGCGCGGCGTCACCGTGCGATCAGGCGTATTTACCTCACCGTCGCTGTAGAGCAACCGTCCATACAGGATCTGACTGTTGCTGAACCGATGATCCATGCGGACCGAGAAGCTGTGCTCCTTCTGCGTCGCCTGGGTGTCGAGCGTCGCCAGCGCGAGCAAGGGGTTCAAGGTCGCGACCGTGCCGATCGGGAATCCGTTGAGCAGCGGTGCAACAGCCTGGGTGCGTCCAGCGCTCAGCAGCGGCGTGCTGCCGACGAACTCGCCCGCCAGGATCCGGCGCCGGGCCTCGTCGCTCGGGACCGCTTCGGTGAAGCTCAGGCCAGTCTTCTGGTCGAGCCCTTCGTAGCTGAAGAAGAAGAACGTCCTGTTGCTCTTGATCGGACCACCGATCGAGCCGCCGAACTGGTTCAGCTCGAGCTGCTGCTTCTTGCCGTCGTACTTGCTGGCCGCATCGAGCGCGTCGTTGCGGATGTATTCGAACAGCGAGCCGGTGAACCGGTTGCCGCCGCTCTTGCTGACGACGGTGATGTTGCCGCCCGAGCCGAGGCCGCTTTCAGCCGGCGCCAGGCCGGAGTTGACGCGGAACTCGGCGACCGATTCCATCGATGTCTGCAGGCGGAACTGCGAACCGGTGGCGCTCAGGTAGCCAGGGCTCGCGTCCCACACATATGTGCCATCCACGCCGTCGTAGTTCAGGTAGTTCTGCTGGTTCGACTTGCCGTTGAACCGCACGCTCGCCCACCCGCCGTTGCCGTCGCTCGTCGCACCGGGCGCGAGCGTCATCAGGTTGGCGAAGTTGCGGCCGTTGACCGGCAGGTTCGCCACTTCCTCGGGCGAGACGCTGACGCCCAGGCGCGCCGAGGTAGTGTCGATGACCGCGGCCGACGCGGACACGTTGATCGACTCGCTGACGCCGACTGCCAGCGTCATGTCGAGCGTCTCGACCTGGCCGACGCCGAGAACAATCTCCCGGCTCCTCTTCTGGAACCCGGAGAGATCCATCTCGACGACGTACCGGCCGGGCGCGAGATTCGTCACAATGTAGGCGCCGTCGGTGCCGGTAGTTGCCGTACGGACCGCACCGTTCTGAACCGAGGTCACGTTCACCGTCACGCCGGGCAGCACGCCCTGGCTGCTGTCCTTCACCGTGCCGACGACACGCGACTCGGTCTGCTGCGCCAGCACGACGGTCGTCATGCTCAACGCCAGCGTCGCCGCAATCCCCGCGACGAACCTGCAAAAAGACTTCATGAGCCTCCTCCGAAGCGAATCACGGCGGGAAGCTGAAGCGCTCACCCGCACAGCGAATCACTGTAGGAAGGGGCCGTGATCACGCCGTAACGGTTGCGTTACGACCGCGTTAAATCGCGGACGCGGGTGAAAACAGGCCTGCCCTGAGCGAAGCGCAGCGAGCCGAAAGGCCTAAATCGCGCGGTGTTCGTCGAGGTGACGCTGAAGGTGGTTCGAGATGTCTCTCTTCAGCGCGGCGGGACCGTGGTTGCGGAAGACGCCGAGTGTGATCTGGTCCACGTCCCAGCCCTCGGCTTTGATCAGGATTTCCACGTAGCTGGTGCCGCCGTCTCCGAGGAGCACGCCGGCAACCGAGAGTTCGGGAGAAGCTTCACGCGCCGCTTCCGCAGCAATCTGCTGGACGGCACGGACGGCAAGACGATGTTCGATAACCATGGGTATTTGTGATGGGGTCGATCGGCGCGGCAAAGCCGACTGCAATGCGCCGAAGCAACCCTTATATGCGATCCGGCATGGCGATTTACCGGGGCGCACAAGAATTTACACGGACGTTACCTTGGATGCTTGAGGTAGAGGGAGGGTGTGGGAGAAGGAACAACCACGAAGGCCACGAAGATCACGAAGATCACGAAGAGTCGTCTCGAAAGCCCGGGAGGTAACGGAGGTTTGTCACGGCACAGTTTTGCCGTTGATCGACTCGTACCTGTAGGTCATCTCGAACTCGGATTTGCCGGCGATCTTCACCTGGGCCACCGATGTGGTCGACACGGGAACGCGGACGCCCGCAATTCGCGCATAGCGTCTGACAACTTCGACGCGGCTCGTCCAGAACGACGGATTCTTCGCCAGCCGTCCTTCGACGCGCAGGAGATCGCCGCTGGCGTCCACTGCGATCGTTCCGTCCACAAGCAGCACATCGCTGCGCCGCGGCGTGATTCCAATCAGCAGTTCGCCTGGTTCAGTCGGCGTCGCATCCAGCAACGCGCCCCTGCCGGGCTCGAATGTGAAGCGGTAATTGTCAGCGGAGAGGCGGCTCTGCTTCGGGTCTCCCTGCTCCAACGTCCGTTTCTCGTCGCGCAGGACGGCATGCAGGACTCGCGTGCGGACTGAGCCGGAGCCTTCCTCGCGAACGACTCGATAGTTGAACGTTCCGCCGGCCGTCAGCTCCGTGATCGCCTCGAGCGAGGCGTGCGCGCCCAGGCGCGGGCTCGCCGCGCGCAGCGTTCGCCGGGCCCGATATTCGCGCAGCGGCGTGTCTTCGCGCGCCAGAAACCGCTCGATGACCGCATTTCCCTCGCCCTCGCGAGGCTCACGATCGCCCGCGACGATGTCAACTGACAGAGAAACCAGCATCGCGGCCAGGCAGCAGATCGCGGGCTTCATCGAGTCCTCCGGCGCCTCGCGTGGATCGCAAGCACCGTACCGGGTCGCGTGCCGTGATCGTGGTGGCCGCCGTGATTCTCGTGGTCGAAACGGACTGCCGCCTACGTTGCGGGACTCCACGACCCGTTGCGGAAGAGTGTGATCGCCACATCCACGTTGTTGCGCAGCGCGCGCGCAATCGCGGGCCAGCTCTTCTCGCTCCGCACCAGCGTCTTCCATGAATAGAGATGCTTCGGCTTGTGGAAGTCGCTGTTGGCGATATACGGATAGTGCTTGAGGCTCGTCACCGAAAACAGGTCGTCGCGGTTTGCGGCCTCCCACACGTCAACGAGATCCGTGCCCATGCGCAGGATGTACTTCACGAGCAGCTGCGTCGCCGGCGCGAGCGTGAAGTCGTAGGCGCGAATCAGCAGGCGGCCCCACCAGTCCCAGTCGTAGTAGCGGTACGGGCTCGAGAGGCCGATCAGGCCGGGCGTGCGCAGGAACCGGCGCTCCACGCGTTCGAGCCAGTTCAGCGGCGCGCGGCAGTCCGCGTCGAGGTACACCAGGATGTCGCCGGTCGCGGCGCGCCGCCCCGTCTCGCGTGCGACCACCAGGCCTTTGCGCGGCTCGTCCACCACATGGACGTACGGAATCTGCTGCGCCACGGCGCGCGTCTCATCGGTGCTGGCATTGTTGACGACCACGATCTCGTCGGGCACGCGCGTCTGCGCGAGCAGGGAGTGAAGGCAGGGGGAAATGAAGTGGGCTTCGTTATGGGCGCAGACGATGACGGTGAGCCGGAATGCACTCCGCTGCGTCATGCCTGCCCTGACCGACCCCGAAGCCCGGGTCGGAGGGCCTGCGCCGGACGTGCCGGGTAAAGGTGCCGTGGTATGCCCACGTGCATATCCAGCAGCGTAAACAGCTCGTGTCACGCCCGGATCACAGAGAGATCACGATCAAGTAAATCTCATCCCGTAACTTAGATTTAACGCTGCTGTGACGCGGCAGAAACCCGGACTGAATAGCTTCCCTGTGTGGGTACTCGTGTTCTCGTCGTGGAAGACGAGCAGGATATAGCCGGGCTTATCAAGCACGCGCTCGAACGGAAGGGCGACATCGAGGTGGACATCGCCGGTGCCGGCGACGCCGCCATCCGTTCAGTCAGCGAAACAGCGCCCGACCTGATCGTGCTCGACCTCAATCTCCCCGTGCTCAGTGGCGTCGAGGTGTGCCGGATCGTCCGGGCCCGGCCGGCGACGTCGCACATCCCGATCATCATGCTGACGGCGCGCGCCAGCGAAAGCGACCGCGTCACCGGCCTCGAACTGGGCGCGGATGACTACATCACGAAGCCCTTCGCGCTGCGCGAGCTGGTGGCCCGCGTTCGCGCTGTGCTCCGTCGCGGAAACGGCGCCGAGCGCAAACCTCCAGCAGTGTCGTACTCAGGCTCGCACCTGATTGCCGATTTCGAAGCGATCTCGGTCAGGGTGGACGGGTCGCAGATACGGTTGACGCGCCGCGAGTTCGAGCTCCTCCGCTATCTCGTGGAGAACCGCAACCGCGTCATTTCCCGCGACAAGCTCCTGGAGCGCGTCTGGGGGTGGGACGATTCGGTCGAAACACGCAGTGTGGACGTCCACATAGGACGGCTGCGCTCGAAGCTCGGCCCAGCGTCTCGGCAAATCGAAACGGTGATCGGGCTGGGTTACAGGTTTATCGATTGAAAGGCCGTGTTACACGGATTTAACATCACGGTAACGAGCGCGAAATTCACGCCCGATAGCGTACGCTCATGATTCTTTCCGTACGCACAGGCACCCTCATCCTGGCCGCAGCGCTCGCCGCCGGATGCGGGAGCGGCACCAAAACAGAAGGGGCCAGCAACGAGCTGAGCGGGATGATCCGCGTGGACGGATCCAGCACCGTGTTCCCGATCAGCGAAGCCATGGCCGAAGAATTCAAGCGCGAAAACCCGAAGGTAGACGTCTCGGTCGGCATTTCCGGCACCGGCGGCGGATTCCAGAAGTTCTGCCGCGGCGAAACCGACATCAGCGATGCCTCGCGGCCGATCCGCCCCACTGAAATAGAAGCGTGCCGGGCGGCCGGCATCGAGTACATCGAGCTGCCGGTCGCCTACGACGGCCTGGCCGTGGTCGTCAATCCGAAGAACACATGGGCCACCAGCATCACGGTCGACGAGTTGAAGACCCTGTGGGAACCAGGCGCCCAGGGCAAGATCAC
>DATLLQ010000208.1:0-11210 GCA_035537775.1 Vicinamibacterales bacterium | reverse complement strand
TCTTCTCCTTCCGGGTTTCATCCAGACGCATCTCCACCTCTGCCAGACGCTGTTTCGCGGCTACGCGGACGATTTACGCCTGCTCGACTGGCTGCGCACGCGCATCTGGCCGATGGAAGCCGCGCACACCGCGTCGTCGCTTCGCGCCGCGGCGCGGCTGGCCTGCCTCGAGCTGCTGCGGAGCGGCACCACGTCGATCCTGACGATGGAGACTGTTCGCGGCACTGACGCGGTTATCGACGCGGTGGCGGAGACCGGCATGCGAGCCACGATCGGCAAGTGCCTGATGGACGATACGACCGCGGACGCTCCGGCCGGGCTGCGCGAAAACGGCCGGGCAGCGCTCGAGGAGAGCATCGCGCTGTTTCGTCAGTACAACGGAACGGCTGACGGCCGGATCCGCGTGGCGTTTGCGCCACGGTTCGCGCTCTCCTGCTCACGGGAGCTGCTCGAGGCCGTTGCCGCCACGGCGTCCGAGCTGAAAGCCATCGTGCACACGCACGCATCGGAGCAGCCGGACGAAGTGGCGATGGTACGTGCCGCCACGGGAACCGGGAACATCGAATACTTCGACCGTGTCGGGCTGATGTCGCCGCGGCTGAACATCGCGCACTGCGTGTGGGTCGACGAGACGGAACAGACGCTCCTCGCAAACGGCGGCGCGAAGGTAACGCACTGTCCGGGCTCCAACCTGAAGCTCGGATCGGGGATCGCGCCGGTGCCGGAATTGCGGGCACGAGGCGTGTCTGTCTCGCTTGGCGCTGACGGCGCGGCCTGCAACAACCACCTCGACATGTTCGGCGAGATGCGGCTTGCCGCCACGCTGCAGTCAATCAGACGATCTCCCGGCACGCTGTCCGCCCGCGACGTGTTGTGGATGGCGACTCGCGCAGGCGCCGCCGCGCTCGGGCTTGAAGACGAGATCGGCTCGATTGAGGCTGGCAAGAAGGCCGACCTGATCCTGGTCGATACAGCCTCATCCCGATTGGCTCCCTCCCCGGATCCGTTCTCCGCGCTCGTCTACAGCGCCCAGGCCAGCGACGTCACCATGACGATGGTTGGCGGCGAGGTACTGGTGCAGGATGGCGCGCTGCTGCATCTTGACAGCGCCGAAATCACGGCCGAGGCGCGGGCCGAGGCGGCAGCGCTGGCGCGAAGGGCGTTATAATTCTGCTAACCTTCTGACAGCCAATGGGTTCGTTTGAACTGTCCGATCGGCCTCGCCGCGTGCTCGCCACGCTGGTGCGGGAGTACATCGAGACCGGTGAGCCGGTGCCGTCGCAGATGCTCGCTCACAAGAGCGGTCTCGGCGTGTCGTCGGCCACGGTTCGCAACGTACTCGCGCAGCTGGAAGACCTCGGCTACGTGCACCAGCCGCACACCTCCGCGGGGCGGGTGCCGACGGATCGCGGCTACCGCGTGTTCGTCGATCTCCTGCTCGAAAGCCGCCGGCCCGGCCGGCCGCCGTTCAACGTCGAGGATGAAATCCGGGCGCACGCTGGCAGATCACCGCTGATGGAAGATCTGCTCATCAATGTCTCTCACATGGTGTCGCGCGCGGCCCGATACGTCGGGTTTGCGCTGGCCGACAACCAGGGCGGCATCCTCCAGCGCATCGAGTTCGTGGCCCTTGGCGGGAGCCGCGTGCTGGTGGTGGTCGTCTCGCGAGGGAACCAGGTGACGCAGAAGCTCGTGGATGCCTGCGAGGAGGTCCGGCCGGACGATCTGGTACAGGCGGCCAACTACCTGAACACGGAGTTTGCCGGACTGCCGCTCGTCACCATCCGCGAAGCGGTGCTCACGCGGCTTCAGCAGGAACGCAGCCTTTACGACGAACTGCTCCGACGGGCGCTGCGCCTGGCGCAGCAGACGCTGGAGACGCTGCCGGACCGGGCCTTCCACGTGGAAGGCGCTGCCTCGCTGCTCGACCCCGCAGACGATACGGTGTCGAAGGGCACGCTCCGCGCCCTGCTCGAAATGATGGAAGAGAAGGAGCGGCTCGTGCGGCTGCTGAACGAGTACATCGACGGCCCCGGTCTTACCGTGGTCATCGGCACCGAGCATGCCGCGCCAGATCTCCGCCCGTTCAGCCTGATCGCCTCCACCGCAGTGGACGGCGACGCCACGCGGACGGTGGGTGTCATCGGACCGACGCGGATGCACTACTCGCGGACGATCACGCTGGTGGACGGAGCAACGCAGGCGGTCTCCCGGGTACTCCGCGACGCCAATTGAGGAAAGCGCGCCAGTCTCCATGGTGAAGAAACACTACGAAGATCCTGAGTACGCGGAAGCGGCCAGCGATCCGCAGGCGGGCACCGAGACGGCTGCCGAGCAGGCGGAAGCCAGCGGCCCGGGTCCCAGTGCGGACGTCGACGACGCGCTGACGGCACTCGAGAAGGAACGCGACGCGGTCAAGGAACAGTTCCTTCGCGCGGTTGCGGACTTCGACAACTACCGCAAGCGCATCGAGCGTGAACGCCGCGAGCTCTCGGAATACGCGGCCGCCGACGTGCTGCGTGAGCTGCTGCCCATCATCGACAACTTCGAGCGTGCCCTGCAGGCGCCTGCCGGCGGCGACGTCGACGCGTTCAAGCGCGGCATCGAGCTGATCCACAAGCAGATGCTCGACCTGCTGCGCAAGCGCGGCGTCACGCCCATCGAAGCTCAGGGCGCTGACTTCGACCCGAACGTACACCAGGCCGTCATTCACGAGCCGAGCGAAGAGCATCGCGAAGGCGAAGTGATGCAGGAGCTGCAGCGCGGCTACAAACTGGGCGACCGGCTGCTGCGGCCGGCCATGGTCAAAGTCGCAAAGCGTTCGTGACCTCTGTGACCAAGCGCGACTATTACGAAGTGCTGGGCGTCTCACGTACCGCCAGCGACGCCGAGATCAAGAGCGCGTACCGCAAGCTCGCCCTCAAGTACCACCCGGATCGGAATCCTGGCGACCATGCCGCCGAGGAGAAGTTCAAGGAGTCGGCTGAGGCGTACTCGGTTCTTGCAGACGGCGATAAGCGGCACCTCTACGACCGCTACGGTCATGCCGGCCTGGGCGGCGCCGCGACCGGCTTCGATCCCAACACGTTCACCGGCTTCGAAGACATCCTCGGCGGGCTGGGCGACATCTTTGGATTCGGCGACGTGTTCGGCGGCGGACGCCGCCGCGGTGGCGTGGCCCGCGGAGCCGATCTCCGTTACGACATGGAGATCTCGTTCGAGGAAGCCGCCACAGGCAGCGAGACGACGATCCAGATTCCGCGCCAGGAAGCGTGCGAGACCTGCTCGGGCAGCGGCGCGGCTGCCGGATCGAAGCCGACGACCTGTCCGCAGTGTCACGGCCGCGGTCAACTTCGTTATCAGCAGGGCTTCTTCACCGTCGCGCGCACATGCGGCCAGTGCCGCGGCACCGGCAGCGTGGTCGCCAAGCCATGCGCCACGTGCAAGGGATCGGGCCGGCAGCTCAAGGAGCGCAAGCTCACCGTGCGCGTGCCGGCCGGTATCGCCACCGGGCAGCGGTTGCGTATCTCCGGCGAGGGTGAAGCCGGCGGTCCGGGCGGCCCGCCCGGAGACCTGTACGTCGTGATTCACGTGCAGGAGCATGCGTTCTTCCGCCGCGACGGCAACGACCTCTACGTCGAAGTCCCGCTCAACTTCTCCACCGTCGCCCTCGGCGGCGAGATCCGCATCCCGACGCTCGAAGGCGACGAGCCGTTCAAGGTGCCCGACGGCACCGAAAGCGGCCAGATGTTCCGCCTGCGCGGCCGCGGGATGCCAGACGTCACGGGTCGGGGGCGCGGAGATCTCTTCATCACGATGAAGGTGATCACGCCCAAGAAGCTGACGCGCGAGCAGAAGAAGCTGCTCGAGCAGCTCGCCGGCACGCTCCCCAAAGAGAAGTTCGAGCCGACACCGGTCAACGACGAGGACAAGGGCCTCTTCGGCCGCGTCAAGGACATCTTCGGGTAACACGAAGACACGAAGCGATCGAAGGTCACGAAGGGATCGACGGCCACGAAGAGAGCAGCGTGATGCGCACATGGCCTGCAATCGTCGTGTCCGGCCTCAGCCCCGACGAGGCAGAGATGCTGCACGCCGTCTTGGCCGACCGCGCGATCTCCGCCATCGACGAACCCTCTGACAATCAGTGGCGCATCTTTTTTGCGGACGCCTCTGACCGCGACGCCGCCGTGACAGACCTGCGCGTCCGGTTCCCCCGGCTGCGTGTCGACCCCGTCGAGATCGAGGACGAAGACTGGGCGGCCCGTTCGCAGGCCAGCCTTCGCGCGGTGCAGGTCGGACGGATCATCGTCGCACCACCCTGGGATGCCCCTCTCACCATCGTCATCCGCCCCTCGATGGGCTTCGGCACGGGTCACCATGCGACGACGCGGCTGTGCCTGGAGGCGTTGCAGAAGATCAGTCTCGACCGGCGCACGGTGCTCGACGTCGGCACCGGCTCTGCCGTGCTGGCGATCGCCGCGAGCCGCCTCGGGGCCGAAGAAGTGACGGGTATCGACGATGACCCGGACGCGATTCAGGCGGCGTGGGACAATCTGTCGCTGAATCCGTCGGCGCTGGTCACGCTGATCGTCGGCGACCTGCGCCAGACGGAGCTGGTGCCGGCCGATGTCATCCTGGCCAACCTCACGGGCGGCCTGCTGGTGCAGTCGGCCGATCGGCTGCGTTCGTTAACGAACTGGGACGGCCGCCTCATCCTGAGCGGGTTCACCGTGGCCGAGGAGCAAGACGTGCTGGCGGCGTTCGGTGCATTCACGGTCGAGCATCGCGGAGAGGAAGAAGGATGGGTATGCGTGACGTTGAAATGAGGTCAACTCCCAACTCCCAACTCCCAATTCCCAAACGGGTCACGGCCGTTCTGATCGTCGGCTTCATTGTCGCGCTCACGACCTGGGGCGTGGCGGAACGCTTCGGATATCCGCCGGAGGAATTCACCGCACGCAGGGCGAAGCTGGCAGCGGCGCTTCGAGCTCAGTCACCGGAGGGCACCCTCGTTCTCTTCGGCGCCTCCCTGCCGACGCCAGGTCTGCGCTTCCGCCAGGACCACGACTTCTACTACTTCACCGGCAACGAGTCGTTGAATGCCGTGCTGGTAATGGACGTCGCCACCGGCGCATCGCATCTGTTCCTGCCGCGGCTCTCGCGCAGCGAGATTCAGTTCAACGGCGGCAACTGGCTCAGTGACAACGTGGACGCGCGCACGATGGGCCTCGCATCGATTCAGCCGCTCTCGGCGCTGAACGAGTTCCTGTCAGCCCGATCGACGAAGACGCTGTGGGCCCGGCTGTCGGAAGCGGACGTCGTCGATCTGGGACGCGGCGAGGTTCGCTCGACCGTTGCGCGGCGGCGCGCCAATCCCTACGGACAGAATCCGACGGACGACGCGGCGCGCGTCAACGCACTGAAGGCGCAGTTCCCGGCCGATACCCTCCGCGATGCGACGCCGCAGATTGACCGCCTGCGGATGATCAAGACCGCCCGCGAGATCGAGATCCTGCGCTACAACGGCCGCATCAGTGCCGAGGCGATGGTGCGGGCGATACAGGCCAGCGCGCCCGGCAGGTTCGAGTACGAGCTGGAGGCCGCGGCCACCGGCTGGATGCTGAAGCACGGGCTCCAGGCCGCCGCCTACCCTGCCATCGTCGGCTCCGGCCCGATGGGCAATCAATGGCATTACCAGGACAACGGGCGGCAGATGAAAGCCGGCGAGCTCGTGGTCATGGACTACGGCGGCTCGCTCGACTACCTGACGATCGACATCACGCGGACGTG
The DNA here is from genome assembly GCA_035537775.1 of Vicinamibacterales bacterium. Taxonomy (GTDB): domain Bacteria; phylum Acidobacteriota; class Vicinamibacteria; order Vicinamibacterales; family UBA2999; genus Gp6-AA40. The sequence goes on along the minus strand of DATLLQ010000208.1, from coordinate 5,417 downwards.
GCCGGTGTCAGGGCGCTTCACCGGCGAGCAGCGAAAGGCCTACGAGGCCGTGCTGGACACGCAGAAAACGATCCTTGGGGCCATCAAGCCAGGTGTCACCCGTCTGGCCATCAGGACGATCGCTGAGAGCACGCTCAAGAAGTACGGATTCGATCCGCGCTACGCCTACATGGGGCACTACGTCGGTCTGTCGGTGCACGACGTCGGCGACTGGAACGCTGCGTTCGAAGAAGGCATGGTGCTGGCGATCGAGCCGATTGTGGACATGCCGGACGAGAAGATGCACATCCGCATCGAGGACACCGTGCTGGTCACGGCCACCGGCGTGGAGGTCCTGACAGCCGCGGTGCCCAAGGAGATCGACCCGCTGCTCGCGCTCCTGAAGCGGTAGTTAGGTACGAACCGCGGCCCAGCGCTCGGATACCTTCCGGATGCGATCCAGCGCGTCCTGGATGTTCTCGAGCGACGCGGCGTAGCTGAATCGCAGGTATCCGTCCCCGTAGCTGCCGAACGCTGTACCGCTCAGGCACGCGACGCCCGCCTCGTTGAGCAGCAGGTCCGCCAGCTCCTTGCTCGACATCCCTGTTCCGCTCACATTCGGGAACACGTAGAACGCGCCGTCGGGGACCACGCAGCGGAAACCAGGGATCTCGTTCAGGCCTTTCACGATCACGTCGCGGCGGCGCCGGAACTCCGTGACCATGCGATCGACGTCATCCTGCGGGCCCTTGAGCGCGGCAAGCCCGGCGCGCTGCGTGAAGCTGGCGGTGCAGGAGTTCGAGTTCACCATCAGCTTGTCCACCGCGTCGGCGAGCCAGAGGGGCATCACGCCGTAGCCGAGCCGCCACCCGGTCATCGAGTAGGTCTTCGAGAACCCGTCGAGGATGATCGTCTTGTCGAGCATGCCGTCGAACTGCGTGATCGACGCGGGCTCGACGCCGTAGCAGATGCGCGAGTAGATCTCGTCGCTGAGCACCAGCACGTCGCGGTCGCGGAGCATGGCGGCGATCTGCGCCAGGTCTTCACGCGGAATCATGCCGCCGGTCGGATTGGCCGGCGAATTGAGGATGACCATCTTGGTCCGCGGCGAGAGCTTCTGCCTGAACGTCTCCAGATCGAACGAGAAGCCCCGGGTCTCGACGAGCGGGACCGGCACCGGCGTGGCGCCGAGGTAGTTGATCATCGACTCATAGATGGGGAACGACGGATTGGGATAGATGACCTCGTCGCCCGGCTCGAGAACGGCCATCATCGAGAAGAACATGATCGGCTTGCCGCCGGGGACGACCATGACGTTCTTCCCGCTGACGCTGATGCCGCGGCTCGTCGAGATGTACTCGGCGATGGCATCGCGGAAATCCGGGAAGCCCGGCGTCGGGCCGTATCCGGTCCAGCCCTCGTCGAGCGCCTTCTTCCCCGCTTCGATCACGTGTTTTGGCGTCGGGAAGTCGGGCTGGCCGATCTCCAGGTGGACGATCTTCTTTCCCTGCGCTTCGAGCGCTCTGGCGCGCTGCAGGACCTCGAACGCGGACTCGATTCCGATCCGCGACATGCTCTTCGCAAGCTTCATTGATTCGTTCCCTCAGGATCCTTCGTGATCTTCGTGGTTCATTTATTCGCAGGTGCCGGCTCGATGCGCAGCAACGCTGCGTTGTCTTCCTCCGTCAGCACGTAGAGGTAGCCGTCCGGGCCCTGCCGGATGTCGCGGATGCGCTGCTGCAGCTCGCGCAGCATCGGTTCGCGCCGAATCTCTTCCCACTTCTCGTTGAACTCGATCCGATTGACCTGTCCGGTGCGGGGCGACTCGCCCTGGCGCAGTCCGCCGACGAAGACGTTCCGCTTCCAGCCGAGGAAGACGTCGCCGGTGTAAAAGGTCAGGCCCGAAACGGCAATCGAGGGAATCCAGAGCACGATCGGTTCTTCCATTTCCGGCCGTGACGTACCCAGGCGCGGTCCCCCGTAATTGCGGCCATAGCTGACGATCGGCCACCCGTAGTTCTTCCCGGCCTTGACGATGTTGATCTCGTCTCCGCCGTTGGGACCCTGCTCCCCCGCCCACAGCTCGCCGGTTTCCGGATGGAGCGCCATCCCGAGCTGCGTGCGATGGCCCATCGAGAAGATCTCCGGCTTGTATCCCACCCGGCCCACGAACGGGTTGTCCGGCGGCACCGTTCCGTCGTCACGGAGCCGCAGCACCTTGCCGCGGTAGTCGTTCGGGTCCTGCGGCGGACCCTGCGGCCCCTCGTCGGCGTTGCCCGATGACATGTAGAGCGTGCCGTCGCGGGCAAACACGATGCGCGACGCCGAGCCGGGCGCGTGCGTATTGAAGATCTCGCGCACATCAGTCAGCGCCTTGCCGTCGAACGTGCCGCGTCCGAGCACCAGCTCGAACTGCTGCGCCGCTCCGCGGCCGCCGCCACGACCGGCTTGCGCACCGGCTGCGGGCGCCGGCGCCGGCGCGGCGCCGATCGGCTTGTGATACGTGAAGTAGACCCAGCGATTCGTCGCGAACTGCGGATGCAGGGCGATGTCGAGCAGGCCGTTCAAGCCACCGGCAGCAACCGCCGGGACACCCGCGATCGGCTCCTTCTGCAGCACCCCGTTGCGAATGAGCCGAAGCTGGCCGCCACGCTCGGTGACAAGGATTCCACCGTCGGGCAAAAACGCCATCGCCCATGGATGCGAGAGGCCCTTCGTCACCGTGATGCGCAGGTCGCGATGCTGCGGCATCGCCGACTGCGCCGCGATTGGACCGTCGGGAAGCACAGGCGCTGCCCAGTTGAGCGGCGGCGGCGCCCCGCCGGGACCGCGTCCACCCTGACGTCCCTGGCCAGCGGCACCAGCGCCAGCTCCCTGCGCGGGAGGCTGTTGAGCGACGACGCCGGTCGCGAGGAGGACGCTGACCAGAACAAGCGCCGAGACCCCGGCCAGAATGCGGTTCGTCATGTTCGTGCTCCGCTCATCGCGTTACCGAAGCTCGTGACAGGGCCGGAATGATTTCGCTGTGACCGTATTTGCGAGCGAGATCGAGGGCGGTGAGGCCGTCTCTGTTGCGCGCGCCCGCGTTCGCCCCGGACTTGAGCAGCAGCTCGATCATCGCCGGGTCGCCAAAGTCGCTGGACGCGGCCCAGAGCAGCGGCGTCATGCCAAGCTTGTCCACCACGTTGACGTTGGCGCCGCGCCCAATCAGCGCCGCCGCCATGGCTACCTCGTTGTTCAGCGCCGAGCGTCCAAGCATCGTGATGCCGTTGCCGTCCGCAAACTCGATCGGCGTGCCGAGATCGAAGAGCGCGCGAGCGATGTCTGCGTCCCCGAACTTGAACGCCCCGAGGAGCGGCGTCGTCCGCGAAGTGCCGATCAGCGTCATCGGCTCGTCGATCTTCGCTCCGGCATCGCGCAGCCGCTTCAGGCTGATGGCATTCCCGGCGTACGACGCCAGGAAGAACGGGTTCGCGTTGAAGACAGGAGCGCCGCCTTCTGCCGGCGGCCCGACCTGCGCGCCTCGATCGAGCAGCAAATCGATCGCGGCGGCCGCCTCCTGATACTGCGCGGCGACCATCAACGCGGTGAACCGGCTTTGTGACCGCGCGTTCACGTTGGCTCCCCTGTCGAGCAGCAGCCGCATCTTCTCGACGTCGGGTGCCGCCGCCATGAGCACGGTGGTCCCTCCCGCCTTCGTCGCGGCGTTGGGGCTCAAGCCGGCGTCCAGCAACCGCCTCACGTCAGCCACGGAGCCGAACATGACCGTCTCGACCCACGGCTCGACGTTCGCCGGCAGCGCGTCAGGCAATGGAGCCGGCGCGGCCGGACGAACCGGCGGCATCGCATACGACAGCGCCATCACCGCCCAGCTGGCGGCCGTCATCGAGATGAACTGATTGTGCCCTTCGGGATAACCCGCGTCGAAGTACGGGGGGCTGAGCGGCGCCGGCGGATTGAGCCGGGACACCAGCCGCCACGAGCCGTCCGCTGCCTGGGCTTTCAGCAGGTAGTCGAGGCCCCGCCGCCAGTCCGGATCGATCTCGCCGACACCACCCTCGCGCAGCGCGACCAGTGCCTGCGCCGTGGCGTAGACATCGGTCTCACGGCCGGGCAGCGCGCCCCACCCGCCGTCCGGGCGCTGCGCCGCCTTGAGCTCGCGGGCAAGCCGCTGCAGCGTCGATCGCTCGGCGCCAGCCCACTTCAGGCCAATCAGCTTGTAGACGCGCTCCTCCGTCGCCCGCGGTTCCCGGCTTTCGAGGAACTTCCGTGCCTGCGCGACGGCCGATGCGGCCGCAGCCTTCTGGCTGGGATGGTGATACAGCTGCACCGCCCGAAGCCCGAGCGCCGCCATCGTGACGCGGCTGTATGACGACGGAGGACGCTGATGAAAGCCGTCCCAATCGCCGTCCCGATTCTGGCGGGAGATCAGGAGGCGCGCGTACACGGCGGCGCCGAGATTCGACGGGATGCCGGCCGCGTGGGCCGCCACCATACGATAGGCGTCGTCCATCGCCGGCTCGATCACGTACTGGTACTGAATCGCGCGATCGATGTCGGCAAACGTGAACGCCTTCGCCGCGTCGGCTCTGGCCACTGTCTCGTCAACCGGAACACCGTGCTCCCGCGCCGCGCGAAAGGCGAGCGCCGGCTGGTACTGATGGTGGCACGAAGCGCAGACCTGCTTGTTGGCCGTATACCAGGTTGACTGCGCTTTCTGGATCGCGGCAACGCCTCTGGCTGCCGCATCGCGAATGGGCGGCGCATCGTCTGCCGTCTGCGCACCGGCGAGCGCCGGAAACATGACGAGCGCCACGAGCCAGCAGAAAAGGTTCTTCATGATGGAGATCGGAATTCTATAACCACGAAGGCACGAAGACGTCGAAGATCACAAAGAGGGATGCGAAGGTAAAATTCTCCCACGACATGAAACATGCTCTCGTCACTGGCGGCGCCGGGTTCATCGGCAGCCATCTCGTCGATTCCCTCCTCGCTGACGGCTGGCGGGTCACGATCTTCGACAACTTCGATCCGTTCTACGACCGATCCATCAAGGAGGGCAACATTCGCCGCCACGAGGCGAATCCAGCCTTCTCGCTGGTTCAGGGGGACCTGCGCGACGCGAAGGCGGTCAACGCGCTCGAGCCGTCCGCCGGGACGGCCCCATACGATGTCATCGTTCACCTCGCGGCCCGTGCCGGCGTCCGCCCGTCCATCGAAGACCCGGTTGGCTATCAGGACGTGAACGTCACCGGCACCCAGCTGCTGCTCGAGCTCGCCCGCCGCATCGGCACGCAGCAGTTCGTCTTCGCCTCGTCGAGCAGCGTCTACGGCGTCAATCCGCGCGTGCCGTGGCGCGAAGAGGACCACGTGCTGCAGCCGATCAGCCCGTACGCCAGCACCAAGGTCAGCGGTGAACTGCTCGGTCACGTCTACAG
>DATLLQ010000207.1:0-5029 GCA_035537775.1 Vicinamibacterales bacterium | reverse complement strand
CGGTGCGCTCGTCACCTTCACCAACACTCTGGGCACGACTGAGCAGCCCGGCACCGGCCGCTTCACCGGTGGTGGTAATCAGATCATGGTGGACGGCGTTCGCATCAGCCGCGGGCTGACGCTGCACTGCGACCTGCTCCTGTCGAACAACCTCGAAGTGAACTGGAACGGCAACAAGTTCCACATGAACGAGCACCTCACAACCCTCGAATGCAGCGACGATCCGGCGATCATCCAGGCGCCGCCGCCGGCGCCGCTCGACACCTTCCGGGGCATCGGCGAGGGAAGGTACAACGGTGACGAGGGGTACACGATCGAGTTCACGCTTCAGGACTACGGCGAGCCCGGCGAGAACGACAAAGCAGCGCTGAAGATCTACCCGACCGGCAGTCCAAACAGCCCGGTGCTGAACATCCCGCTGCAGCTGCTTTCGCATGGCAACCTGCAGGCGCACTACGATCAGCCGCACAAGTAGCGTTCAACTGAGTTCCTTCGGGGTACGACCCGGCCGTGGCGCCTTTCCTGGCGCCACGGCTGTTTCTTGTACGGACGAAGTAAACTCCCACTCCCATTGACCAGAGCCGGTTTCGCCGGGCGCGTCATCGTGCCGCTGTTGCTCGGCGGCGCGATTGCGCTCGCCCCGGTTCCGTCCGGGCTCCCGCCGGCTGCCTGGCACTATCTCGCGCTCTTCGTCACGGTCATCACGCTGATCATCACGGAACCGATTCCCGCCGCGGCCCTGGGCCTGGCAGGGGTCACCGCCGCCGCCGTGCTCGGCCTGGTCCGCGACACGCCGCGGGCGGCAGCAGAGTGGGCGCTGAGCGGTTTCGGCAACACGATCGTCTGGCTGATTTTTGCGGCCTTCATGTTCACAGTCGGCTACGCGCAGACGGGGCTCGGCCGACGCATTGCACTGCACCTCGTGAGACTGCTCGGACATCGGACACTTGGCCTCGGCTACGCCGTCACGCTGGCCGAACTCGCGTTCGCGCCGTTCACGCCGTCCGCAACCGCTCGCAGTGCCGGAACGATCTATCCGGTCATCAGCCACATCCCGCAGCTCTATGGATCGCGGCCACACGATGGCTCCTCACGGTTGCTGGGCGCCTATCTCCTCTACACCGCGCTCGCGGTCAGCTTCATCACCAGCAGCATGTTCATCACCGGCCTGGCGCCGAACGCGCTGGCAATCACGATCATCGAAGAGACCGCCAAAGTCGAGATTTCGTGGCTGCAGTGGTTCATCGGCTTCGCGCCGATCGGCTTTGTGCTGTTGGCGCTGACCCCGCTCGTGCTCTACGTCATCTATCCGCCGTCGATCCGCACCGCGCCCGAGGTGCCACGCTGGGCCGCCGATCAGCTCCGACAGATGGGACCGATGACGCGTCAGGAAGTCATCCTGCTCGTGCTGGTCGGTTCGGCGCTGGCCCTCTGGATTGCGGCCACTGACTACATCGATCCCGCACTCACCGCCGTGCTCATCGTCCTGCTGATGGTCGTCTCAGGTGTGGTGTCGTGGGACGACGTCATTGGCCAGAAGCAGGCGTGGAATGTCCTGATCTGGTTTGGCACGCTGGTGACGCTTGCCGCCGGACTCTCAGAGGTGGGGTTCGTCGGCTGGCTGGCGAAAGCCACGGCGCCAACGTTTACGCAATTGAGTCTGGGCGCTGCGATTGCCGCGCTGGTCGGGACCTTCTTCTTCCTCCACTACTTTTTTGCCAGCATCACGGCGCATACGGCGACGCTCCTTGCGGTGTTTCTCGGCGTCGCGCTGGGCATCGAGGCGATTTCGCCGACGCGATGGTCGCTGCTCCTTGCCTATCCTCTCGGGCTGATGGGCGTGCTCACGTTCTACAGCTCGGGCCAGAGCGTCATCTACTACGCGAGCGGATACATCAGCCGCCGCGACTTCTGGGTGCTCGGCTTCCTCATCGGCACGATGTTCATCGGCGTCTACCTGCTGCTGATCACGCGGTGGCTGGCGTTTCTCGGGTACTGAGCTCGGTTCGGCGTTAGAATCCGTCGGCATTGCATCTCGTTTCAAGGAGTGCATCGATGAGATCACGACGGATGATGACGTTGGCGTTCTGTGCGGTGGTTGCGGTGCCGCTGCTGTCGCAGAGCCAGATGAGGCCCGGCCGCTGGGAGATCACCACGCAGATGGACATGCCGGGCATGCCGGTGAAGATGCCGCCGCAGAAGGTGACGCGGTGCGTCACGCCCGAGGAAGCCAACGCGCCCGCGAATACGCTCGGTGATCCTGGTGGGCGCGGCCGCGGCGGCAGCAACTGCAAGGTCACCGACCAGAAGATCGACGGAAACAAGGTCACGTGGAAGATGGCATGCACCGGCGCCGACGCGATGACCGGGGAAGGCGAGCTGGTCTTCAAGGGCGACAGTTACGCCGGCAAGATGAGCATGTCGATGGCCCAGGGCCAGATGACGATGCAGTACACGGGGACTCGGGTCGGGGATTGCACGAAGTAGTCGGTAGTTGGTAGTTGGTAGTGGGTGGTTGAGCAGGACCCTCGAATGCGGGTAGGAGCCCGCGTATTGCGAGCTCTCCCGGCGATTGGATTCGGCCTGGTGCTCGCCCTTGCGCTCGATCAGGCCATCCGGCTGTTTCTCCCGCACGCCACGAACGCGAACCGCCACTGGTATCTGCAGACCGTGCAGTACCACCCGGTGCTCGGGTGGTCGGGCTATCCCAACTTCGCTGGAACGAAGGACGGAAACCCCATTCAGACGAACTCGCTCGGGTACCGGGACCGTGAGCCGGCTGACACGGCGGACGGCGGGAAGCTCGGTGTGCTCTTCGTCGGCGACTCATTCACATGGGGCGATGAGGTCCGTCAGGAGGAGCGATTCAGCTCGCTCCTCGAAGCCTCCTGCGGATCGCTCTGCGATCGTCTCCCGCCGGTTCGATCGATCAACCACGGGCTCATCGGGTACGGCACGGCTCAGTCACTGCTGGATTACATGCTGGCCAGAGGAGGGCGGCCATACGAGGCCGTGATTCTGGCGCTGTATACGGGGAACGACCTCACCGACAACACCACAGTTGACAGTCCCAGCGGTCCCCGACCTCGTTTGATTCACTGCGATCAGGAGAAGTCGTACGAGGGCCTGTGCCTGGAGGGCGTACCAGTTCCGGCGGTTGTGGATTGGCCGGAACACCGGCTGATCAATGACCGCGGCGGGGTCGCTCGTGCTTTCCGCTGGAGCGGCCTGATCTCCATGGCGCGCGAACGACGGGCTCCCGGATTTCTCATCGACAGGCGAATCGCCGGCCAGATGGCCAACGTGTCGGGCGCCCTGCCGTTTCCGATCGTCACGCGGACATCGGACGCTCCGGTTCCGGATCGGGTTGGTCAGTTGGAATCAATCCTGCGCGCGTTCAATCGAACCGTTCACGAGGGGGGAAAGGCGTTCGGTGTGATGGTGTTTCCGAGCGCACGCGTGTATTCCGGAGACCCGGAAGGCGAGCTTCGAGAGTACGGCCAGATCCTGGACGTGCTAAGTCGTCTCGACATTCCCTTCGCCGACTTCTACGCGGCGACGAAGGGTTCCCGGCTGGAGGACCTCTACTCCGGCGACCAGGGCCACTGGCGAGCGTCAGGACATCAGGAAGCGGCGAAGCTGCTGCGGCCGCTGCTCGTCACGCTGGCGTCACGCTGACGTTCGCATTTCCTCGAGTCTGAACGCGCGGGAGAGGAAGATTCCGTCGCCGAACTCGTGTGCCCGGTATCCGCCGGCCTCAGCCTGCTCGGTCATCCGCGCCAACGCCGAATCTTTCTGGAACGCCCTGAGCAGTTCGTAGTGGCTGCTGCCACGTTCGTGCATGCCGGACACGATCGCGTCCACGACGACGAGCGGTGAGTCGGGGCCGAGCCGCAGCGTGGCGAGTCCGTCGCCCGCCTTGACTCGTCCGTGTTCGCGGACACAGTGTTCAAGCGCCCGCACGACCGTGGTGCCGATGGCGATCACACGCCCGCCGAGCATCCGAGTCTGGTGGACGAGTGCCGCTGTTGCCGCCGGGATCACATACGGTTCATCGAACGGCAGCAGACGGTCCAGTTGCTCGTCGCCCGTTGACGAAAGACCGGCCGCGTGAGTGATCGTCGCGAACCGCGCGCCCTGCGCTCGAATGGCGCCGAGCATGGCCCAGTCGAGGACGAACCCGGCTGACGGCGCCTCGAACGCGACTGGCGCGCTGGCAATGCAGGTCCACGTATCCCAGATCGCCAGCGGTTCCGGCACGTACGCGTACTGAATCGGCCGGCCGTGCCGGGCGATGCCCTCCCAGATCTCTTCCGGCGAGTGTTGGAACTCCAGTTCCACCAATCGCGGATGGCCGAGCACCGCGATCACGACCGCGCGCAGCGAACGGAGCGCGAGCTCATCGCCGGCCGTCAGGTTCGGCGGCGGCTCACGATGCTCGGTTGGCGTCCGGTAGTCCCCGCTGCCAAAGACCACCACCGTGAATCGCCGGACGGCATGGGGCGAAAGAGACAGCCGCCCGGCGAGCCTGACTTCGATCGGCCTGCCTGTCGGCACGTGTGTTCCGTGCAGGCTGGCGGGCAGAGTTGCCGCGTCGTTGGCTATCACCAGGTCGCCGCGCCTGAGCAAGGCGGGCAGATCGCCGGCAGTGTGGTGGGACACGAGGCCAAACTCGTTAACGGCGAGCAGTCGTGCGCCGCGCGCACCCTGTCGAGCAACTGTCGCAGCATTCATGACGCGATCTGCTCGAGCACAGGGTTCGTCTGCCGGAAGGTCAATCTGGTCAGCAGCTCGGCGATCTCGCGAGCCGCCGTTTCCGGACGTTTGAGCGCCGAGCGATCGGCGTCAGGCACCGCCAGCGCGTGAAGCGCGGTATCCATGTCTCCGGGATCAACCGACACGACGTGGATTCCCTCGTCTGTCAGCTCGGCGTCCCAGATGCGGGTCAGATGGAGCAGGGCGGCTTTGCTGGCGCCGTACGCACCCCAGTTCTCGTAGGCGTTCACCGCGGCATCGCTGGAGATGTTGA
>DATLLQ010000206.1:0-2797 GCA_035537775.1 Vicinamibacterales bacterium | reverse complement strand
TGCGCCAGTTGCCTATCGAATCGGGATCGCGATCGGCATGAGCGAGTCCCAGCAGGAGCAGCGGCAGGAGCGGCAGCAGCCACTTCGCGCGTCGGAGCATGCCTCACGATAAGCCGTGACGGGCGCGACGACAAGTCGCCGTCGGCTCTCATGAGAACGGCGTTGAAGGTCACCATCAACGTTGACATGTATCACGCCCACCGCGAGGGGCTGGCTCGTCTCGAAACCGCGCGTCAGCGGCAATAACGCCGAAGGGACTTTCGATCACTGGGCGTGGCTTCGAAAGCCACTTGGCGACAAGTCGGGAGGAATACGCGTTTGGTCACTGTTTCGAATCACACCGTGAGATCAGCATGGTTCGCGCATCTCGGCGCGCGCCGTCAAGCTTCGCCCACTGCCGCGGGCCACGGATGTTGTCGCACTACGAGATGAGATCAAGTGGCTGGCTGATCCGATGTGGTAGCGTGGGGACGTGTCACGACAATCGCCACACGCGCACGTAATGGAAGCAGGTTAATACCGTTGGCTCCACGCGCGAGTGTTGGGGGCCAGAACAGCCGACGCACCCGCGCCGCGAGCATCGTACAATCCTTCCGTGATTCGCGCATTGAATGTAACTCGGAGCGGTGCGTTTGTCTCCAAGTTCATTCTTCCAAAGCAGGACGTAATCACCATCGGCCGGGATGCCAACAGCGACCTGGTGCTCGCCTCGTCGTATGTCTCCCGGCGCCATGCCGAGCTGCACCGCGCTGGCGACGGTTGGGCGATCGTCGATACCAGTAGCAACGGCCTGCAGGTGCGCGGCCGCGCCGTCGTGCGGCTGGAACCGTTCCCACTGTCAGTGGGCGACCAGATTGTCATTGGCGACTATGCCTTGCTGTGTGAGGCGGCCGATGCGGCGCAGGCCGCCGGTGCCGGGAAATCGATTTCGCCGGGCCCCTCCGCCGCGGCACCTGCGGCCGACGACGGGACGATGCGCTTTCAGACCACCGATCGCACGATTATCACCGCGTCCACTCCGTTCGCCTATGGGCGTGCCAGCGCGCTCTTTCGCGGACAGGGCGATTCCAGCCACCTGTGCGTCAAGCTGTTCCCGAAGGTCGACCAAGACGAGCGCCGGGCCTTCCATGCCGAAGTCAGCGTACAGGCGTCACTGAAGCATCCGAATATCCTGCCAGTGCTCGGCGCAGGCCTGCATGCAACACCGGCCGGCAGCCCGTTCATCGTCCTGCCCTTCTGCGCCGGCGGCAGCGTGCGTGACCTTCTGCGGGAACGCGCCTTCTATTCGGTGGACGCCGTCATGCCGCTTCTCAAGCAGCTGGCCGCCGCAATCGACTTCGCCCACGAGTCCGGCATCATCCACGGCGACATCAAGCCGGAGAACGCGCTGCTGTCGGCTGACCGCCGCGAGGTATTTCTCAGCGACTTCGGTATGGCCAAGGTGTTCGCGCTGAAGGAGAGCTTCTCGACCAATGTAAACGTGATGGCCGGCGGGACGACTGCCTATTTGAGTCCGGAACAGATTCAGGGCAACGAGCAGACGCCGCTCTCCGACATCTATTCGTTCGCCATCACGGCGTACGAGCTGCTGACCGGACAGCTGCCGTTCGATCGGACCTTACCACCATTCAAACAGATGATGTTGAAAGTCAGCGGCACTATTGCCGATCCGCTGCGCTTCAACCCAGGTCTCGGCGAGCGAGCACGTAACGGCCTGACGGCGGCACTGCACGTCCATCCTCTGAAGCGACCGCTCTCCGCGATCGCCCTGTGCGATCTGCTCGCTTCCCCGAAGAGCACCGCGCCAGGTCCAGCGAGTGCCCGCGCCCGCACGGGTGGACCACAGGTGTTCATCAGCTACAGCCACAAGGACAAGAAGTGGCTGGAGCGGATCGCCGCACACCTGCGGCCGCTGGAGCGCGACGGACGGCTCATCGTGTGGGACGATCGGAAGATCGAGGCGGGCAGCGATTGGCGCCGCGCCATCGCGACCGCTTTGAGTGAGTGCTCGTGCGCGGTGCTGCTGGTCAGCTCCCACTTCCTCGCCTCGGATTTCTGTGCCGGTGACGAGCTGCCGGAGCTGCTCTCCGCGGCCAGCTCACGCGGGCTGACCATCTTCCCGGTGATGCTGAGCCCGTGTCATCTGAACGGAAGTCCAGGGCTGGCCGCGCTGCAAACTGTCAACCCGCCGACACGCACGCTCATCGAGTTGGATCGCGGAGAGCAGGAACGGATTCTCGCCGGCCTTGCCGAAACGATAACCTCGCTGCTCTGATGCGGACGTACCTGTCAAGCCGACACTGGACCCTTCGCGACGACACGTTATCATGCGGCCGATCCGGAGCGTTGAAAGACGCGCCCGGGCGTGGCGCAGGGTCGCCGTCCCGCCGGCAGCGTCACTCCTCAGGACGGCTCCGTTGGCGGGAAGGCGCCGTCCGCCGCGTGATTCGTAACGATCAACGGCGTAGTGGCGTCTGATGCGGTCCACGCGTCTGTCGATTGCCATCACGAGATGAAAGCCTACGCCGTAGACTCGCCCGATCGTTTCCGACGAACTCGTCTCGTGTTTACAAACACTTAGCTTCCAGTCTTCCGTTGCCATCCTGGCCCGAGCCGGTTGGCCGGCAGGTCCACTACAAATTTCCTACTACCGGCCGCTCCCTGGGGGATTGGACGGTGGTAATGTCGGACGCTTCAGGACGCCCGCATGCTGACCACCGTGAGCGCCGCGCTATCTGCCCTCACCCGACGTCGCTTCCTGGAACAACTCGGCCTTGTCGGGGGCACGTCGCTCGTC
>DATLLQ010000205.1:0-41839 GCA_035537775.1 Vicinamibacterales bacterium | reverse complement strand
CGCGTGCTACCCTGCCCTGTCCGCGCCGCTCCCACCGGCGCACTGCCATGTTGATTCGGAGGCTTTGTTGCACACGTTTGCGCTCAGCATCCTTGCACTACAGGTGCAGGAGGGCGCTGCCCCGCTTGCGGAGGTCAATGTAGTTGAACTCCTTCGCGAGACAGGGACCGTCAACCTCATCGTTCTCGCAATTCTGGTTCTGCTGTCAGTTATCTCGTGGGCGATCATTCTCCAGAAGACGCTGTCGTACCGCTCCATTCAACGGCAGACGGCGACGTTTCTGGACGTCTTTCGGCGCAGCACCAAGTTCTCCGAAGTGCAGTCCGTCTGCCCTTCGCTGCCGGCGAGTCCGCTCGTCGGCGTGTTTCAGGCCGGCTACGCTGAGCTGAACGCGCAGTTCCGCGCCGCCGGTCCGGGTTCGTCCAATCCGGGCGAGACTTCGTCTCGTCCTATTCTCAAGAGCCTGACCGCCGTCGATCGCGCGCTGCTGCGCGCGGCGGCCGTCGAAGTGAACAAGCTGGAGAAACGGGTTCCGTTTCTCGCGACGATCGCCAGCGTGGCGCCGTTTATCGGGCTGTTCGGCACCGTGTGGGGAATTCTGATCACCTTCCAGCGCATCGGCGTGACCGGGTCGACGAATCTCGCCACAGTCGGCCCGGGCATCGCAGACGCGCTGGTGGCCACCGCGGCAGGGTTGTTCGCCGCCATTCCGGCGGTGATGGCCTACAACCACTTCACCATGAAGGTGAAGACGTTTGCGTCGGATCTGGACGACTTTTCGCTCGAGTTCTTGAACATCGCCGAGCGCAATTTCACCTAGCGAGGTCGCGAGCGAATGCCCAAGGTACTTCCTGTCCCGACCGGCGGCGCAGCGAGGGGACGCAGCCGCCGTGTGGCGACGACGCTGGCGGAGATCAACGTGATTCCGCTCGTGGACGTCATGCTGGTGCTGCTGATCATCTTCATGGTCACGGCGCCGATGCTGCAGCGCGGCGTCGAAGTCCGCCTGCCGCGGGCGGAGCGCGCTCAGGAGATTTCGAGCGAGCGGCTGTTTGTCGATGTGCCGCTCTCGTTCAAGGACAACCAGCAGGTGTTTATCGAGAAGGAGCCGATCCGGCTGGCGTTTCTCGGTGAACGGCTTCGGCAGCGTCTGGATACGCGCGCCGACAAGGATGTGTTTCTGCGCATCGAGGGAACGCTGACGGTGCAGGACATGATGCGAGTGGGCGATCAGATCAGAGCGGGCGGCGCGCGCAACATGGGCGTGGTTACCGATCCTGTGCGATGAACGAATCGACGACCGACATCATCGTTTCGCGCGCTCGCGCCGTCGATCGGCTGTCGCCGATGGTCGGCTGGTCGTTCGCCGCGCACATCGTCGTGATGGCGTTTGTCATCCTCGTGCCCCATCCGGCGGCGGATACGGCGCCCAAGGATGTGATGTTCATCAGTCTGAGCGGCGCCCCGGGGCCGCGCACAGGGATGACGCAGATGGCCGCGCGCAACGTTCAGGCGCAGCAGCCCGAGGCGGTGAAAAAAGTCGAAACGGCACCTGCTCCGGTGGCGCGTGACATGACGCTGCCCGATCCGCGATCGAAGCCGCAGGCGCGCCCGAAGACGGCGCCGAAAGAGGCGGCGGCAAAGACCGTCTCGACTGGCGCGGAGGTGCAGGAAGGGACCGCGAAGGCGGAAACCCGCGTCCGCGGCCAGGGCTTCGCCGGGCTGAGCAGCGGAGGTGGCGGTGGAACGGCTGGCGTGACGGTCGACGCGGTGAACTTCTGCTGTCCGGACTACATCGTCACGATGAACGAGCTGGTGAAACAGAACTGGAACCAGAAACAGGGAATCGCTGGCGTCACCACGATGACGTTCACCATTCGGAAAGACGGGCGGATCGAGGACGTTCAGGTCGAGAAACCGAGCGGGTTCGTCGCTCTCGACAACGAGGCACGGCGCGCCCTGCAGATCGCACGACTCCCACCGCTGCCACCGAGATACCCGAATCCTGCTCTCACTGTTCATCTCGAGTTCGAGTACGTCAGGTAATGAGAACAAGGACACACATGACGACAACTGTGCGCAGATATCCACCAGGGCCGGGAATCATTGCGATTACGGCGGTGCTGTTCGTCGCTGGTCTCGTCGCGGCGCAGCAGCCGGCGCCGCCGCAAACGCCGCAGCAGCCGAGCGAAATCGCGACTCGAATCAGCGGCGACTCGGGTGCTCCTCCTCATTACGCGGTGCCGGACTTCGTGGCACTGACGCCGAACGCGACGCAGATCGCGCAGATGCTGGCGCAGGTGTTGTGGGACGACCTGAACTTCGAGCGCGAGTTCGACATGATTCCGCGCGACGTCTACAAGTCGGTGCCCATCGCGCGTTCGATGGAGCAGATTCCGTTTGGCGCATGGCGTGAAGTGGGCGCGGACGGCGTCTTCTTCGGAACGGTGGCACAGAAAGGGAACGACATCATCGTTCAGGTGCGTTTGTTCAACGTGCGCAGCCGCGAGTCGGTCTATGCGCAGGAAATGACGATCGCGACCCGCAGTGCCCGACGGATCGCTCATGAGGTGGCCGACGCGGTCCACAAGCAGCAGCGCGGAGTCCGCGGCGTCGCGAGAACACGTCTGACCTTCGTCTCCGACCGGATACGGGAGTCGGTGCTCGGCACAGTTGAAAAGCGCAGCGTGAAGGAAATCTGGGTCGCCGACTACGACGGCGCGAACGAGCTGCGCATCACGAATTCGCGCGATCTGAACATCAACCCCTCGTGGTCGCAGGACGCGCGCGCCATCGCGTATTCCGCGTATCGCGGAAACCAGCCGCCGGAGATCCTGCTCTCGTTCATCACCACCGGAGTGCTGCAGAATCTGACCAGGGGCCGGTTGAGAAACGGTGGCGCCTCGTTACCGGTGTTCTCGCCGGACGGGCGGCAGATCGTCTTTCATGGCACGGCGGAAGGTGCCAGCGCGCCCGATCTGTTTGTCATCAACGTCGACGGCTCGAATCTGCGCCGGCTGACGACTCATCCGGACAGCGACACGACGCCGACCTGGTCGCCGAGCGGAACGCAAATCGCGTTCACCTCCGACCGTACGGGCCGGCCGCAGATCTACCTGATGAGTGCTGATGGCACCGGAGGCGCGCAGCGGCTGCCGATCCCGGATGCCGAGGCCGATCGCGCGACGTGGGCGCCGAGTCCGTTCAACGAGATCGCCTATTCGGCGAGGAACGGCCCCGGCTACGACATCAAGGTGTACGACCTGGCCACGCGACAGAGCCGTCAGATCACGTTCAGCGAAGGCTCGAACGAAAGCCCCGCATATTCGCCGAGCGGCCGCCATCTCGCGTTCACGTCGACGCGTTCAGGGCTCGTTCAGGTGTTCACGATCGGTCGCGATGGCAATGGTCTGCGGCAGATCACGCGGACAGGAAACAACCAGACCCCTGATTGGTCGAACTGAGATCCACTGGAGATTCGATGCACAACAGAAAGAGAAGCGGCTTCACGATCGTCATTCTCGTCGCGGCGCTCCTGGTGGGCGCATGCGCTAAACGGCAGACACCGGTGGCGGCACCGATGCCGCAGCCGCCGCCCGCAGTCAGCGACCGGCCGGCCGTGACGTCCGCTGCGCCGACTCGTGTGGATGAAGCCCTGCCAGTGCCGGCGCAGCCGGCGTTGTCCGATGATTCGGCCGCGATTCGCACGCTCGACGAGCTGAATCGCAATTCGCCGCTGCAGCCGGTATTTTTCACCGTCGACAGCGCGGATCTCGATGACGCAGGACGCCAAACTACCTCGGCCAATGCCGAGCTGCTGAAGAAAAACCCGCGGTGGGTGGTTACCATTGAGGGACACTGTGATGAACGCGGCACCGCGGAATACAACCTGGCGCTCGGCGAGCGGCGTGCGACTGCGGTGAAGACGTTTCTGATCTCGCTCGGCGTTTCGCCGGATCGCGTGCGCACGATCAGCTACGGCAAGGAGTTTCCGTTCGATCCCGGCAAGACCGAAGAGGCCATGGCCAAGAATCGACGCGGCCACTTTGTGATTACATCGAATTGACTATGAGAACGATCACGCTCTTCCTCCTCGGCGCGCTCGTCGCTGCGGCACCGGCATCTGCGCAGAACCGCGAGCACCTGCAGATGGCCGCCGAGCTCACGATCCTGCGCGCGCAGAATCAGGAGCTGGCCAACACCCTCGCGGAGACGATCAAGCTGCTGAACGAGACGGCGAAGGCGCTCAACACGCGCATCGACCAGACGAACGAGGCGATGCGGAAAGGCTTCGCCGATCAGTCGCTGACGATCAACACCGCGGCAGGCGACGTCCGCAAGACGCTGGCGCAGACGCAGGACGCGGCCACGCGGCTCGGCGAGCTGAAGGAGGAAGTCCAGGCCCTGCGCACATCGATCCCGGCCCTGCTCTCGCGCCTCACGCCGGCGGACGGCGGGATCGTGGCGGATCCTGCCGCCGTG
Source organism: Vicinamibacterales bacterium (assembly GCA_035537775.1). Taxonomy (GTDB): domain Bacteria; phylum Acidobacteriota; class Vicinamibacteria; order Vicinamibacterales; family UBA2999; genus Gp6-AA40. The sequence goes on along the minus strand of DATLLQ010000205.1, from coordinate 37,357 downwards.
TCCGCCGGAGCGCCGCCGGTGACGACGCCGCCTCCATCAACGCTCGGCCTCTCGCCGGATCGCATGTACAACACGGCATTCTCCGACTACGCCGCCGGCAACTACCCGGCGGCAATTCAGGGATTCCAGGAGTTCCTGAAGGCCTTCCCCACTTCCCCGCGCGCTGACGATGCGCAGCAGTACATCGGAGAAGCGGAATTCATCCAGAGCCGCTTCGAGCAGGCGATCGCGGCGTTCAGCCAGGTCATTCAGAACTACCCGAAAGAGAACCAGGCGCCGTGGGCGTATTACAAACGCGGGCTGGCACAGAGCCGGCTCGGCCAGACGGCCGCGGCACGGGCGTCGTTCGAGGCCGCGGTGAAGCTGTTTCCCGACACGGAGCCGGGTGTGTTGTCCCTGAGCCGGCTTCAGGGCATCGACAGCGCGGCGGCACCGCCGACGACACCTCGCAAACCGTGACCTCTCCTGTCACATAATCCATCCACACTGTACGAATGAACGTGGGGCGGACCCTGGCGGGTCCGCCTGTAGAGGCCGACCTTCATTCAGGTCGGCCTTTGTGGGGATCGGATCTCGCCGGTCCTGATGAGCGCGGCGACAGCAACTGTCACCGCAGGGGCCCGCGCCGAAGCCCCGCCGCAGCCACAACGGGCGAAGGCGGGCGAAGGCGGCCCGAAGGAGAGCAACGTGGGAAGCGTCAACAAAGTAATTCTCGTGGGAAACCTGGGACGGGACGCCGAGCTTCGCTACACGCCCGGCGGCGCCGCGGTTGCCACACTGAATCTGGCCACGACGGAAGTGTGGAACGACAAGAATCAGCAGCGGCAGGAAAAGACTGAATGGCACCGCGTGGTGCTGTGGGGCAAGCAGGCCGAATCGCTGCAGGAGTACCTGACGAAGGGCAAGCAGATCTACGTCGAGGGCCGGCTGCAGACGCGGCAGTGGGACGACAAGGACGGCAACAAACGCTACACCACCGAGATCAAGGCTGATCGCATCACGCTGCTTGGCGGCGGCGGTGGCGGCGGCCGCGGTGGTGGTGGCGGCATGGATCGCGGCGCCTCGCACGGCGGTGGCGACGAGCCGCCGATGGAGCCGATCACCGACGACGACATCCCCTTCTAGTGGGTAGTCGGTAGTTCGTAGTAGTTGGTAGAGGCCGACCTTCAGGTCGGCCTTTCCTTTTCTTAGTGGACCTCACGCGCTAGACGGCAACGCGAAACCGCGGGTTGGATCAGCGGCCGGTCTCGGTCAGCAGGAACCGCGCACCGGCGTCGGCCTGTACGACCGCGTGGGTCACGCTGGCAGGAATCAGGCAGAAATCGCCGGGGCGAAGAGGCTCGTAGACGCCGCCGTCGCGTACGATCAGCGCGCCTTCGATCGCTGCGATTACGTGCGGTCGCGGTCCCCCCGGCTGGAACTCCCCCGCTCTGACAGCTTCCATGAGATCCGTGTGGAGCAGCGGATGGTGCACAAGCGGATGCACGTGGAACTCGATGGCGTTCATCGTCCGCGGACGGATGAGCGACGGCTCGAAGTCCGCGAAGTCGATGCTCTCGAGTGACTCCGTGATGTGCAGCTCCCGTGGCTTCCCGTCCAGCCCGACACGATTCCAGTCGTGCACGCGGAATGTGGTGTCGGAATTCTGCTGAATCTCGAAGATCACCAGGCCGGCGCCGATCGCGTGCACGCGCCCGCTGGGAAGAAACATCGCGTCGCCAGCTCTGACGGCGACACGATGAAAGCAGTCCGCAACCGTGCCGCGCTGAACAGCATCCTCGAATGCTTCACGCGTCACTCCGTTCTTGAGGCCGACGAACAGCTCGGCGCCAGGGTCGGCCGCCGCGATGTACCACATCTCGGTCTTGGGATCGCCGAGGTGCCGGACGCGTTCCGGCGGATGCACCTGCAGCGACAACTTCTCGCGCGCATCGAGGATCTTGCACAAGAGCGGAAAGCGGCCTCCGGCTGCAGGCACTGCGCTGCCGAGGATCTCGCGGCCGTGCCGCTCCATGAGGGTGCGCAGGGTCTGCCCGGCGAGCGGCCCGTTGGCAACCACGCTCTCGTCGCCCGGACGGTCGGTGATCTCCCACGACTCGCCGATCGGCACATCCGGTGGCAGCCGCTTGCCGTACATCGCCTCGATGCTGCGCCCGCCCCAGACGCGCTCCTTGAAGCGAGGCTGGAAGACGAGCGGATACAACGTGGTCATCAATGGTGCTACTTCAGGGCTTCCTGGGGATGCTCGAACGCGCGGCGGAGGAACTCTTCGATCTCCTCGACCGTGCCGAGCGTCAGCACGCGTGCGGCGACCCTGGCCATGTCGCCCGCGTGTGTTTCAGCAACGACCGCCCGTGCCATCGCCAGCGCTCCCGGGGTCATGCTGAACTCGGTGAGGCCGCAGCCGATGAGCAGCCGCAGCAGTACCGGGTCTGACGCCATCTCTCCGCACACCGCAACCGGAATGCCCTGCCGGACCGCGCCGCGCCGCACGTGCCTCAACAGACGAAGCATGGCCGGGTGCAGCGGTTCATACCGGTTGGACACACGATCGTCCGTGCGATCCACCGCCAAGGTGTACTGGATGAGATCGTTGGTGCCGATGGTGAAGAAATCGACCTCGCGTGCCAGCAACGATGCCGTGAACGCTGCCGACGGCACCTCGATCATGATTCCGAGCGGCACCGGCGACGTGCTGATGCCACGCGCCTGCAGCTCCTGCCCCGCTTCGGCGAGCAGCGCCTTCGCGGTGCGGACTTCGTGCACGGACGAGACGAAGGGGAACATGATGCGCACCGGCCCGTGCGCCGCTGCGCGCAGCACCGCGCGGAGCTGCGTCTTGAAGATAGCCGGCTGCGCAAGGCCGAAGCGGATGCCGCGCAGTCCGGCGTGGCTGCCCCGCTCGTGGTCGGCAAACCAGCGTGCATCGAGCGCCGCGTCGACGAGCGGCCGATCGAGCTGGCGCTGATCGACGTCGAACGTGCGAATCGTGACCGGACGTCCGGCCATCCGCTCGACGAGCTCGCGGTACACGTGGTACTGCTCGTCTTCCGCAGCCATGTCCGGTGGTCCACCAACCAGCATGAACTCCGATCGATAGAGCCCGATCCCTTCGGCTCCCGCAGTCAGCGCGGCGGCCACATCTTCTGAACGCTCGATGTTCGCCTGAAGCGATACGCGGATACCGTCCTTCGTCTGCGCCGGACCTTCCGTGTGCCGCGGTTCGATCACGACCACGCGGCCTTCGCGGGCCCGCCGTTCGGCTTCGAGACGTACCGGCGGCGTCGGATCGACGATGACTTCACCGGTGGCGCCGTCGACGATCACCGACACGCCCGGCGGGATCCGCCGGCTGACGTCGTGAAGGCCGACGACTGCCGGTACACCCAGCGACCGCGCGAGGATTGCCGTGTGGTACGTGCGGCTGCCGGCGTCGGTGGCGAATCCGCGGATGCGGGTCCAGTCCAGCTGCGCGACCACAGACGGCGTGAGCTCGTCGGCGATCAGGACGCACGGGGTGTCGAGGTCCTGGAGCAGATCGCCCGCGCCGCCCTTCTCGTCGCGCAGGTTCATGCGCAGACGGCCGGCGATGTCGAGCAGGTCTCCCTTGCGCTCGTGCAGGTACGGATCGTCCACCTCGTTGAACACGGCGGCGATCTCGTCGAGCGCGCGCTGCACGGCCCACTCGGCGTTGACGCGCTCCTCCATGACGATGGTCGCCGCGCGGCCGACGAGCATCGGGTCGTCGAGCATGAGGATCTGGGCGTCGAAGATCGCGGCCAGGTCGGCGCCGCGAAGGTCGAGGACGCGCCGGCGGATCTGCTCGATCTGCTCACGCGATCGCGCGCACGCGCGATCCAGCGCGGAGAGTTCGCGGGCGACGCGATCCGGCGCGATCGGGAATCGAATGACCTGCGTCCGCTGGATGGCCACCAGCGCCGGCCCCACGGCGGTTCCGGCCGACACGCCGATGCCCGTCAGGCGCTCCACGTGGCCTCCCCGAACCCGCCGAGCACGAGCTCGACAAGGGCGTCTACCGCCGCTTGCTCGTCGATGCCCTCGGCGGAGATCGTGATGGTCGTCCCGCGGGCTGCGGCCAGCAGCAGGATGCCCATGATGCTCTTGCCGTCCATCACCTTGGCGTCACGCGCCACACGCACCTGCGACTGAAAACGCGCCGCCAGATGAACGAAGCGCGCCGCCGCCCGCGCGTGCAGACCGAGCGCATTGACCACTGTGACGGAGCGAGTCGTCACCACAAACTCCCGACTTCCAACTCCCAGCACCCAAAGCATCCCTGAAGGCGGCAGTCCTTCTGGGGGTTGGGAATTGGAAGTTGGGAATTGATCCGCGAGCTCATGATTTCTCAGCGCGAAGCAGGTCGGAGGCCACCCAGATCGCATGACGGCCGTGCTCGCGCATCTCCCGCGCGACCGACAGCAGTTCCCCGCGTTCCTGCAGCCCCGACAGCTTGATCATCATCGGCACGTTGACGCCGGTCAGCACTTCGACCTTGTTCTCTTCGAGGAACGTCATGGCCAGGTTGCACGGCGTGCCGCCGAACATGTCCGTCAGGATCAGGACGCCCTGCCCCTGATCGACGCGCGCGACGGCCTGCGCAATCTCCTCCCGGGCGTCGGCGGTGTCCTCATGCCAGCCGATCGACACCGCCGCGAAGCGCGGCAGGTCTCCGACGATCGTTTCCGTCGCATTGACCAGCTCGGTGGCCAGCTGGCCGTGGGTAACAACGACGATGCCGATCATGGCCGTTCTGTCTTCCCCGTGCTCAGATCTCGGTTCGTATTCATGTTCGGTTCAGGGGGCGTCAGCTATCCCTGTGCTTTACACGCACGGTAACGCCTTTGACGTCTCCAAGGGGCTTCCGGAGCTCTTCGGCCAGCATGACCGAGCGGTGCCGGCCTCCTGTGCATCCAATGGCTACGGTCAGATAGCTCTTCCCTTCCTGGACGTACTGCGGGAGTGCGAACGTGAGAAACGACGTGAGCCGGTCGATGAACTCCCGGGTTGACCCGTGGCGGCGCATGAACCGCACAACAGCGCGGTCACGGCCGGTCAGAGGGCGAAGCGTATCGACGAAATGCGGGTTCGGCAGACAGCGCACGTCGAACACCAGGTCGGCATCCATCGGCACGCCATGCTTATAGCCGAAGCTCACGAGGTTCACCACCATCGCCGCCCGGCCGCCCTCGTCGCGCGACATGCGCATGAAGATGTCGCGCAGCTCGTGGACGGTGAGGTTCGAGGTGTCGAGGATCAGATCGGCCATCGAGCGAATGGCGTTCATCTTGGTCCGCTCCTCCCTGATGCCTTCGGCAACGGAGCGATCGGGTGCGAGCGGATGCGGACGGCGGGTCTCGCTGAACCGGCGGACGAGCGTCGACGGGCTGGCTTCCAGGAAGATCAGCCGCGGCATGATCCCCGGCATGGCTTTCAGGCGCCGAAAGACCTTCGGGAACTCCTTCAGGAATCCGCCTTCGCGCACGTCGGCCACGATCGCCACTTTCTCCAGGCCGGTGTCGGCGCGCGCGGCGAGCTCGGCCATCGTCGGGATCAGTGCCGACGGCAGGTTGTCGACGCAGAAGTAACCGAGGTCTTCCAGGGCTCGGATGGCCTGCGTCTTCCCTGCGCCTGAGAGGCCGGTGAGGATGACGAATCTCCGCGTGCCGCGCGCAGGTGCCGCCTCTGGCACAGGGCGCGGGCGCCGCGCGATCGTCGATCGCGTTGGCCGCCGTCCTTTGGCCTTCGCCGTCACACCGGTCCTCCATGCTCGGCATCGTCGTCGGCATTCGCATCCCCGTCGGCTTCGCGCAGCTGCTGTTCGAGGCGGGCGGCCAGGTCGCGCGCGGCGTTCAAGCCGCGCGTGCGCAGGAGCTGATTGCGCGCGGCCACCTCGACGAGGATCGCCAGGTTACGTCCGGGCGCCACGGGCATGTGAACGAGCGGGATCCTGACGCCGAACAGTTCCCACAGGTTCTCTTCGAGTCCCAGCCGGTCGTACTCGCGCGCCGAGTCCCACCGCTCGAGCTGGACCACCAGCTCCATCCGCTTTGACGTCCGGGTGGCCGCCACGCCGAACAGATCGCGGATGTTGATCACACCGAGGCCTCTCACTTCCATGTGATGCCGCGTGAGCTCCGGGCAGGTGCCGATCAAATCCGTCTCACCGCGCCGGCGCACCTCGACTGCATCATCGGCCACCAGGCGATGCCCGCGGACGACCAGGTCGAGCGCGCACTCGCTCTTGCCGATGCCGCTGTCGCCGGTGATGAGGACGCCGAGGCTCAGGATGTCCATCAGGACGCCATGCACGACCTGGCGCACGGCGAGTGCATTTTCCAGTAAGACGCCGATCTTGGCGATCGCGGCTGGGGTGGCGATCGTCGTGCGGAGCAGCGGTACATGGAAGCGCTCGCACGCGGCCAGCAGCTGGGGCGGCGGATTCCACCCGCCCGTAATGAGCACGCACGGGATGTCGTGCGTGAAGGCGGCGGCGAGGACGTTCAGTAATGAATCGCTGTCGAGGGCATCGAGGTAACGCACCTCGCTTTCGCCGAACACGAGGATCCGGCCCGGTTGCAGATATTCGTGGAAGCCGGCCAGCGCCAACCCGGTCTTCTGGATGTGCGGGCTCGTGATCGCGCGTTCCTGGCCCTCGATCCCACTCAGCAGTTCGAGTGGCAGTCCTATCGCGTCGGACCGGCTCTCGAGCAGGCCGGCAACCGTGAGCTGCGGCTGCATGGCGTCGGCGGCTACGCCTCTGGTTCGATCAATCCGAGATTCCCGTCCGAACGCCGGAACAGGACGTTGATCGTGTCCGTCGCGGCGTTGCGGAAGACGAGGAATGCGTCGTCCGTGTCGACGACCTCGAGGGCCGCTTCGTCAACGGACATCGGCTTGACCTCGTACCGCCGGGCGCGGACGATGCGCCCGCCACGGCCCGGTGCAGTGGAAGTGCCTCCGCTGAAGCGTCTGGCCCCCCGGGCAGGGCGTGGCGTCGCTGATGCGGCTTTGGCAGCGGAGACGCCCTGACGCTTGCCTTTGCTCCAGCGGCTTTTCAGGCTCCGCACCTGGCGATCGACCTTGTCCGCCGCCACACTCAGCGCCGCGGAGAGGTCTTTGCCCGTACCTTCGCCATGAAGAAAGTGCTCGCCGCGCGCGTGCAGCGTGACTTCAGCATGCACGCTCGCTTTCAGCTTCGTCAGCACGACCTGCGTGGAGACGGCGCTGTCGTTGAGCAGACGCATCATCGGCGCCAGACGCTGCCCGATGAGACGACGGATGCCAGGGGTAATCGTGATATGTCGGCCGGTCAATTCGAGGCGCATGGGGGTACCGCCGCCGCACGGCCCTTGCGGGCCGCACGCTCAATAAAGCACCTTGCGCTGGTTCGAGGTCGGGATCTTCAGCTCTTCGCGGTACTTCGCGATCGTACGCCGCGCGAGCTCGAGACCTTCTCGTTGCAGGATGCTGACAATCTTCGAATCACTCAGCGGCTTCCGCGGGTCCTCCTGCTCGATGATTTTGCGGATGCGCTGTTTGATGGTGACGGATGACACCGCTTCGCCGTATGAGCTGCTGATGCCGCTATGGAAGAAGTACTTCATCTCGAATACGCCCTGTGGCGTATGCATGTACTTGTTCGTCACGACACGGCTCACTGTGGATTCGTGCATGCCGATGTCGTTGGCGACATCGCGCAGCACGAGCGGCCGCAGGTACTCGATCCCGTGGTCGAGGAATTCTCTCTGGAAGTTGATGATGCTCGTTGCGACCTTGTGGATCGTCTTCTGCCGCTGCTCCACGGACTTGATCAGCCAGAGTGCCGAGCGGAACTTGTCCTTGACGTAGGCGCGGGTCTCGTCGGTGTTCTCCACGGCGCTCTTGTCGAGCAGCCGCCGGTACACCGGGCTGATGCGGAGCTGCGGCAGGCCTTCCTCGTTGAGGACGGCGACATACTGGTCTTCGACCTTCACGACGTACACGTCCGGGATGACGTACTGCGACTGTGAAGGGTTATAGCGGCTGCCCGGCTTCGGATCCAGATGCCGGATCAGCTCGATGTGCTGCTTGAGATCATCGATGGAAGTGCCGAGCTTGCGCGCGAGCTCTGGCACCTGATGGTTCTGGAGCAGGCGCATGTGCTCCATGACGATGCGCTCGGCCGGCGAGCCGGTCATGCCATCGATGTTTCGCAGCTGAAGGAGCAGGCATTCCTGCAGGTCGCGGGATGCAACGCCTATCGGATCGAAGCCCTGCACGAGCCGAAGGGCGTTCTCGACGTCCTCCGTCGGCCATGGGCCCATCGCCGACAGTTCCTCGACCGTCGCCACGAGATACCCGTCGTCGTCGAGGTTGCCGATGATCGCCTCGCCGATCTCGCGCATGCTCGGATCGTCCGTCTGCATCGAGAGCTGCCAGAGCAGGTGATCCGACAGCGACGAGGCCGTCGAGAGCGTATTTTCGATTGGCGGGAGTTCCTTGACTTCGGTCGGTGTGCGGGGGCGATAGCCGTCGTCGAGGTAGTCGCCGAAGAAATATTCGTAGTCCTGGTCGTCCCAGGTGTCCTTCTCTTTTTCAGCCGGCTTCTCTTCCGCCTTTTCCGGTGCCGCTTCGACCGGCTGCAGCTCTTCGGTCGGCACCTCTTCGAGCATCGGGTTCTCGACCATCTCCTGGTTGAGAAGCTCCGACAGCTCGAGCGTAGACATCGGCAGCAGCTTGATCGCCTGCTGCAACGATGGCGTCAGAATCAGCTTCTGGACGAGCTTGGTATGCAGTTTCTGCGAAATCGCCATGTGCCTGACTGTCTAGCTGCGCTCCCTGCTCATCGTTCCCATCTTAATCCACCCCTGACTAATCCAGCCGGAACTCATGCCCCAGGTAGATGCGGCGAACCTCTTCATCAGCCGCTAAAGACGCGGGTGTTCCACTCCTGAAAATAACTCCATCGTGCACGATATAGGCCCTGTCAGTAATGCGCAGTGTTTCACGGACGTTGTGATCCGTGATCAGCACCCCGATGCCCCGCTCCTTGAGATGAAAAATGATCTTCTGGATGTCGCTGACGGCGATCGGATCGATCCCGGCGAACGGTTCGTCGAGCAGGATGAAGCGCGGCGAGATGACCAGCGCGCGGGTGATTTCCGTGCGACGGCGCTCGCCACCGGAGAGCGTGTAGGCCGGCGACTTCGCGAGCGGCGTCAGGTTCAGCTCGGCAAGGAGGTCGGAGGCGCGCTGCTTGCGCTCGGCGCGGGAGAGCGAGAGCGTCTCGAGGATGGCGAGGATGTTCTGCTCGACCGTCAGGCCGCGGAAGATCGACGGCTCCTGCGGCAGGTATCCGATGCCCTTACGCGCGCGCACGTACATCGGAAAGCTCGTCACGTCCTCGCCGTCGAGGACCACGCGGCCGGCATCCGGTGTCGTGAGCCCGACCGTCATGTAGAAGGTGGTCGTCTTGCCTGCGCCGTTCGGTCCGAGCAGGCCGACGATCTCACCGGAGGCGACCTCGATGCTGACGCCGCGCACAACGGTACGCCCGCCATACGACTTGGTCAGATCGTGAGTGCTGAGCGTGGAGGTCATCAACGAGTCGATGGTGCGCAGGAGCCGGTCTTGAGCGGCGCTGTCTTCGAATTGCGGATCTGGCCGTCGACGGAGACGGCGTCCTTCCCCTTCGTGAACGTCACCAGGTTGCCCTCGTTCTGCCGGCACCCATCGCCGTCGCGCGTGATGACCGTCACCTTCTGGCCGCGGTCGCCTCTCACTTCGAACTGTTCGGTCGAGGCCGTGTAGTCGAGCGTCGCCCCGCCACTGATTTTGTGGGGATCCTGTGCGAGACGGACGTTGCCTTTCGCCCTCATCGTCTTCGCCTTGTTTTCCTTGGCGTCGAGCGTGATGTCGACACTGGCCGCGCGGATGGTGCTGTCCGTGGATAGCAGGGAGACTTCGCTGTTGGCCGGCTTTGGCTGAGAGGAAAACGTGATGAAGCGTTGTTCGTCGGAGTAACCCATCCGGTGGGACTGGGTCCTGGTGTCCTTGCCGTCGAGCGGCAGGGAGGATTTCACGTCTCCGATCGCGGTGAGATCTCCCTTCGTCTGATCGAGCAGCAACTGGTCGGCGGAGATCTGCGTTCTCTGCGTTCCATCTTCCTGCACCAGCGTCGCGCGGCCCTTGCCCTTGAAATCCGCGATGCCCTTCTTGCTGTCGTAATCGAGCATCGGTGCGACAACGGTGACCGGCGCGTCGGCCTTGAGCAGCCGGGGAACATTGGTCGCACCCTGCTCTGCCGACGGCCGCTCCTTCGACGGCTGGCAACGCTTCACCTCGCGAGAACGAAAGAAGGCTCGCACATCGCCTTGACCGATCATTTTTCGCGTGTCGAGTGCCACGTCAACCGTCTGCGCTTCAATAGCGACCTTTTCCTCTGCGACCATCGGTCGGCCGGCCTTGGTGGATCCCGAGAGACTGAGTGTTCCCTTCTGCGGGCTGTAGTCCGCCGTGGCTGCACAGGCTTTCAACCCGGCCTCCTCGAAGGTCACGTCCGTGGAGAACGCTGCGTTCGTCACCGCGTCGTCCGCCAGTGACGCCTCCAGCCGCTGGGCCTTGGCGGTTCTCATATCGCTCTGGTTGTCGGCTGAAGCGCCTTTCGAACGCAGAGGCTCCTCGGTGAAGCTCACGTCGCGAGTGAACGTGACCTGGGTCAGGCCCTTCCCCGCCTCGCCGGTGCCGTCGAGGGTCTGCGCAGTAATGCTCCGCCGGGGGGCGTCCGCATCGCCTGGCAGGTCGAGGCGGACGTTGTCGCGCGCGACCGCGCTCGTCAGCATGCCATCCGGCGCGAGCGTGACATCCACCGTCTCGCCGTCGATCCGGCGGCCTGGAGCACCACCGTCGCCTTTCATGGCGATGCTCGCTCCGGCGATCAGTTTTGCGGCCTCGAGCGTCTTGCCGTCGTCGGTGTAATCGAGCGTGATGTCGCGCGCCTTCATGTTGTCGATCGATGGCCCACCGACCACGCGTGAGTTTCCGTACAGCTCGATCCCAGTCACGACGTCGTTGCCGGCGGACAGACGGCCAGTGGCGTGATCGGTGTCGATCACCTGACCGTCGCGAAGGACATGAACACCCGTGTCCAGCGTCAGCAGGTGCTGCAGCCGATCCAGCATCGCCGTGCCGGAGGCCATGTCCGTCACGACCTTTCCGTGCTCGTCCACCGTTTTCACGCGGGCCTGTTTCGAGATCAACAGAACCTCGCGGTTGCTGTCGTAGCTGAATCCAACACCCGATCCCGTCATGCGCCCCTTGCCGAACGTGGCCGCGCCGGGAACATGAGAGATCGAGTCGGCCTGGTTGGCCGTGGCTGTGTCGGTCTCGAGCCAGAATCCGTTGCTGTCCTCGAGCCTCACTGGTCCACCGAACACTTCGAAGTAGTTGCTGTCGCGGCTGACTCGTACTTCCTTCCCGGTGATCTTGAACGTCCGGTCTTTCCCCTTATGAACGAGGATCGTGACCGGATTACCCGTCAGTTTTACGCGGCCGTCATCATAGGTGCTCATCAGGTCGCACGTGACCTCGAAGTTCTTCGTGAGGCCAGGGAAGTTCTTGAGGTTGCAACCCGAGATCTCGACCTTTGCGAGCGGGTCCCGTGCCGGGATCTCTTTTGCCGGCGGCGCGATGCGCCGCTCACCCATCGCCAGGTACACTCCGGCTGCCGACAGCAGGAGGACGAGTGCCGCGCCGATGCGCGCAGGCTTGTGCCAGGACATTGGGAAGTACATCGTAGCAGTGAGTACGACGCTTGTGGGGCGGACCTTGCCAGGTCCGCCTTATGCGTCGGGGGCCTTGAAATCAGCGACGGACAGCTGCAGGTAGCGTTCGCCGTTCCAGACGTCCTGCTCGAGGGAAAACGCGAGATCGATCGCGCCGCGATGCTCGGTCACGAACGCCTCGCGCTCGGACGCCCGCCAGGCGATGCCGCGCATGACGCGCCCATCCTGCCGGAACGCCATCTTCAGATGCCGCTCCTTGATGCGCCGCGGGCCATCGATGATCTCGACCCGGCTGGCCTGGAAGACCGGGGACGGATTGCCGGCACCGAACGGCGCCAGCCGCCCCAGCTCGGATGCGACCTGCTCCGTGATCGACCGGAACGCAAGGGCGCCGTCTATCCAGAGCCGGGGACGCAGATCGTCGGGGCCGAGGCAGTCGTCCGCGAATTCGTTGACCCGGCTGCGCAGCTCGCGGATCCGCCCGGTATCGATCGTCAGGCCCGCCGCCTGCTTGTGGCCGCCGAACTTCTGCATGAGCTCGCCACAGGATTCGAGTGCCGCCAGCATGTTGAACGATGGAATGCTCCGGCACGACCCGTGAGCGACATCCCCGTCGGTCGACAACACGATCGCCGGGCGATGAAACGCATCGACGAGCTTCGACGCCACAATCCCGATCACGCCACGATGCCATCCCTCGCCGGCGACGACGATGACCGTGCGCGATCCGATCTCCAGGTCGGTTTCCACCGCCTTGCGGGCCTGCGCGACGATCTCAGCTTCCTCCTGCTGGCGCCGGAGATTCTCCGAGTTCAGCTGCTCGGCGAGCGCGCGCGCCTCTTCGGCCAGCGCTTCGTCTGACGCCAGCAGCAGCCGTGCCGCGATATCGGGAGTGCTCATTCGTCCGGCGGCGTTGACGCGCGGCGCCAGGACGAAGCCGATGTGGTAGCTGTCGATCTCCTTGCCCGTCAGGCCGCAGACGTCGAGCAACGATCGCAGGCCCACCTTGTGCGGGCCCTTCGAGAGCATCGCGAGCCCGAGCTTTGCGATCACGCGGTTCTCACCGGTGAGCGGCACCACGTCGGCCAGCGTTCCGATTGCCGCCACCTTCACGAAGGCCGGCAGCCATGCGGTGCGCCCCGACTTTGCGCACAAAGCCTGCACGAGCTTCAGCGCCACACCGACCCCCGCGAGGTTCTTGTCGGGATACGTGCAATCGTGGCGCTTCGGGTTGATGACGGCCAACGCGTCCGGCAGCTCCGTGTCGGGCTCGTGGTGGTCCGTGATAATCAGGTCGAGGCCGAGCGCCTTCGCGTGCAGGGCGGCCTCGACACCGCGGATGCCGCAATCGACCGAGATGACGAGGCGGACGCCGTCGGTGTTCAGCCGATCCAGCGACGCCGGCTGCAGGCCGTAGCCGTCGCGCAGGCGCTCCGGGATGAAATGTGTGACGTCCGCGCCGAGCAGCTCGAGCGCGCGCCGCAGAATGACCGTCGAGGTGACACCGTCCACGTCGTAGTCCCCGTGGATGGCAATGCGCTCACGCCGCTCGATCGCGCCGAGGATTCGATCGACGGCGACAGGCATGCCTGCGAGCGCGAACGGGTCGTGCAGGTCGTCGAGCGAAGGTGACAGGAAGCGCCGGGCGTCGTCCAGTGCGCCGAGGCCGCGGATGCACAGCAGCCGGGCGGTGATCGGCGAGACGTTCAGCTCGGCTGTCAGCTGCCGGACGGCGCTGTCGTCGCACGGAAGCGACGACCAGATACGCGGGGCTACGCCCACGTGAACATCTCAGGCTTCAGCAATGCCGGCGTTTCCCATCGCGCGCCACTTGCGGTAGCGCGCATCGAGACGTGCTTCCGACCCCAGTGCGGAGACCTCCGCCAGCGCGCGTTCGAGCGCCGCGTCGAGGAACGAAGCCGCGAGATCCGGGTTGGTGTGCGCGCCGCCGGTCGGCTCCGGGACGATCTCGTCGATGATGCCGAAACCGAGCAGGTCCTTCGCTGTCAGCTTCAGGGCTGCCGCGGCCTCCACCTTGCGGCCGGAGTCACGCCACAGAATCGCCGCGCAGCCCTCAGGCGGGATGACGCTGTAGATCGCGAACTCATGCATCAGGATGCGGTCGCCGACCGCCAGCCCGAGCGCTCCGCCGCTGCCGCCCTCGCCGTGCACCATCACGATGATCGGCGTATCCAGTGCAGCCATCTCACGCAGGTTCAGCGCGATCGCTTCGGAAATGCCACGCTCCTCCGACTCGATGCCGGGGTACGCGGCGGGCGTGTCGATGAACGCACAGACGGGCCGCTGGAATTTCTCGGCGAGCTTCATCGCGCGCAGCGCCTTCCGGTAGCCTTCCGGCCGCGCATATCCGAAGTTTCTGTAGATCTTCTGTTTCGTGTCCCCGCTGCCTTTGTGGTGGCCGACGACGAGCACCGGCTCGCCCTTGTAGCGGGCAAACCCTGTGACGATAGCGTGGTCGTCGGAGAAGCGGCGGTCGCCGCTGATCTCGGTGAAGTCCGTGAACAGCCTGGTGACGTAGTCGAGCACTGTGGGCCGGTTCGGGTGCCGCGCGACCAGTACGCGCTGCCACGGTGTCAGGCCGCGGTAAATGTCGGCACGGATCGAATCGATTCTGGCGTGCAGGCTGTCGATCGACCGTTTCCGCTCAGGCGTCTGTGGCATGAGCGTGAGCGCCTCGACCTCCTTCAGCAGAAGGGCGATCGGTTCTTCGAACTCGAGCGTATCGGGAGGCATTCTTCCTCTACTGTCCCTCGCTGCGCTGACAGGGCAGGTCAAGAATGGTCATCGCAGAGTCACCGAACCTGTGCCGCAGATCTTCTCGACGTCTGATACCAGACGCTCAGACGGCCGGACACGTATCTGGGAGTTGACGTCCACCTTCACGCGGAGGCGCCGGTCGCTGTCCTGCACCTCGATGTCGAACGCCACCCGCCGGTCGCCCTTGTGCTGCGCGAACACGTCCCAGAGCTTTTCAAACGTCGCCCGCCCGTGTGGCGGCGTCGACAGCCGGATCGCGACCGACCGTGCCAGGCGTTCGCGCACCGCGTCCAAAGGCGCGATCTCCGCAGCCAGCAGCCGCGCCGACTCATCATCCCGCTCGAACTTGCCCTTCACCACCACCATCTGCCCGTTGTCGGCGAGATGGCCGAACTGCTTGAAGGCTTCCGGGAAGACCACCACTTCGAGCGAACCGCCGGCGTCGTCCAGCATGAAGACACACATCCGATCGCCCTTGCGCGTCTTGAGCGGGCGAAGGCCCGACACGATACCACCTATGGACAGGTCCTCGATGGACACGGGAGACGCCGACCCATTCAACGCCTCCTCATCGCCTGCTGGCTTCTTCGGCAGCAGATCCGTCGTCGTTTTCGCGCCGTAGAGGGCAAGGTCGTCCGCGTAGCGGTCGATCGGATGGCCCGTCCAGTACAGGCCCAGCGCTTCCTTCTCGTAGTTGAGCTGCTCGATCTCGGTCCAGGGTGAGACGTCCGGCAGCGGGATCGAGTGAGCGGACGGCTCTTCGCCTTCCTGACCCCCACCGAACAGATCGACCTGGCCGAGGTCGTTGTTCCGCTGCACCCGGCCGCCGTGCTCGCACGCGCCGTCGATTGCGCCGAAGAGTCGTGCACGGACCTCCCGTAGAGGCCGGCCTTCTGGCCGGCCCGCATCAGCAACCAAGGAATCGCACGCGCCGGACTTGACCAGCGCTTCGAACACACGCTTGTTGGCGATCCGCAGATCCAGGATCTCGCAGAGCGCGTGCAGCGACGGGATCGTGCCGCCCAGTTGCTCCCGCGCGGCCAGGATGGCGTTGATCGCGCCCTCGCCGAGTCCCTTGATCGCGGTGAGACCGAAGCGGACCGGACGCGACCCGTCGGTTCGCTGCTCCACCGAGAACGACAACTGGCTCTGGTTGATGTCGGGCTGCAGCACGGTGATGCCGCGCTCACGCGACTCGGCCAAGTACATCGCGAGCTTGTCTGTGTTCTGCGCCTCGATGGTCAGCAGCGCCGCCGTGAAGTGCGACGGGAAGTTGGCCTTCAGGTAGGCCGTCTGGTAGGCGAGAAAGGCGTATGCGGTGGAGTGCGACTTGTTGAAGCCGTACCCGGCGAAGAACTCGATCAGCTCGAACAGCTTGATCGCTTTCTTCTCGCTGACGCTCTGCTTCTTCGCGCCGTCGAGAAACGCCTCCCGCTGCTTGGCCATGACCTTCGGGTCTTTCTTGCCCATGGCCTTGCGAAGCACGTCGGCCTGGCCGAGCGTGAAGCCAGCGACCGCCTGCGCGATGCGCATCACCTGTTCCTGATAGGCGATGACGCCGTACGTATCCGCGAGGATCGGCTCGAGCTGCGCCAGTTCGTACTTCACCTCGCGCTTGCCCTGCTTGCGCTCGACCCAGTCGTCCACCATGCCGCTCTTGAGCGGCCCCGGACGGTAGAGCGCGTTGAGGGCGATCAGGTCATCGAGGCGCGTTGGCTTCGCCTTGCGCAGCAGTTCGCGCATCCCCGAGCTCTCGAACTGGAAGATGCCGTAGGCCGCGCCCTCCTGGAACACCCGATACGTCTTCGCGTCGTCCAGCGGAACGTTGTCGATGTCGAGCTCGACGCCTTCCGTCCGCTTGATCTCCTTCAGCGCGTCGTCGATGAGCGTGAGCGTGCTGAGGCCCAGGAAGTCCATCTTCAGCAGGCCGACACGCTCGACCTCCTTCATGTTCCACTGGGTTGTCAGCTCGTCCCGCTGACCCTTGTAGAGCGGCGCGTAGTCGGTAATCGGGCCAGGGGCAATCACGACCCCCGCCGCATGGACCGAGGCGTGGCGCGACATCCCCTCGAGGCGCTTGCCGATGTCGAGCACCTCTTTCACCTTCGGGTCCCGGGTGGCCATGTCCTTCAGCACCGGGTTCTCCGCCAGCGCCTTGTCCAGGGTCATGTCGAGCGCGGGAGGAATCTGCTTGGCGATGCGATCCACGTCCGCGTACGGCATGTCGAGAGCCCGGCCGACGTCCCGCACGACCGCTTTCGCCTTCATCGTCCCGAACGTGATGATCTGCGCGACGTTCTCGCGGCCGTACTTGCGGGTGACGTACTCGATCACCTCGCCACGGCGGCGTTCGCAGAAGTCGACGTCGATATCGGGCATCGAGATGCGTTCCGGATTCAGGAACCGCTCGAAGATGAGATCGAAGTCGATCGGATCGACGTCCGTGATGCGCATGCACCACGCCACCAGCGATCCAGCGGCCGATCCGCGACCCGGCCCGACCGGAATCCGCTGCTCGCGGGCGTAGCGGATGAAGTCCCAGACGATGAGCAGATAGCCCGGGAACCCCATCTGCTTGATCATCTCGATCTCGTACTCGAGACGACGCCCGTACTCGTCGATCGAATGGCGGAGGTGGCCGTTGGCCGCCAGTTGCTGCAGGCGCGGAAGCCGTTGCGCGAATCCCTCACGGGCGACGTGCTCGAAGTACTGATCGAGCGAGAAGCCGTCCGGCACGCCGAACGACGGCAGGTGGTTCTGCCCTTTCGGAATCGTGACGTTGCACCGCTCCGCCACGCGCAGCGTGTTCTTCAGCGCGTCCTCGTAGCCGGCAAAGACCACCGCCATCTGATCTGCCGTCTTCAGGAAGAACTGATCGCCGGTGTAGCGGAGACGCTGCGCGTCGTTCACCGTCTTGCCGGTGCCAATGCACAGGAGCACGTCGTGCGGCTGATAGTCTCCCTGGCGAAGATAGTGCACGTCGTTCGTGGCGACGAGCGGCAGGTTGAGTTCACGCGCGAGCGGGATGATCCCGCGGTTGACCACCTTCTGTTCCTCGATGCCTTGGTACTGCATCTCGAGGAAGAAGTTGTTCGGCCCGAGGATGTCGCGCAGGCGTGCCGCGGCCTCGAGCGCCGGCTTCGCCTGTTCCACCTTGAGCGCGCTCGCCACCTCGCCCTTGAGGCAGCTGCTGAGGCCGATCAACCCTTTCGAATGCTTCGCGAGGATGTCCTTGTCGATGCGTGGCCGGTAGTAGAACCCTTCGGTATAGCCAGACGACACCAGCTTGATCAGATTGCTGTAGCCCTCGTTCGTCTCGGCCAGCAGAACGAGATGATTTGTCTCCGTCTGCGGGCCGCTCTTCTCGAATCGGCTGTTCTGCGCGACGTACACCTCGCAGCCGAGGATCGGCTTGAGGTCACGCTCCCGTGCGTGGTCGTGAAAGACGACCGACGAGAACAGGTTGCCGTGCTCGGTCACCGCGAGCGCGGGCATCTTCAGCTTGACGGCTTCGTCCAGAAGTTCGTCGATGCGGCACGCGCCGTCGAGGAGGGAGAACTCGGTGTGGAGGTGAAGATGGACGAACTCGTTCACGTCCCTTCCCTATTCCCACTCGATGGTTGAAGGTGGTTTGGACGAAATGTCGTAGACGACGCGGTTGATACCGCGGACCTCGTTCACGATCCGCGAGGAAATCGTTGCCAGCAGGTCGTGCGGCAGGCGGGCCCAGTCGGCGGTCATCCCGTCCAGGCTCTCCACGGCGCGTATCGCCACCGTGAACTCGTACGTCCGGGCATCTCCCATCACGCCGACGCTCTGCACCGGCAGAAGAACCGCAAAGCTCTGCCACAGGCGCTCGTACCAGCCCGAGCGGCGGACCTCCTCGGCCACGATCTTGTCCGCCAGGCGGAGAAGGTCGAGGCGTTCGCGAGTAATCTCGCCGATCAGCCTCACCGCAAGTCCAGGGCCCGGGAACGGCTGCCGGACGACGAACTCGCGTTCGAGCCCGAGATCCTGGCCGACCCGCCGCACTTCGTCCTTGAAGAGATCACGCAGCGGCTCCACGAGCTTGAAGTTCATGCGCTCCGGGAGGCCGCCGACGTTATGGTGGCTCTTGATGACGACCGCCGGCCCATGCACCGACGCTGATTCGATGACGTCCGGGTACAAGGTTCCCTGCCCGAGGAAACTAAATCCCCCGAGTTCGTTCGCGCGCTGCTCGAACACGTCGATGAAGGTGGCGCCGATCACCTTCCGTTTCTGCTCCGGGTCGGTGACACCGGCGAGCCGCGTCAGGAACAGGTCAGTCGCATCCACAAAATCGAGCGGCAGGTGCAGCTTCTCGCGGAACCGCTTCTGGATCTGATTGGCTTCGTCGTATCGCAGCAGGCCGTTGTCAACGAAGATGCAGGTGAGCCGCTCGCCGATGGCGCGGTGGATGAGCATCGCCGCGACGGTTGAATCGACGCCGCCTGACAGACCGCAGACGACCTTGCCGTCCCCGACCTGCCGACGGATGCGGTCAGTGGCTTCCTCGATGAACGACGCAATCGTCCAGTCGCCGGTGCAGCCGCAGACGCCGTACGCAAAGTTGCGAAGGATCTCCACGCCGTGGTCGGTGTGGACGACCTCAGGGTGGAACAGGAGTGCGTACAGCTCGCGGTCCGGCGCCTCCATGGCGGCGATCGGCGCGGTCGCGCTCGTTGCCGCGATCTGAAACCCCGGCGGCACCGCCGCGACATCGTCGCCGTGGCTTGCCCACACGCGCAGCTCTGCAGGCACATCGGCAAATAGCCGCGGCTTCGTGGCGACCGATGCGCCTCCCGCCCGTGCCTCCTGATCCACCGGCCTGACGATGGCGTGGCCGAACTCGCGGTGTCCGGAGCGTCGAACTTCCCCCCCAAGCATCTCCGTCATCAGTTGCATGCCGTAGCAGATACCGAGGACAGGGATATCCAGGCCGAACACGCTGGAATCGCATTTCGGCGCGCCGGCGTCCGACACGCTGCTCGGTCCGCCGGAGAGAATCAGCCCGGCAGGCTGCCTGGCGCGAATCTTTTCGAGCGTCGTGTTGAACGGGACAATCTCGGAGTACACCGAGAGCTCTCGCAGGCGGCGCGCGATGAGCTGCGTGTACTGCGAGCCGAAATCGAGAACAAGAATCGTCTGATGCGACACAGCCAAGGGATTGGGTGGGAGCAGCTATTATAGGTCAACATATTGTGGCTCGCTGCGTTCGATCGCTTCCGATCGCGCTCGTGATCGCGCTCCTGTCGAGCGTTGTTTCGGGCCAACAACCAAAGCGCTCGGGCGAGCCCTACCGCACGCCGCTCCTTCCGGCCGAGCAAGCCTGGTCCGTTACGCTCCCTTCGCTGCCATCAGCACCTGCCGCCATGGACGCCGGCGCCGTTTATGTGCCGCTCGATGCGGTTTCTGTCGTCGACGACGATGGCGAGGAGATCTCGAAGCCTCCGATGCTCGTGGCGCTGGAACGCGAGACGGGCGCCGAGCGCTGGACGTATCCGGTTGCAACGCGGCACCCTCCGGTTGTGGCGCCGGGAGTCGTTCTGGTCGCGACGGACAAAGACCTTCAGGCAGTCGATCCGCATAAGGGCGAAAAGCTGTGGTCTGTCCCGCTCGGCCGGCCGGTCCGTGCGCCGATGATCGCGCGGGGCTCGCTGCTGATCGTCCTGCTGGAGGGTGGGGAGCTGATCGCCTTCGATGTCGCTCAGCGGAAGATCGCATGGCGAAGCTCCATCGGAGAGTCCGGCGAGGTCCTGATGACGGCCGATGATCATGCGGCCTATCTGACGACGGCGGGCTCGAAAGTGCTGCGCATCATGCTCGCGGACGGTTCCAAGACATGGGATCGGGAGCTCGAGGGCCAGTTGAGTGAACCAATGGTGGACCGCGGGCGATTGTTCGTCGGCTCGAACAACAACCTTGGTGCCCTGTGGTCGCTTGACGCCGAGACCGGGCGGACTCGATGGGAGTGGAACCGGCGCGGCAGTGTGTTCGGCGGCGCCATCATCGGGAGCGCGGCGGCTGGTGAGACTGTCTTCGTGTTGTCGAAGGACAACATGCTTCGGGCGCTCAGCCGCGGCAACGGCGCCCAGCTGTGGCAGGAATCGGTTGGCTCACGTCCGATCCTGCCGCCGCAGGTGTTTGAAGGCGTTGTGGTCGTTGCCAGCGACAAGCCGACGCTCTCGACGTTCCGCACCGACGCCGATGCGGCGATTTCCACGTGGAGCGGTCCCGAAAGCGCGCTCCTGCTGGGACCGCCGCTCATCGACGAGCCCAGGCCGCTCCGCGTCGCGATCATCGCCCTCTTTCAGGAAGGGCGCATCATCGGACTGCGGCCGACGGCGATGCTGTTCAAGGACCCGGCGCTGGCTCCGCTGACGTCGCTCCCGGGCAAGGAACTGCCGCTCGAACGTTAGCGGCGGCGAAGGTCCTCAAACGCGGCAGCCAGCCGATTCACGCCCTCCCCTATCCGCTCGATGGACGGCGCTGAGAACGACAGTCGTATCTTGTCGTGCCCGCTGCCGTCCACGAAGAACGCGCTGCCGACGACAAAGACAAGTCCGTGTGCCAGCGCCCGCTCGAGGAGCGTCGTGTCGAGGCAGCCGGAAGGCAGCGTGGCCCAGACGAAGAACCCGCCTCCTGGCGACGACCAAGTCAGCTGATTGCCAAGCCGCGCGTGAAGCGCCTGCTCCATCACGTCGCGCTTCCGTGCATAGAGTGCACGCAGCTTCGGCGCGAGCGTGTGCACGACCCCGCGCTTCACCGCTTCGTAGACGACGTGCTGATCGAGGATGCCGGATGTCAGATCGGTGGACTGCTTTGCCGTTTCGAAGCGATCGATGAGGGAGGGCGGCCCCTGCATCCACCCGACCCGGAACCCCGGGGCGAGCGTCTTCGAGAACGTGCTCAGATAGAGCACGCGCTTCTCAGGGTCGTCGGCTCGAAGCGGCCGCGTCTGGGCGGCCGACGCGACATCCTCGAAATACAGAGAGCCGTACGGATCGTCCTCGACGATCAGCACGTCACGACGGCTCGCCCACTCGACGAGCTGTTTCCGGCGATCGAGCGACAGCAGGAATCCGGTCGGATTCTGGAAGTTGGGGATGACGTACAGCAGCTTGATCGTCTTCCCGGCGCGCCGCTCGTGTTTCCACACGGTGTCCAGCGCATCGACGTTGATGCCCGCCGCATCCATCGGCACGCCAACCAGCTGTGCTTGAGCGTTGCGGAAGGCGGCAATTCCTCCCGTGAACGTCGGCAGCTCGACGAGCACGACGTCCCCGGGGCTGACCATCACGCGGGCGATCAGATCGATGCCCTGCTGTGAACCGCTGGTGATCAGCAGATCATCGCCCGTGGCGGCAATCCCGCGCTCGGCTGACAGGCCGACGATCGCGTCCAGCAGCGGCGCGTACCCGCGCGTCGGTCCGTACTGGAGCGTGTCGGAATCAGATCCATTCAGCAGGCTCGCGGAGATGTCGCGCAGCTCATCCCACGGAAACAGTTCTGGCGCGGGATAGCCAGGCGCAAACGAGACGAGATCCGTGGCTCCGGCAACCACGGTGCCCATGCGGCGGATGGCGGATTCAGCGAGCTGCCGGCCGGTCGAGGAGAGAAAGCGGTTGTAGTCCACCATCACGCGTCGCGGTGCCCCGATTCCGCCGCCCAGTCTGCGAACATGACCCCGTGCGTGGCGTCGGACGTCGGAGAAGACAGGGAGCGGTACAGCTTCAAATAGGCCCCGATCGACGACAAGGCCAGGTACTGGAAGACAAGTCCACGGAACAGCCATGCGGCGAGCTGCAGTGGCAGTACCGTGAGCCCCAGCAGCGGGACGAAGGAAATCAGGCCGAGGGCCGCAGTCGCCATCAGCGAGGCCCCGGTTGCGAACACGACGATCGCCAGGACGATGAGGAATACGGACACGACCGGGCCTCGCGCGCGGCGGAGGAACTGCCCGACACGGCGCGCGGCTGCGGCGACGCCGCAGTCCTCGGCGGCAATCACGATCTGCGTGAGCAGGTACAGGAAGTTCAGGACGGTGATCCACGCGACGAAGGCCGCCGTCAGCAGCGCGGTAATGCCCCAGCTGTCACCCGCGCTGCGGCTTGCCGTCACGGCTGCCAGGTACGCACCACCGGTGACGAAGTAGATCGTCAGCAGAATGCCGCCGAGCCGAGCGTATCGCGGAAAGAGCGAGCGTGCCCCGGCTTCGAACGTTTCAAGCGAAAAGGCCGACGCCGTCATGACGGTGCTGAAGTGCAGCGGCGGCCGTTCCACCGGGCCCGCTGCGCGATCCCCGCGGACCAAGACCGACACCGTTCCGCCCTTAATCAGAAACACGAACAGCGAGCCGCCGACGACCACGACGCCCAGCGCTCCGAGAAAGGCGGCGAGCACAACGGGCCTGGACATCAGGGAGGCGACGATCGTCGCGGCGAGGTCCCGCCACCCGAGCGACATCAGCGTGACGGGCTCGGCGCCAAGCACCAGCGCGACGAGGAAGATCCCCCCGATGAGGGGCACGGCCAGCAGCAGCTTGAACAGGGAATCCGCGACTTCCTGGACGATGATCACCGGCCAGTTCGCCGCGGCGACCAGCGCGCCGCGTTTCAGCGCGTATTTGAGCGTGTCGCGCACGAGACGATTCATGCTAGCAGGAACGCCCTCGCCCCCGCTCCTCCCGCCGCCGACGCCGGATCCCCGATAGTTGTCGCTTCGGTGACAATGAACATGTGCAGGTGATTGCGGCCGACGGCCCGCCGTCGCCGTTTCCGGTTCGCGCGCTGCTGCGGCTCCTCGTCGCGGCGGCGTCGGCGGCCGTGTGTGTCGCCCTGGCCGGGTGGCTACTGCAGCGGCTCTATCTCGGGCCCAACGACGCGGCAGCCCGATCCCGCGTCGAGACCGATGTGCGCCGCACGTTCGACGAGATGGCGCAGCAGCTCCGAAGCAGCGCACTGCTGGTGGCTGACCCTGCGCTGGTCCGTCAGGCCGTGGACGACGACTCTGACGTGAGTGACGCGGCTGCGGGGCGGTTGTTCAATGCCGCGCGTGATGCCGTTGGCGCGGTCGGCGGCAGTGGCGAAGCGGCAGTGACGGTATTCGCGGCGGACCGGACGCCTCTCGCGTGGGCCGGGCGGCCGTCCGAGCCGCCGGCGGAGGAACTCGCTGGAGTCGAATCCTACGCGTTCTCTGCGACCGCCCTCGGCCCCCGTCTTCTGTACATCCGGCCGGTGGGAGAAGGCGCTGCCCGCGCCGGGATCATCGTTGCCGAGCGTTCGATCGGCTCCGGAATCAGGCCAACAGCGAGCGGCTCGCTGCGCCAGCAGGGCTCGAGCGGCGACGTCACGATCCCAACCCGCCTGGCGCCCGTGACCGTGCGTCCAGCCGGCGTCACGGCCCCTGGGTCTCCGGACGAGACGTTTCAGATTGCCTCTCCCGATGGCCGGGCACTCGTCACGGCCACTGTCTCCGCCAGCGACCTTCGCGCAACGCGGGAGCGCTGGCAGCGTGCGACGCGGTCGCTCTCCCTGCTGACGTTTTCCGCGGCGATCGTCCTCTTGATCGGACCGCTCCTGGATTGGCGGAACAGAACCCTGCGCGCATCGGATTTCATACGCGCGACAGTGCTCGCCGGCGCGGTCGTCATCATTGCGCGGCTCCTGGCCAGGATGGCGTCGCCTGCGGACTGGTCCGAAACGTCGGCCTTTTCATCCTCGGACTACGCGGGAACACTGCTGCCTCCGCTCCTCACCTCTCCATTCGATTTCATGCTGACGGCCCTCGCCGGCGGGGCGCTCGCCGGCCTGTTGATCGTCGCTGTTGAAGCGTGGCGCGTGTCCGGATGGAGGCACCGCCTCTGGACGGTGGGGTCCCAGGCGCGCCTCACGTACGTCACCGTCCAGTTGCTGGCCGGTGTCGGTCTGGCTGCCCTTGTGTCTGGCTACCAGGAGCTGCTCCAGAACACGATTGCCAACACCAATCTCGACCTCCTCCACTTTTCGCTGAGCGACTGGGACGCGTCGCGGCTCGCCTTGCAGTTCGGCCTCGTGCTCGCCCATGCCACCGCGATCGCCCTTGGCGTGGTGATTCTGCGAGCCGCTCAGGCCCGGTGGTGCGTGCCGCGATGGGAGTGGCAGATCCGGATTCTGACGGTGGCCTGCTGGCTGGGCCCGCTGATCGTCTGGCGCCTGAGAAGCGAGCCAGCAGTCGCGCAGCTTCCGCTGCTGGTCAGTGCGGTGACCGTCGCCCTGTTCGCGCACTACGGCACGAAGCTGGCCGCACGGTTTCGTCATGGTTCTCAGGCGGCGCGGTTGACCCTGTTGATCCTGGCGCTCATCGTCCCGGCCTTTGCCTTCTATCCGACGATGTTTCAGCTCGCATGGCGGGCGAAATCGCAACTCGTCGAGACGATCTATGCACCGCAGGCCCTCAATCAGCGGGGCGAGGTGCAGCGTCTGCTCGAGATGAGCCTCGAGCAGATTGACGCGCTGCCGAATCTCAGCGACCTCGTCGTCCGCCGTCAGAACGACACGGTGCAGACGGAGCCGGCCTTCGAGGTGTGGCGATCCACGCCGCTGGCGAACTACCCCGTCACGTCGTCTGTCGAGCTGTTCGACGCAGACGGTCAACTGGTCAGCCGGTATGCGTTCAACCTTCCGGAAGAACTTGTTGCGCCGCCGCGTTCGCAGGAAAACAAATGCACGTGGCAGACATTCGGTGTGACGAACCCGTTTTTTGCGGAGGAGCGGCAGGTCCTTCATGCCGGCCGCCTGCTGCCTCGGGAAGGTACGGGCACCTGCGGCACAGGCCCTGGCGAGAGCGGTGGCTCGATCGTCGTACACGCAATGCAGACCGACTACGAGAACCTGCCGTTCATCCCCTCCCGCAGTCCATACGTCGACCTCGTGCGTCCGGAGGATCCACTGCGCGTCGAAGGTATCGCCGGACAGGATATCGAATACGCGGTGTACGGCTGGAGCCGCAGGCCGGTTTTCTCGTCCAGTGGGACGGCCTGGCCACTGACCGAAGACGTGTTCGCGGAGGTCTCAACGTCGCGTAAGCCCCGGTGGGTCGAGCTGCGGCGCGGCGACCAGCGATTCGAAACGTACCTGAGGAACGACCGCGCCGGCATCTACGCCCTCGGCTTCCCGGTCGTGTCGGCACTCGATCATCTCGTGCATCTGGCTGAGCTGACGGTTCTCGCGGTGCTCGCCTGTCTCCTGCTCCGCCTCCTGAACGGCATCTTCTCCCGCGCCAGCGGCCGGGTGTTCACGGCTCCCGCACTGCTGCGCGAGATCCGCGCGAGCTTTTACCGCAAGCTGTTCATCGCTGTCGTGGCCGCTGTGTTCGTTCCGGTCGTTGCACTGGCGATCGTGACGCGACTGTACGTCGCAGAGCGGATGCGGACCAATATCGAACAGGAAGCGGTTCGCACGGCGAATACAGCGGCGCGCGTCGTCGAGGACCTGGTGGCACCGCGGGCGGCTGCGGGCGGCGTGCTCGGTATCGAAGACAACCTCATGGTCTGGGTCAGCCGTCTCATCGACCAGGACGTCAACTACTTCTCAGGAACCACACTGCAGGCGACGAGCGAGCGCAACCTGTTTGCGTCGGGATTCCTGCCGACGCGCACGCCTGCGGAAGTCCAGCAGGCCCTCCAGTTGGACCGCGAGGCCGCGGTCGTCGTGCGTGAGCAGGTTGCCGGCTTGAACCCGCATCTGGTCGCCGCCATGCCGTTATTCGACACGGGCATCCTGACCGTGCCTCTCACGACGAGGCAGCAGGAGATCGAGCAGGAGATCGACGCGCTCGACCGGCGGGTGCTGCTGGCGGCGCTCCTCTTCATCCTTGGGGGCGCCGGCATTGGATATTCGATGGCGGAGCGGATTTCGGATCCGGTCAACCGGCTGACGCGGGCGACCAGGCGCATTGCTCGCGGAGATCTCGATGCGCGCGTCGCCGCGACGTCCTCCGACGAGCTCGGCCGGCTCGTCGAAGACTTCAACTCGATGGCGCGGGACCTCCAGCGCCAGCGGGCGGAGCTCGAACGTACCAACCGGCTTGAAGCGTGGGCCGAGATGGCGCGCCAGGTGGCGCACGAGATCAAGAACCCGCTGACGCCGATTCAACTGAACGCCGAGCACCTGCGCCGCGTGCATGCCGACCGCGGTGAGCCGCTTGCTCCCGTCTTGCAGGATTGCGTGGCGACAATCCTCACGCAGGTCAGGCTGCTCCGGCAGATCGCTTCGGAGTTCTCGAGCTTTGCGTCATCCCCGACCGCGCGGCCGTCGGCCGTGGACGTCCCGGAGCTGCTCGAGGAAGTGGTCAATCCGTACCGAGTCGGCCTCGCGGAACGGATCCGGTTCGAGGTTGACGTCCCTTCCGACCTGCCGCGCGCGCAGATTGACCGCACGCTGATCGCGCGGTCGTTGACGAACATCGTGGAGAACGCGCTGCACGCGATGCCCAGTGCGGGCGTCCTGTCGGTGGTCGCCCGTGCCACGGATCACCGTGTCCGCGTGAGCATCTCGGACACGGGCGTGGGGATGGATGCCGAGGCGCTCGAGCGGGTCTTCGAGCCGTACTTCTCGACGAAGGCAAGCGGCACCGGGCTCGGGCTGCCCATCGCCAAGCGCAACGTGGAGCTGACGGGGGGAACGATTGCCGTGACGAGCGAGCGCGATCGCGGTACGACCGTCGAGCTCACCCTGCCAACGGCGGACACGCCTATTTCTTCGTGACGATCTTGTCGGATGCCGGCTCTTCCGCGTGTTCCTCGGCCGAGGGACGTGTGCGGCCCCGCGACCAGATGATTTCCACGAACGCGGACGCCAGATAGCCGTACGCCAGGACCACGAACAGGTAGTCAGGCTGCGCGGCGAACAGAGCAAGGACGACCGCCACGAGCAGCAGCACGGTGTAGCTGCGCCGCGTGCTGAGGTCGAATGTCTTGAAGCTGCGGAAACGGATGGTGCTCACCATCAGGAGCGCCGGCACCACGACCATCGCAATCACCGGCACGGCTTCCGTGTATGTCGTGAACCCGTAGGGATACGCGAACACGGTCGCCGCGGGGACGGCGGCAGCGGCCGGGCTCGGCATGCCGACGAAATACCGTTTGTCGACGGAGCCCGCCTGAATGTTGAAGCGCGCCAGGCGCAGCGCCGCTGCGGCCACGAACAGAAAGCCGACCGCCCATCCGAGACGTCCGAGCGGCTGCAGTCCCCAGGAAAACGACAGGATCGCCGGAGCCATACCGAACGAAATCACATCCGCCAGCGAGTCGAGCTCGATGCCGAAGTCGCTGGCCGTGCCCGTCATGCGGGCGATTCGCCCGTCCAGCATGTCGAGCACCATGGCAAACCCGATGAACGGCGCCGCAATGTGAAACTCCCCTCGCATTGCATGGACGATGCAGGCGTAGCCGCAGAACATGTTGCCGATGGTGAACATGCTGGGCAGGAGGTAGACGCCGCGGCGAAGCCGCCGTCCCGACCGGTCGGTGCTGCGCCGCAGCGGGCGCAACATCCTCAGGCGCGGCCGAATGTCATCTCGTTCCATGTCAGTGCACGAGCGCCATCTGTGCCTGCTGTTCGCGCCGCTCTCCACGGGCGTCCGGCATCACGGCAAGCACGGTCACGCCGCCGACGACCGTGTCGCCGACCTTCGTCTGCACGGTCGCGTCGAGCGGCAGGAAAATGTCCATTCGCGATCCGAACTTCATGACGCCGAACCGGTCGCCGGCTCGGACGACCGCCCCTTCCTTCACGCGGCAGACGATTCGGCGGGCCAGCACCCCGACGATCTGTCGGACGACCACCGCCCGCCCTCCATGGTCGATCTGCACTTCCGTGAACTCGTTGAGCTCGCCGGCCTCCGCCCGGTAGGCCGGAAGAAAACGGCCGGGATGATACTTCACCGAGGTGACCCGCCCGCTCACCGGCATCCTGTTCACGTGAACGTTCATCGGCGAGAGAAAGATGCTGATCTGCTGCCACTGCTCCGGCGGGAACGACTGAGTGGTCGAGCTGCCGGCGACCATCACGCGGCCGTCAGCCGGTGACAGCACGGCCGTTTCAGGTGCTGAGATCGCACGCTCCGGATCCCTGAAGAAGAAGAGGAAGAACGTCGTCAGGACGAGCAGCGTGACTCCGACGATGGGGTGGAACAGCCAGAGGCCAACGATCGCGAGGATGAGAGCACCGAGGACAAAGGGCCAGCCGGCAGGGTCGATCCGCATACAAGAGATAGGCCGAGTGTACAGTCCCGGCGGCCGTGGAACCTAGATCCGCGGCGCGGACCCGTGAAGGGCCCACGCCGGGCGGCAAAAAATTTCGGCTACGAGGCGCGCCCGTGAGCCGTGACGTACTCGCGAGCGATCCGTTCCATCTGATCCTTGACCGCGAGTTTGAGTTTTTTCAGGGTGACTTCTTCGACTTGCTCGGTATTTGTGAGGTAAGGCCGGTCGGTGAATTGGTGGAGTTGGTCGTCCAGCTGATGGTGACGTTCGGCGAGTTCCCGGTAGGTCGGATCGTTGTGCAGCAGGAGGTTCTTTACCTCTTGCGCTTCCGCTGGGCTCATGGCCGCACCTCCTTGAAAGAGGAAACGTGCGCGATAGGCGCAAGGTAACACACGCCGCGTCCAGCTTCAATCCCCAAACTCTTGCAGCCCAACCTGAATACTGTCTACAGGTTAGGCCGGCTCATCCCTCCACAGGATAAGGGCGTCTTCCACCGGTTTCGTGTAGTAGTTACGCCGGGTCGCGGCTACATAAAAGCCCAGCCGCTCGTACAGGCGGCGGGCCGCCTCGTTCGATGCGCGGACTTCGAGCGTCGCACGCCGTGCGCCCAGCTGCTTCGCCTCGGCGAGCGCGTGGTGCAGCAGCGCCGATCCCATCCCCCGGCCCCGAAATTGCGGCCGAACGGCGACGTTGTTGATGTGAATCTCGTCGAGCACGAGCCAGAACGCACAGAAGCCGGCGACCGGGCACTCGCGAGTGCGCGCGACGAAGATGTGACAGACAGCCCGGTTCTGCAGCTCCCATGTGTACATCTCGCGCGTCCAGGGGTTCGTAAACGATTCGGACTCCACTTCGAGCACGCCATCGAGGTCGCTGTCGGCGTCGAGCCGGTCTATCCAGTACCGCGACGGCTCCCCTGCACTCAGTGGACGGGCGTCGTCAGGGGACCGGTCGCGCATCTCTGGCAAGCTCGGCGTCCGGCCGGCGTACATACAACGGCCGGATGGCGTCTGGTTGTGGAAGGTCGCCGGATGCCGCCGATTCGAGCGCGATCAGGGCGATCGTTCCCGCCAGCAGCGGCGCCGGCGGTTCGGCGAAGCGCGCCCGGTCGCCGAGGGCGGCGCTGATCAGGCTCGCGTGCACGGACGCACCGTCGCCGATGAACACCGTCGGCATTCCGATTCTGCGCAGCAACGCGGCAGGCGGTTCGACGGTGGGAGACTCGACCTCGAGGCCGTGCTCGTAGCGCGCGGCGAAGACTTCCCCGCGCCACGCGTCCACCCAGGTTGCGATTGCGACGAGCGGCGCATGCCCGGCTGCGCGCGCCAATGCGTCGAATCCCGACACCCCGATGAGCGGCTTTCCCGCTGAGAACGCGAGGCCCTGCATGGTGGCGATCCCGATCCGGAGCCCTGTGAACGATCCCGGTCCGGTGGCGACCGCAAAGACGTCGATATCGTCCAGCGCCACGCGCGCGTCCTCGAGGACCGCCATCAGGTCGCGCGGCAGGCGCGCGTCGTGCGGACGATCGCGGTCACCGGCACGCTCGCGCAGCACGAGGTCATCACGCATGACGGCACAGCTGCCGCCGGGCGTCGTGGTGTCCAGGGCGAGGCAGAACACTGAGCGATAATACCGTCGTTCACGCTTCCAGGTTCTCGCTTCTCGGTTCGTGTTCCGGGTTCGCGGTTCGGTGCTGAGTTCGACGTTCGGGGTTCGGAGTTCGGAGTTCGAAATGAGCACACAGCCGCCGGGAACCGGAACTTCCAACGTCGCACGCAGCACCGAACGTGAACACGAACGGAGAACAGAGAACTGGGAAGCGTGAACTCCCCCACCGTTACTCCTGCCATGCGGCAGTACCTCGACGCGAAGAATCAGTATCGCGATGCGATCGTGTTCTTCCGCATGGGCGATTTCTACGAGATGTTCTACGAGGACGCGCTCGTCGCCTCGCGCGCACTCGAGCTGACGCTCACGTCGCGATCGAAGGACGCAGGCGGCAATGGCATCCCGATGTGCGGTGTGCCCTATCACGCCGCGGACGGGTACGTGGCGCGTCTCGTCAAGAAGGGGTTCAGGGTCGCGATCTGCGAACAGACCGAAGATCCCAAGAAGGCCAAGGGGCTCGTCAAGCGTGAGGTTGTGCGCGTTGTCTCCCCCGGCACGCTCACCGATGCCTCGTACCTCGAGGCACGTGAGCCGGCGTATCTGATGTCGATCGCCCCGGCAGGCGATTCCTACGGCGTTGGGCTGATCGATCTCTCCACCGGCGAGTTTACGACCGCTGAATTCAGGAACGGCGACGGATTTCAGGCCCTCGCGGACGAGATCGCCGTCCTGCGCCCGCGGGAGGTGGTGGTCCCGTCACGGGAGATCATCGACAGTCTCCCCGAGATCGCGCGGCTGCAGCTCACGGTGACCACAGCTGATGCGTGGACCTTCGAGCCCGAGTCGGCGCGGCGGACACTGCTCGATCAGCTGCGCGTCCACGGACTGGACGGCTTCGGGCTGGAGGGCCGCACGGCAGCGATCCAGGCGGCCGGCGGGCTGACCGCCTACCTGCGCGACACGCAGAAGGCCGACCTCGCCCATGTGCGGGCCATTTCCTACAAGACGGCCGGCGACAGCCTCATCGTGGACCCGATCACGCTGAAGCATCTGGAAGTCGTCATCGGAAGCGAGGGCTCGGCCAAAGGTTCGCTGCTCGAGGAGATCGACCGCACGGTGACGTCCATGGGCGCGCGGCTGCTGCGCGCGTGGCTGCTGCGGCCGCTCGCCTCGCTCGAGCGCATCCGCGATCGTCTCGACGCCGTCGAGGAGCTGGCGTTTCGTTCGACGGAGCGCGGGAAGTTCCGGGATGCGCTCAAGTCGGTCCACGACCTGGAACGGCTCGTCGCGCGCATCGCGCTCGGAACGGCGGGGCCGCGCGATCTCGTCGCCCTGCGCCAGTCGCTGGCCGCCATCCCCCGCCTCAGGCAGGTGCTGGAGCCGTTGCAGGCTCCGCTGGTGCTGTCGCTCGTCGCGGCGCTCGACGATCTGGGAGACCTGCGCGGCGACATCGAGCGGACGCTCGTCGATGAGCCTCCCGCGCTGGCGCGCGAGGGAGGCTTTACGCGCGATGGCGTGGACCGCGAGATCGACGAGTTGCGTACCATCAGCCGATCCGGCCGGCAGGTGATCGCCGACATGGAGGAGCGGGAGCGCGGCCGCACCGGCATCGCATCGCTGAAGGTCCGGTTCAACCGCGTGTTCGGCTACTACATCGAGGTGTCGAAGTCGAATCTCCATGCGGTGCCTGCCGACTATCAGCGGAAGCAGACCATTGCCGGCGGCGAGCGCTTTACCACGCCGGCGCTGAAGGAGTACGAAGAGCAGGTGCTCGGCGCGGACGAGCGGATCCTGTCGCGCGAGCTCGAGATCTTCGAGTCGCTCCGGCTCCGCGTGGCTGGAGAGTCCACCCGCATCCAGGAGTCCGCGCGCGCGCTGTCAGCGCTCGACGTGCTCGCGGCGCTCGCCGAAACCGCGGCCGTTTCCAACTACACGAAGCCGCACATCCATGACGGCGACGAGTACCTCGTTACGGACGGCCGCCACCCCGTCGTCGAACGCTTCGCCGCTGGGGCGTTTGTCCCCAACGACATCGACCTGAACGGTTCCACCCGTCAGCTCGTGATCCTCACCGGACCGAACATGGGCGGAAAGTCCACGTACCTCCGCCAGGCGGCGCTGATCCCGCTGCTGGCGCAGATCGGATCGTTCGTTCCGGCGAAGCACGCGAAGGTGCCGATCGTCGATCGCATCTTCGCCCGCGTCGGCGCGTCCGACAACATTGCCCGCGGCCAGTCGACGTTCATGGTGGAAATGCAGGAGACCGCCAACATCCTGCACACCGCCTCGTCGCGCAGCCTTGTCGTGCTCGACGAGATTGGACGCGGGACCTCGACGTTCGACGGCCTGAGCATCGCCTGGGCAGTTGCCGAGCACCTGGCGACGAATGCGAAGGCCAGGCCGAAAACGCTGTTCGCCACCCACTATCACGAGCTGACGGACCTCGCCGACGCGCTGCCGGGCGTGATCAACGCACACGTGGCCGCCCGCGAGTGGAAAGACGACATCGTCTTCCTGCGAAAGATCGTGAGCGGCCGATCCGACCGCAGCTACGGAATCCAGGTGGCGCGGCTGGCGGGGCTGCCTGCTCCCGTGGTGGCACGCGCCAAGGAGATCCTGACCGGCCTCGAGCGCGACGAGCTCTCACGAGGCGGCCGTCCGACGCTGTCCGGTGCCGCTGGAGATCCACGAACGAGCCAGCTAGGGCTGTTTGCTGCTCCGCCCGCCGATCAGCTCCAGGTCGAACACGAGGCCGCGATTCAGCGGCTCAAGGCGATCGACGTGGATGATGTGACGCCGCGGCAGGCGCTCGAGCTGCTGGCCGAGCTGAAGCGACTTGCTGAAGACTCATAAATGCTGGAATCTGAATTCAGCATGCAGACCGCGAGCGCGAGGAGGAAGCAGGTGTTATGGCGGGTTCTGCCTGCGATCTGCATCCTGTCCGCATGGCTCCACGGCTGCGGCCGTCAGGAACAGCCGGTTGATCCCAATGTAATCGTCATCGCCGCCCGCGTCGGGCCCAACAGCCTCCATCCGCTCAAGGCCAACGACGAAGGCACTGCCCGTGTCGGCCAGCTGATGTACGACACGCTGATGGAGACCGGCGACGATCTTCGCGCTCACCCGCGGCTGGCGGAACGCGTGGAGACGCCGGATTCGCAGACGTACACCGTCCACCTCCGGCGCGGCGTCAAGTTTCACGACGGACACGAGATGACCGCCCGCGACGTCGTCTACACCTACAGCCGGTTTCTGGATCCCGACTTCGTCTCGCCGTTCAAGGGCGCGTTCACGTCCATGACGAGCGTGCGGGCGCTCGACGATTACACAGTGGCGTTCGAGCTGAAGGCGCCCTTCCCGTCCTTTCCGGTGACGAACCTGGTGCCGGTGCCGATCATCCCGGACGGTGCGGACGAGGCGACACTCGCGCGCGCGCCGAACGGAACGGGGCCGTACCGGTTCGTACGCTACGCGACGGACGACCAGGTGGAGGTGAAGGCGTTCGACGGCTATTGGAACGGGAAGCCACGAAACGCGGGCGTCCTGTTCAAGGTGATCCCCGACGACACCATGCGCGGACTCGAACTGCGCAAGGGAACCGCTGACGTGATCGTCAACGACATACCGCCGGACATCGTCCACCAGATGGAAAAGAGCGGCGATTACACGATCGTCCGCTCACCCGGTCTCGACTTCTCGTATCTCGGATTCAACATGCGGGATCCGGTCGTCGCCGACCGGCGCGTCCGGCAGGCAATCGGGTATGCGACCAATCGCGACGCGATCGTGAAGTACCTTCGCCGCGATCTTGCACACCCTGCGACCGGGCTGCTGCCTCCGCAGGCGTGGGCGTACGAGCCCGGGATCTTCACCTTCACCCATGACCCCACACGGGCGCAGCAGCTGCTCGACGAAGCGGGATACCCCGACCCGGACGGCGACGGCCCGCTGCCACGGCTGCGGCTCTCGTTGAAGATCTCGACCAACGAGGAAGTCCGGCTTCAGTCCACCGTCATTCAGCAGGACCTCAGGCGAGTGGGCATCGACCTCGACGTCCGTGCCTATGAGTTCGCGACGGTCTTCGCCGACATCCTGAAGGGCAATTTCCAGATGATGTCGCTGCAGTGGGTCGGAGGCGCGGTGATCGATCCCGACATCCTGCGCCGGGTCTTTCACTCGACCCAGGTGCCACCTGTCGGATTCAATCGTGGGCACTACGTGAATCCCGAGGTCGATCGCCTGATCGATCGCGCGAGCGCGGCCGTGGACGAGCAGGAGCGGAAGTCCTTCTACGGCGCGGCGCAGCGGATCATCGCGGAAGACGCCGTCTACATTCCAATCTGGAATCGTGTGAACGTGGCCGTCGCCCGGAAGAACCTCGACGGCCTGCACCTCTCGCCGAGCATCGACATGTCGATGCTCAAGGACGTGCGGCGGGAGTAACCGCCGCTCAGCCCTTCAGGTTCTCCAGTTCGGTACGCGCCTCGGACGTGTAGGGCGAATCGGGATGCTTGTCGACGACTTCCGCGAAGGCCTTGCGCGCCTCCTCGCGGTTCCCCTTCTGGACGTAGGCACGACCAAGGAAGATCAGGATCGCGTCCGCCGGAAGGTCGTCGTGGTTCGCAGCCGCCAGGCTCTTGAACGTCCCGATCGCCGCGTCGAGCTGGCCGGCGTTCGCCTGAGTCTCTGCTTTGCCCATCTGCGCCATGCGGCCGTACAGGCTGTTCCCCGACCGCTTCATGACGTCTTCAAACTCTGTCATCGCCTCGGAGTTCCGGCCAAGAGCGGCGAGCGCGCCGGCCAGATAGTACCGGGCCTGGATTCCCGCCGGACTGCCGGGATACGCATCCGCCGCCGCCTTCAGCTTGGGAAGAGCTGCCGTGAGCTTGGCCTGCTCCGTAGCGAACGTTCCGGTGGCCGCCAGCGACGCGGCCGCGGGAAGACCTTCCGCACCTTCCACTCCGGCCGGGACGACCTCCGCGTTGAGCGCGACGAGAGCTTCGGCGAGCTCCTCTTGTCCCCGCGACGAGTTCCATTCGCGCCACACACCGTAGCCGACGCCGACGATGACGAGAACGAGGGCTGCGATTCCGAGCTTCTTCAGCGTGTCCTGCCGAGGCTCGACGATCTCGCGTGCCTTTCGCAGCGAGTGCGCCAGTTCGTCTTCTTTCAGATGTTTCCGTTCAAGGCGCTTCACTTTCACTCCTTCGCGATAGGGACACAGGGCTCGCCGGTTCCGCCAGCGGAGGGCCCGGGAACACATTCGGACGCCTCAGAATCATTATCAGGGCAGGCAGATACACACACCATACGATAGCCCGGCCGCTACTGGCGAGCCATGCAGCCGCCGTCGGGTAGGGGCCGAAGGCGTCGTGGAGAATCACCGCCGCAACCGTTCCGGCCCAGAGGATGCCGGCTTCGGCCCAGGTGGCGGGCACCAGGAACAGCGGAAGGGCCTCGTAGATGATCGGCGAGTGGGGCACCACCGCCATCGTGACCAGTAGGCGCGCCTCGGGCCGTCGCCACCGCAGCAGGGCCAGGAGTGCGAGCGCACCGCCAAAGACCGTCACCGGTGCAGCGACGGTGACCCTGCCGAGCACGGCCCGCCACTCCAGCGGCCATGTAGGCCAGAAGGCGAGGCTGATGAGGACGGCGATCCCTCCCGTGATCACATGCCGCCAGGTTGGCCGGTACGCAAACAGCCAGAGCGCCGTGGTGGGTTTACACGCGAAGAGCCAGCCGCCCCATGGCAGAAGCGTGGCCGCCAGGAGCTGCGGTGTCCATTGCGACGCCTGGATCGCCAGGATGAACGGCGTCGCGATGAACATCGCCAATGGCGGTGACAACAACCGTTCGGACGTGAGAGCCCACACGAGAAACCCAGAGCCCGCGACGGTCCAGAGCACATCCACCCATGGCGCCGGGATGGCGATGAACGGGACGAACAGCAGCATCGCCGGGA
The DNA here is from genome assembly GCA_035537775.1 of Vicinamibacterales bacterium. Taxonomy (GTDB): domain Bacteria; phylum Acidobacteriota; class Vicinamibacteria; order Vicinamibacterales; family UBA2999; genus Gp6-AA40. The sequence goes on along the minus strand of DATLLQ010000205.1, from coordinate 957 downwards.
ACGGGTACATGAGGGGAATCTGCTCCCCCGGCGGACCGACGATGACGGTGGTGTAGGGGTTGTTTCCGGCGAGCCAGGCCTTGGTGCCGAGCAGGATGATGTCCAGGTCCGACGGACTCGCGGGATAGGACAGGCGCATGTAAGCGGTCCACGCGCCTGCGAGCACTGCAATACCGGCCGCGAGGCCCAGTCGCTGGAGCGTGATTGGCCGGAGCCGCGTCAGAAGCACGCGGCAGGTCTCATGGCCTGTGATGTGCTCATCGCTGTTGAGGCTGGCGTCCCCGGGCAGAATTGAACTGCCGGCCTCGCGCTTAGGAGGCGCGCGCTCTATCCATCTGAGCTACGGGGACGGATGCTCCATTCTAGAAGGCCCAGGGCCCGAGGCCCAAGGCCCAAGCTCAGTATTTCAAGACGGAGTAGACGTTCTCCCCGGCGACTTTCTGCTTGCCGTTCAGGAAGAGCAGCTCGATCAGGAACGCCAGCCCGTGAAGCTCCCCTCCCAGCTTCCTGACCAGCTGTACCGCCGCCGCCGCCGTTCCCCCAGTCGCCAGCACGTCGTCCACGATGAGGATGCGCTGACCGTGTGCCACCGCGTCTTCATGAATCTCGAGCGCGTCCTTGCCGTACTCGAGGTCGTAGGTCTCCTTGATCGCCTTGGCCGGGAGCTTCCCCGGCTTTCGAATCGGAATAAAGCCGGCGCCAATCCGCTGCGCCACCGCGGCCCCGAGGATGAAGCCGCGGCTCTCGATCCCGACCACGGCGTCGATGCCCTGCCCTTCGTACGGAGTGGCGAGCAAATCGACCGTGGCCTTGAAGCCCACCGGGTCTCGCAGCAGCGTTGTGATGTCGTAGAAGAGGATGCCGGTTTTCGGAAAATCCGGAACGTGGCGAATGTGCTGTTTGAGGTCCATGCGCTAAGCGTTTCCCGTGCCCCTGTTACCTTTCGATCGTGAACGA
>DATLLQ010000204.1:0-4250 GCA_035537775.1 Vicinamibacterales bacterium | reverse complement strand
TCGGCCCAGCGTGCGATCACCGCTTTCTCATCCGCGCTCAACCCGCGCTCGTTTTCGAACGTGCCGGTTGGCGCATCGGCGTGCCACGGAGGCATCGAGCCTTCCGTGACACGCCGGCTCATGGCCCGCGCCCACGGGCGCGCGTCGGCGTAGGTGAGGAGCGACATCGGTGCGGATTCGCCCGGCCGATGACAGCCGACGCAGTTCTTGTAGACGATCGGCGCCACGTCCTTCGAGAACGTTGGCGCGGGGGCCGTCTCCGCTGATCTGGCCTGTCCGGTCAGTGCCACCGTCGCCCCCACGAGCAGGACGCCAAGACTCAGACCTATCGCGATCGTCTTCTGCATAAACGGATTCTACGCCTCAATACGTGACCCGGACGCGGTAGTTCAGGCGGGTGGTCCCGTCCACGCCGACGGGGAGGTTGAACTGGGCCGCCCACGCGTCGGTTTTCGTTGCCTCGTGTGTCGATCGCACGATTCGCCAGGTCCCGCCGATCGGTTCGTTCACTTCCACGTTGATCGGCGTCGTCTTGTGGTTGCGAACCACGACTTCGTATTCGACCTCGTAGACGTTCGTCGCGATTTTCTGGAAGTCGAGCTGTTTCCGCTCGGCGACCACGTCGAACGCGTTGCCGATCTTCAGCTTCAGCGTCTCGTCCTTCGGCGTGTGACCGATGCGATCCTCACCGACGAACTGCAGGCCGCCCTTCGAATCGGCCTGATACACGCGGACCGTTCCTGCCGGCATCGGCAGGCCCAGACCCGCCTTCGTGTCGTTCTTGAACTGATAGAACACCTGGACGACGTCCTTGATCGGCGCGCCTGGGTTCTGGACGTTCCGGTAGTAGAACGCCTGGCCGTTGACAACGTAGCGCTTGGCGATGTCGAAGCCGCTCGCGCCCAGCATGCTGACCTGCTTCGTCTGGCTGTTGTTGATCGTCGTCTTCCTCGGCAGCGTGTAGAGGTGGTAGTCGGAGAACGACTCCTGTGCCATCCGCTCCTGCGCCACCGCCGCGCGCGGGCTCATGAGGTCCCCTTCCGCCCTGTCGAACATCTGCCGCACGCGATTGAGCTCGCCGGCGACGAGTTGCAGCGAGGCGTTGCGGAACGACGTTCCGCTGCCGTTGGTGACCGTGACCCAGCCGTCGATGTCCGCGTTCCTGTCGTCGCGCGCGACGGTCAGGACGTAGTCGGCGTTCCACGACAGCTTCGTGGCCAGATAGGACGCCTCGACGCGGTGCCGCGTACCGCCCTCGTTGTTCAGCGACCAGATCAGCGTGGGCCGGGCGAACAGATTGCCCGGCAGCTCCGGGAATCGAATGTGATCCGCGCTGAGGCCGGTGACGATCTCTCCGCCAATCTGCCAGACCGGGGCGTTGTTGTAGCTGAGGAGACGCGCGGTGATCGCCTCCTCGCGCACCGTGCCGCCGTCCTGCCGCCTGCGGACCAGCGTGACGTCGCGACCGACGTACTTGCGCAGGAGCTTGTCCGGCTCGAGCAGGTCGTACTCGTAGTTCTGCTCGAGGACGTTGAGCCGCGCCGGCTCGGTCAGCGAGCGGAAGTGCACGGTAGCCGGGTTGACGGTGGCGGCGACGTCCATGAATCGCAGATCAGTTACGCCGCGCGGCAGCTGAAGGGTGCGGACGTCGCGCACCAGCGCCAGATCGGAGTTGTAGACCGTGACGGCCAGCTCCGTCTGGTCGTCGATTGTCGAAGCGTCCTGCGCCGGGGCCGGGGCGGCGAGCGCAGGTGATTCAGTGGTGTGGGTCGCGAGTGCGCCAGTGAGCGCCAGGGCCGGGACCGCAAGCCAGAAACGGACAGACATATCAGTGCTCCTCCTGTCCGTAGAACGGGCGAGCGGAGATTCCTTGCAGGGCCGAGCTAAGTCGTTATGGCTGAACGGGATTCCAGGACTTGCCCTGGTCGTCGGAACGGAACTCGCGGCCATCGGCGGCGGTGATGACGACCGCCGTTGCGGTAAGGGCGCGCACGGCGGTCGCCCGCACGTTCGGCGGGAGGGTCGCCGGCTCCCACGTCTTACCCGCGTCGGTTGAACGTTCCAACCGCCCGTCGGGAAGCAGCCGCCAGCGGATCTTCGGATCGGGAGACACAACCTCGACGGGCTGCGCGAACGCTTCGCGACTCTGTCGCACGGCCCCTGCGGCCGTGTCCGCCAGAGGCCGAGGTTCTTGCTGGGGTACTGCAGCGGCGGGTGAGGCGACCGGCGGTGAGGCCGCGTCCTGCTCTCGCTCGCGAGCCGCCGGCGCATTGGCGGATTGCTGATCGGCTCGCGCCTCCAGGCGGCTCGACTCGGGGCTGGACTTCGCTTCGTTCTTTTCGCGTTTCGGCGCAGATGAGATCTCTTCCGCAGGTTTTTCCTGAAGTGCAGCAACGTTCGGTTGCGCCGGTTGCTCACGCGGCGCAGTCGGTTGCACCCTGTCAAACGCGTCGTCGAGGCGGCGGCCTTCGTCCGGAATCGCGACCCAGATAACGGCGGCGGTGGCGGCAACGGCGATGGGGGCCACCCATCGCATGTGCCAGCGCTGCCAGAGCGATTCGGGTTGGGCCGCGGGTGGTTCGGTGCGTGCGAAGACGGCAAGCACTTCCTGGCACGAAGCACAGCTGGAGAGGTGCGCTTCAACCGCGGCAGCTTCGGCGGCCGGCAGCGTCCCCTCGGTCCACGCAGCAATGACCTCAGGGCCGACACAGGCGCTGGACGCAGTCTGCCCGGACCGAAGGCTGCTCCGGAGAATGCGGTCTATCGACGCCTCGCGCTGGCTGTGCCTGTTCTGTTTCTCCACCGGCGCCCCTACGTAGAACGATCCTCCAGCGAAGTCTTGCGGCCAGCCTCGAGAAGGTTCGAGACATTCAAAGGACCAGGGTCCGCGGCCACTGAAGCGAAGCACTCCTCGACCTCGGCCTCGCTCAGTCCCTGTCCCCTGAGCTGCCGCTCGACATCCTCCCGGATAGCCCGGCGGCTCTTTGCGAGATGGCGCGACGCCGTCGCCTCGTGTTCGCGAAGCAGCCGGCCAATCTGCGCCAGCGTGAGGTCCTGGGCATAGTAGCAGGCGAGTCGAAGCCGATCTCTCGCGTCCAGGCGGCCGACCGCGGCCGCGATTGCGGCAGCGATCACCGAGACGAATCGATGACGATCCGGCTCCGGCGTCTGCTGCGTTCTCGAGGGGAGCGCGTCGGCAGCATCCTCGTCCGGCAGCGGCTCGAGCCTTCGAGTGCGGCGGATGCTGTCCACGTATCTCTGCGACAGAACCGCGCGGAGCCAGGTCGCCAGGCTGCTGCGGCCGTGGAAATAGCGGAAGAGCGAACGGCGCTCGCCCTCGCGTTCGGTCAGCCCGAACAGCTCCGCATAGAGGGAGTCCGCCGCTTCTCGCGCCGCGCCCGTCCGGTCGATGGCATCTGCGGCGCGATAGAGCACGGGGCGATGCTCGCGGACGAAGTGGTCCCACGCCGTTTCGACGCCGTCCGCGCACGCGGCGGCGAGTGCCAGGTCCTCGAGATGGAGCGCGGTCAGATACCGCTCGACGTCACCATGGGCCTGTTGCGCTCTGGCGACGCTTTCTTCAAGCGCAAACCTGAACCGGTCGACGGTGAGTCCCCAGCGCTCGGCGTTCGATTGCCGGTAAAGCTGCCTGACAACGCGGTCGTCGAGCCGTTCCGCACGCATTGTGAACGGTCATCGTCGCACATGCCCGAGGTGAAACAACCAGAGCCCTGCGACGGTAGTATTGTCGGCGCCTCGATTCAGCCTGTGGAGGGAATGACGTGAAGCTGCTCGTCCTGTGTCTGGTTGTGGCCGGCTCTGTGAGCGTGGCCGCGCAGTGGGGGAAGGTCCCCGAACGGCCGTCCGTGCCCCGCGATGCGAAGGGGGAGATTCGATATGACGCGCCGGCACCGCGGATGGCGGATGGCAAGCCTGACTTCTCAGGGATGTGGATGCGGGCGAACAGCGCAGCGCCCCGCGGACGGGGGGCTGGCGGGCGTCAGGGTGAAGGTGGGCGACAGGGCCAGCCTGCCGCACCTGCCGCAGCCGAAGCGTCGGCCGCTGCAGGCGGACCTGGGCCCACCTCGGGCGGAGGCCCTCCGGTTGGCGGCGCTGGCCGCGGTGGCGTATCGCTCGAGCCGTCAACCGCAGCATTCCCTTACGACCCGAAGGGGCCGCCCGTGGCCACGTTCTTCGAGGCCGGTGGCAACATGGAGGGTGGCCTCCCGTACACACCCTGGGCGGCCGAG
>DATLLQ010000203.1:0-3277 GCA_035537775.1 Vicinamibacterales bacterium | reverse complement strand
ATCAGCCTTGCTTTCCGCGTCAGGCCCGATCGGCCCACCCGGAAATCCGCCGCCGGCCACTACCGATAGCTGTCATTCCTGGAAGAGACGGAACCGATTCTGCATTTCTCCTGGCATGGCCGGGAGGAACAAGGCAGAGCTGCCGACCGAGGCGTGTCGAACGGCCGATACCGCCGCCGGGGATGTACTCCGCGAAAACATTCGCGCGATCGCCGACCTGGAGCAGCGCGCGCTTCATCGGCGCAGCGCCGCTGACCGGATCAGCGACGCCATCAGCCGGGCGATGGGGAGCGCGCCGTTCGCTCTCATCCACCTGCTCGTCTTTGCGGCCTGGCTGCTCGTGAACACGCGCACGCTGCCCATCGTCGAGCCGTTCGACCCGTTCCCGTTCAACTTCCTGACGCTTGTCGTGTCGCTCGAGGCTATCTTCCTCTCCGTGTTCGTGCTGATGTCTCAGAACCGGATGACACGGCAGGCGGAGAAGCGTGCGCACCTGGATTTGCAGGTGGACATGCTCGCGGAGCAGGAACTGACCGCCATTCTTCAGATGGTGCGGCGGCTCTGCGAAGCGCAGGGGGTCGAGGTCTCCCCGCGTGACGAACGTCTCCAGGAGCTGGTGCAGGAGACGGACGTTCACGCGGTGGCAGCTGCGCTCGAGGATCGTCTACCGGACGCCTGATCACATCGTCGTCCGTTTGCCCTTCTCGCGGTCGATAATCCTGACGTCGGTTGTGGCCAGCGTGTCAGTGCCCTTCATCGGCGTACCTTGACTCTGCCCGGACGGCCGTTCCTCCTGCTCCGAGTCCTGCTCTGAGTCCTCTTTCATCCGCTCGTCTGGAGTATCTGCCCGGACGTCTTCGTCTCGATCGTCATGCTCAGGTCTCTGACCCATTCGCTTGCCTCCGCAGCGAACGGAGCAAGCTCCATGCCCCGGAAAATCTCACAGGCCTGCGTCCGTTTTTCTGGCGGGATTGCGCGGGATGTTCTCGAGGGCGCCCGTAAGCCACTGCTGGATCAGCTCCGAGACGCCTGCGCCGCGTGACTCCATTGTGGTGAGATCGGTGAGCTCCCTGACAGCCGGCAGCGCGTTGGCCACGCTGGCCGCCAGCCCGCAGCACCTCAGGAACACGAGATCGTTCTCGGCGTCGCCGATGCCGATCGTGGCCTCGGTCGAGACGCCGAGCGATGCCAGCGCGGCGTCCAGGCCACTGAGCTTCGTGACGCTCGACGGCAGCGCCATGACCGAGCCCTTGTTGAAGATCACGTGCCAGTCGAGCGACAGGTCGTGGATGGCGGCGATGACCGCGTGCTCGTGCGGTTCCACGGTTGCCACAATCGCATGGCCAACCGAGAGCGGGATGTTCTGGCCTGACAACTGCTCGACGAACGCCGGCGGAGGAGCCGCGGCGAGGATCTCCACGGCGCGCGTCGCGGGGTTGTAGATCACCGCGCCGTTTTCGGCGACGACCCGGTCGAACAGGTCGACGCCGTCGAAGGTGTTGAACAGGTCCGGCAGCTCGCGGCCGGTGACCAGGATCAATCGGCGCCCTTCATCGCGGGCGCGCCGAAGGCTCTCTCTTGTCGCGTCATCGACACGCCCTTCGAACGCGATGGTGCCGTCGTAGTCTGTCGCCAGCGCCTCGAACTTCATCGCACAACCCTCCAGACGTGCCGCGGCTCGGAATCGTGTGGTTCGATGTGCTCTTCCCACAGGCGGACGCCGCCATCGAACGCATCGTGCCGCCCGCCCCGGAAGGTGTGGGGCGGGAGCGGGTGAACCTTGCGGCCGTTGCCGCCGCCGAGCACCACATAGTCAGCCGCGAGCGCGGCGCGCAGGAACGGCGTGATCTCCCTGACGGCCTTCTGCCACGTGACAGGACCGTGTGCATCGAGCGCCGCCCGGCCCAGGTGGTCGGTGACGCGTCCGTTCCGGTATGGAAGAGATCCAAGCTCCAGCGGAATCAGCACGTGCTCGGATACAAGAGCCGATCCGACGCCCGTCCCGAGGCCGAGAAACAGCATCCGCCCGTCGCGATAGGCCCCAAGCGCTTGCAGCACGGCGTCGTTGGCGATTCTGACTGGACGATTGAACGCAGCGGAGAAGTCGTATCCAACCCAGCCGCCGCCGAGGTTGGGCGGCTCGCCAATCGTCTGCCCGCGTGTAACGGCACCGGGATACCCGATCGACACCAGGTCGTACTGCCAGTCGGTCGTCAGCTCCTTCACTCGCTCCACCAGGTCGTCCGGGATCAAGCCTCGACCTGAACGGAACCGCCGGATCTCATCTGCGCCGGACAGGCGGAACTTCACACCTGTGCCGCCGACGTCGATCACCAGGACCCTCACATGAACCTGAGGCTGCAAAGAAGAAACCGGTGTCCAACGGAGTGGGTCGTGAAACACCCGTGCACCCAAAGTGCTCGATTCTCCGTATATCCATGACATCACCGCAGTCTGCCAACCCTTGGAACCACTGGAGCGTCAAAAGGCAAGGACTGGACGTGCTAGCGGACCATCTCTCGATATCGACCATGGAACTCTCGGATTTCTACGATCACCCGGACCTGTTCGATGCGCTCCTGCCTGTCAGCGCGCACCTGACGTTCTATCGGGAGCTCGCGCGACAGCAGGGCGGCAACGTGCTGGAGCTCGCCTGCGGGACCGGGCAGCTGACGATTCCGATTGCGCTGGACGGCCGTCCGACCGTGGGCCTCGATCAGTCGAACGCGATGTTGAAGGTCGCGAAAAGGCGCGCGTCAGGACTCGGCGCGCCCGTGGGGTTCATCCAGGCGGACATGCGCCATTTCGCGCTGGACAGTGATTTCAGACTGGTCTTCGTCGCCCGCAACTCGCTGCTGCACCTGCTCACGAACGCGGACCTGGTGGCGGCGTTTGCGACTGCCAGGCGTCACCTGGCTCCGGGTGGCATCTTCGCGTTCGATGTGTTCACGCCCAGCCTGACGCTGCTGAACAGGTCCCCCGGGCAGCGGTTCCCCGTCATGGACGAGGACACCGTGACCTTCGGCCGGCTCTGCGTGGAGGGAACGTGCGACTACGATTCCTCGACCCAGGTGAATAACGCGACCTGGTACATCTCGACCCCGCACGTCCGTGACGCCTGGGTCGTGCCGATGGTCCTCAGGAGCATTTTTCCGCAGGAGCTGCCGTTGCTGCTGGCGGCCGCCGGCCTCGAGCTCGTGAACCGGTTCGGCGATCTCGGGCGGGAGCCGTTCGGCCCCGCGAGCCGGGCACAGGTCTGCCTGTGCCGGCGGCGGGA
>DATLLQ010000202.1:0-3872 GCA_035537775.1 Vicinamibacterales bacterium | reverse complement strand
CGCGGCGAGCGTGACCTCTGCTCGCCGCCAGCGCCCTCGAGCCTCGACACGCAGGCGGTTGCCGAGGAACGAGTAGTCGGGCTCTCCACCTCCGGGCGGTGGCTCGAAGTAGCGCCACGACTCGACTCGCGTCAGGTTGACGGCTGAAACGCTCCACGTCGCAGCGGGTTGTGCCGGCGTCGCCTGGCCGGCATGTGCCCGATCAGCGGCCAGGCCGATCAACCCGAACACGAGCATCCGGCGCCACGTCCGCGTGAGTCGTGTGGCCGAGACCGTCACGTCAGGACAGTGGAGGCTCGTCGGGCACGTGACATTGGCGGCATCGTGCGCGCTCGGGGTGCATCGTGCGGATCTCCGCACGCGCGGCCGGACCGGCATGGCAGGCGGCGCACTGTTCGCGCAGTTGCAGGGTGTGAGGAATCGTCGGTGGTGCGCCTGGCGTGGCGCGTCGCCCGCGCCACGGCCCCTGTGGAAGGCCGGTGAAGCGAGACGCGACGAGCAGCGATTGCCCGAATCGAGGCACATGACATTGACGACACTGTCGCATGTTGCCGGCCGCGGCGTCGTCGCCGTGCGGTGCGGCAGGTGCGATACCTACACCATCGATAACGGTGCCGTCGCCGTCGTGGCAGGTCACGCACGCACCGATGGACGCGTCGTGGGGAATCGTTGGAGGCGCGCCATCGTAGGCCCGGCCGTTCGCCCGCTCGCCAGTCGAGCGCGCGACGGCCGGTGCGGGCGAGCTTCGTCCGCAGGCTGCGGCTGCCCCGAGTGCCAGCATCCCGAGGAGCGCCGCTAGACGCGCTGCAGGCGAACCGCGCATTTCTTGAAATCCGGCTGCTTGCTGATGTTGTCCATCGCGTCCAGGGTGAGGACGTTCACGAGGTACGACTCGTCGAAGAACGGCACGAAGACCGTACCGCGCGGCGGACGCCCGCGCCCGTCCACTTCGACGGTCAGCTCGAGGGTTCCCCGGCGGCTCGCCACTTTCACACGGTCACCCTTCTTGAGTCCCTCGCGGTCGGCGTCGGCACGGTTCATTTCGACATACGCGGTGGGCACAGCCTGGTGCAACTGTGGGATCCGTCGGGTCATCGAGCCGCTGTGCCAGTGCTCGAGCACACGGCCGGTCGTGAGCCAGTAGGGATAGGCCTGGTCCGGCACCTCGGCCGGCGGATGGTACGGCCGGATGAAGAAAGCGGCCTTTTCGCCGTAGTCCACCGCTTTGTAGAAGTGTGCTCCGCTGGCTTTCTTCACGTACGGGTCATAACCCGCGGTGTAGCGATACGGTGTCTCCTTGCCGTTCACAACCGGCCAGAGCATGCCGCGTGTGCGCGTGAGCTCGCTGTAGCTCGCCAGATCCTTGCCGTGCCCGAGCCCGAACGATCGGTACTCTTCGAACATCGGCTCGTGCCAGTTGTCGTCCGGCCAGGGAAAGAGATGACCCATGCCCATGCGTTTGGCCACCTGTATCACCTGCCACGCGTCCTCGCGGGCTTCGCCCGGCGGATCGATCATCTTCTTCCAATGCTGTGTCCGCCGCTCGGTATTGCCGAACATGCCTTCACGCTCAACCCAGGCCGCAGCCGGCAGAATCAGGTCGGCGATGGCTGTCGTCGGCGTTGGATAGATATCGCTGACGACGATGAAGCGGCCGTCGGTGGGAGTGCGCTCGAAGCGCGAGTGGTTCGGGAGCGTCACCCACGGATTGGTCGTCTGGATCCACAGCGCTTTGACATCGCCGCGCTTCAGCGCACGGAACATGTCGACGGCGTGATACCCGGGCGTGGCGGGAATGGTGCCGGCTGGCAGCTTCCAGATGCGTTCGGCCTCGGCGCGATGCTCCTGATTGGTCACCACCATGTCGGCCGGAAGTCTGTTGTTCGCGGTGCCCACTTCGCGCGCAGTCCCGCACGCGCTCGGCTGCCCGGTCAGGCTCAACGGGTTGGAGCCGGGCCGGCAGATCTTGCCGGTGATGAGGTGCAGATCGGTGATCAGGTTGTTCATCCACGTGCCGCGCACGTGCTGATTCACGCCCATACACCACAGGCTGACGGTGCCGCGCGACAGGTCTCCGTAGATTGACGCCAGCGCTCGTATCTGCTCGACCGGGACCCCGGTGATCTCGCGGACCCGATCGGGCGCGTAGTCGGCGAGAAACGTGCGCAGCTCGTCAATGCTGCTCGGGCGCGCCCTGTCTTCGAAGGTGTATCGTTCGGCCTGCGCGTCGTAGCAGCCGTAGCCGATCACCGCGACATCCTCGATGCCGCGCCGGAACACCACGTTCTCGTCGATGAACGCCTGTTGAATGCGGCCCTCGGCGAGGAGCAGATGCAGGATGCCGTTGGCGAGGGCGAGGTCGGTGCCCGGCTTGAAGAGCACGTGCAGGTCGGCATAGTCGGTCGTGGGCGTGCGCCGCGTGGCGATATCAACGACGCGCGTGCCCGGCTTCTGCCGCTTCGTCTCGAGGATGCGGCTGAAGAGCACCGGGTGCATCTCGGCCATGTTGTTGCCCCAGAGCACGAAGTCGTCCCCTGCCTCCAGGTCCTGATAGCAGCCCATCGGCTCGTCGCTCTGGAACTGCGTGAGGAAGCCTGAGACCGCGCTCGCCATGCACAGGCGGGCATTGGGTTCGAGGTTGTTGCTGCGCAGACCGCCTTTGACCCACTTCTGCGCCGCGTATCCGTCGAAGACGGTCCATTGACCGGAGCCGTACATCGCCACCGCGTCCGGACCGGACTCCTTGAGCGTCTCGCCAAACCGCCTGGCGACGAGGTCGAGCGCCTCATCCCACGAGAGGCGCGTCAGCGAGCCGTCCGCGTTGCGGCGCTGTGGGTAGAGCAGCCGGTCGGCACCGTACAAGAGTCCCGGCAGGTGATAGCCCTTCACGCAGAGCAGCCCGCGATTCACCGGGCTGGCTTCATCGCCCCGGACGGCGACGACCCGCCCCTGCTCGACACCGACCATGACGCCGCACCCGGTGCCACAGAACCGGCAGGGCGCCTTGTCCCATTTCACTGATCCGCGATCAACGGGCACGCCGCTGCCAATGCGCGCGGCTTCGTCACGATCGGCGCAGGAGAAAGCCGCCACGGCGGGGACTGCGACACTCGCGAGCTCGAGAAACGCCCGCCGGTCGATTGTCGTCATCGCTCCTGCCTCGTCTGACCGTAGCGGCGCTGCATCTCGCGGTTGATGGCATCAGCCTGTTCTTCGGCGCCCTTCTGCAGCCACTGATGCTCCGGCCGGCCGAGAATCTCGTCGATGACGGCGTTGACCTGTCGCGCCGGCTCGCCGCGGCCAGCGCGCGTCGCGGCAGCAGTGATCTCACGCGCCTCGGGAATCAGCTTCATGTAGAAGCGCTCCGCCACTTCGAACAGGCCGTGCCACTGGGTGTAATCGGGCGCCATCATCGACGCGCCCATGCGCGCACGTCGTCCCTCGTGGTGCCAGAGGTAGTACCACGTCCACTCGATCTGCTCGTCATACTGCGTCTTCGTGATGAGGCTGTTCGAGGCGAGCGCGCTCATGATCGCCTGGCCGGGCTTGGCGAACTTCTCGTTGTAGTGAATGACGAGATCGTCGTACTGCCGGTAGAAGAGGTTGATGTAGTCAGCAGTGTGGCACGTCGAGCACACCTGCTTCATCCGGTTGCGTTTGGCGTCGGCGGTGTCGGCGATGGCGGCCCGGCGCTTCTCCGGATCGATTTCGGTGACCACGGCGTGAGTCGCGTCGGTATCCATCACGAGGCTGACGGGCGGTCGGTTGGTCCACGAGATCCGCTCTCCCGGGTCGTGGGTGATCTTCATGCCGTTCCGGAGATTCGCGCTCATGTGACACGTGGCGCACGTCGGCGCTGCGCTGTAGTCGCG